>NZ_JBVJBI010000014.1:7738-158218 GCF_055589745.1 Kitasatospora sp. NPDC041917 | reverse complement strand
GCGGCGAGTGTGTGCAGCGGTGCGGCGTGGGTGCGGACGGCGTGGTCGAGCCGGGGCTGCCAGGCCGCGGCCTGGGCCGCCGCACGGGCGGCGAGTGTGTGCAGCGGTGCGGCGTGGGTACGGACGGCGTGGTCGAGCCGGGGCTGCCAGGCCGCGGCCTGGGCCGCCGCACGGGCGGCGAGCCGGCGCAGGGCCGGCGCCAAGGGCGGGACGTTGGACATCGCTTGCCGTACCTCACGGGTCGTACGAGGGCAGCACGAAGGGCCCGTTCGGGCGCGTGCTGAGCGGGGGACCACTCAGGTGTAACGGTCACCGAGCGGAGTCCCAAACGGGGTGACGTACTACGGCGTGTAGTCGGCGTGGCGCCGGAGATTCAAACCGATGGAGTACCGATCATGAGATCCGATCGTCCAGGCCCGTTCCGGCGCGCCCGCCGGTTCCCCCGGGCGCGCTACTACCGTCGGTCGTACCGGGCCGCGGGCCTGTGACCAGCGCCACGCGCGGCCCGGGTTTGGCGGGCTCGAACCGCTTTCGTGCGGACCGCTGACCGGTCCGGCCCGCTGCGGCACCATCGAGCCATGTATGGCAACAGGAGCGAAGACCCCGACGCCAGTGACCGCCCGAGCCTGCCGGACCGCCGCTTCGCCGCCCTGCGCGGCTGCGAGCGGCTGCTGTCCGGCGTCCGGCCGCAGAGCATCCGCGAACGCCTCGCCGACCTGGCCGGCCCGCTCCCGGAAGCCGGCCCCGGACCGGACACCGCTCCCGGACCGGACACCGCTCCCGGACCGGACACCGCTCCCGGGCCGGACACCGCTCCCGGGCCGGACACCGCCGCCGGGCCGGACGCCGTCCCCGACCTGGACGGCCGCCCGGACCAGTACGGCGACGGCGTGGTCCGCGCCCTGGAGCACCGGGTCGCCGGGCTGCTCGGCACCGAGGACGCGGCCTTCTTCCCGACCGGCACCATGGCCCAGCAGATCGCCCTGCGGATCCACGCCGAGGCGGCCGGCCCGCGCACCGTGGTCACCCACCCGCTGGCCCACACCGACCGGCACGAGCGGCACGCGCTCGGCGTCCTGTCCGGCCTGCGCAGCCTCTGGCCGACGACCGAGCCGCGCCAGCCCACCGCCGAGGAGCTGCGCGCCCTGGACGAGCCGTACGCCGCGCTCAGCCTGGAGCTGCCGCTGCGCGACGCCGGGTTCGTGCTGCCGGGCTGGGCGGAGCTGGTGGAGCTGGCCGCGGTGGTGCGGGAGGAGCACGGTGCGGCGCTGCACCTGGACGGCGCCCGGATCTGGGAGTCCGCGGTCGCCCTCGGCCGGCCGCTGCCGGAGGTCGCCGCCCTGGCCGACTCGGTCTACGTCTCCTTCTACAAGACGCTCGGCGGGATCAGCGGCGCCGCGCTGGCGGGTCCGGGCGGCTTCGTCCGCACCGCCCGGGCCTGGCGGCACCGCTACGGCGGGCAGCTCTACCAGCAGTGGCCGTTCGCGCTGGCCGCGCTGACCGGACTGGAGCGCGAACTGCCGCGGCTGCCCGGGTACGTGGCGCATGCCCGGACGGTCGCCGCGGCGCTGGCCCGGGCGTTCGCCGCCGTCCCCGGCGCCCGGGTGCACCCGGCCCCGCCGCACACCCACCAGTTCCAGCTCTGGCTGCCCCACCCGGTCGGCGAGTTGGAGGAGGCCGGACTGGGGCTGGCCGAGGACACCGGGATCGGGCTGTTCGGCGCCTGGCGCGCGGGCGGGCCGCCCGGGCTGTCGATGACCGAGGTCACGGTCGCGGCGCCCGCCCTCGACTGGACCGCCGCGGACGTCACGGTGGCGGCCGCCGCCTTCCTGGACCGGCTGGCGGCCGTCCGGGCCTGACAAAGCGTCCGGCCCGCCCCCGCGCGTTGCGGGGACGGGCCGGACGTGGAGTTGTCAGAGCTGCCTGGTCACAGGCCGATCGCTACCCGGGGGGTGACGATCAGTTGTCGACCGGGCGGACCCGGATCCAGGTCTCCAGGTAGTTCGAGGACTCGTTCTCGACCTCGATGCTGGTGCCCGTCTTCGGGACGTCGACACCGGCGTACTGGTTGTCCTTGCTCCACCACGACTTCAGGTCGTTGAACTCGTCGACGCCCTTGGCCTTCGGGATGACGGTCTCGACGCCGGCCTTGTGCAGGGTCAGCGGGGAGACGCGACGGGAACCGAAGGTGGAGTCGAAGCCCTGGACGCGCGGCTTCATCAGGGCGCCGTCGGACCACTTCAGCGGGGTCGGGTGCGAGTCGACCGGCAGGACCAGGCCGTGGCCCGGGTGGGCGCTGACGTTGTTGTCGGTCTGCGACTCGTCCCAGAACCAGATCAGCAGGCCGGGCTGGTACGAGTAGTGCTCGACCCAGCCCGGCTTGTCGGCGAAGCCGAAGTTGTACGGGCCGGTCTTCAGGGTCTGGTCGAAGGACACGTACTGCCGGTTCTCCGCGATGTAGTACTGCGCGTAGTCCTTGGTGTACGAGCCGCTGAAGCGGGAGAACCCGTCGGCCACCCAGCCGTTGTCACCGTTCTCGACGTCGTCGCTGAACACGGTGGCGCCGTCGGCGACGACCGCGACGTTGTCCAGGGTCAGGCCGCGGAAGTGCAGGCCGCCGTCGCTGGTGTGGCGGTAGCGGAACTTGATCTTCTGGCCCGCGAAGGCGTCCAGGTTGAACGACAGGTCGCCCCAGGCGGCCACCTGGCCGCTGAGGGCCGGACGGCCGTTCTCGCGCGGCAGGGCGGTGCCGTTCCAGGTGCCGTCCACGACGGTCCAGTTCTTGCCGCCGTCGGTGGAGACCTCGCCGAACGCGTAGTCGAAGTCCTGCTCCAGCTCGTACCAGGCCTTGGCGTTGATGCTGGCCTTGGCCTTGCCGGTCAGGTCGATGTCGCGGGTGAGCGTGACGTTCAGGTTGTCGGCGCTGCCGCTCCACCACTCACCGGTGCCGCCGAACGGCTTGTTGATGTCGGTGGTGATGCTCTTCTTCGGCAGGTCGACGATCAGACCCTGCGGCAGGTTGCTGTTGTACTCCGCCGGGCCGATGTGGTGGGTCGACTCGGTGCCGGCCTTGGCACGGTCCACCTTCAGCCAGCCGAGCTGGTACTTGCTCCAGCCGTCGAGGTCGTTCGGCATGTCGCCGATGCTGTTCTTGCCCTCGCCGAGCCAGGAACCGGAGGACATCAGCGACCAGAAGCCGACCGAGTTGTCGATGCCCTTGCCGGCGGTGTCGTAGAGGTCCGGCAGACCGAGGTCGTGGCCGTACTCGTGGGCGAAGACGCCGAGGCCGCCGTTCTCGGGCTGCATCGTGTAGTCGCCGATCCACAGGCCGCTGCTGCCGACCTGGACGCCGCCGAGCTTGTTGCCCTCGGGACCGGCCGAGCCCTGCAGGTTGCCGTAGACGTACGAGCGGTGCGCCCACAGGGCCTTGGTGCCCTGCTTGCCGCCACCGGCCGACTTGTCCTCGCCGGCGTGCACGATCTGGAAGTGGTCGATGTACCCGTCGGGCTGGTTGAAGTTCCCGTCGTGGTGCGAACCGTAGCGGTCCCACTGGTCGTACGAGGCCAGGGTCGCCTTGATCTGCGCCTCGGTCTGACCCTTGGCCTGCTGGTCCTTGTACCAGATGTCCACGGCGTCGCGGATCAGGTCCTGGGCGCTGGCGCAGACGTTGGAGCCGCAGTAGTCGGAGCCGTACCGGGCCTCGTTCCACGGGACGCGGACCCAGTCCTGGACCACGCCGTCGACCGAGTAGCGGCCCGAGGACTGCTTCTCGTAGTAGGTCTTCAGCGAGGGCTTGTCCTTGGCGAAGTACAGGTCCTGGTAGTGCTGCTGGTTGTAGTCGGCCTGCCACTGGGTCGAGTTGTTGGTGGCCGGGTCCGGCTTCTCGATCTCGTTGTGCTTGGGGCCGGCCTCGCCGCCGTACTTGACCTTGCCGTCCGGCGTCTTGGTGGTGTTGTCCACCTGGTCACCGAAGTCGACCAGGATGGTGAAGATCTTGTCCGTGCGCTCGCGGGCGAGCTCCACGTACTTGTCCTTGCCGAGCTTCACGCTGGTGCTGCCGTTGTGCTGCTCGACCTCGGCGGTGCCGTTGAGCAGCTTCTCGGTGGCGGCCTTCTGCTCCGCCTCCACCTTCGCCGTCAGCGGGCCCGGAAGGTTGTGCTCGGTGTTCTGGACGGCCTCGGCCGGGTCCCGCGGGACCGGGGCCGAGCCGGCGGCGACGGCGGTGCCCGGGAACAGGCCCGCGCCGAGCGTGACTATGACCGCTGCGGCCGTGGCAGCCGCAGCGGTTCTCCTGGTGCTCTTCAACGTTGTGACGTCCTCCCCGACCGGGGCCCAGCTCTTGGCCAAAGCCCGGCAAACCAAAATGAAAGACAGGTGGACGTCATTTGATACAAGCGTGCACAGAAAAGATAGACCTTGACCGTGACATGGTCACGGCGCTATGCTCCGCGACTCCCTATCACCTGACCGTCTGTCAACCGTATGTTGGTTAAAGCTCGCTGAGAAACCGAGCGCACCCGTACCAGCCCATGCGGAAGCCGCCGTCCCGGTCCGTACCGGTGCCGACCGCGGAGGGGCCGGAACGCACCGAGCCCCCGGCGCGAACGCCGGGGGCTCGGTGGCTGTGAAGTTGTCTGTTAAAAGTTGGGCTACTTCGTCAGGTCCGGACCGGACGAGGCGACCGCGGCCGGGGTGTCCGCGACGGCCGACTTCTCCTCGCCGCGGAAGGTGAACTTGGCCTCCTTGCCCTCACCGTCGACGTCGACGACGACGATGTGGCCGGCCCGCAGCTCACCGAAGAGGATCTTCTCGGAGAGGTGGTCCTCGATCTCGCGCTGGATGGTGCGGCGCAGCGGACGGGCACCCAGGATCGGGTCGTAGCCGCGCTTGGCCAGCAGCTTCTTGGCCTCGACGCTGAGCTCCAGGCCCATGTCCTTGTCCTTGAGCCGCTCGTCCACCTTGTCGATCATGAGGTCGACGATCTGGATGATGTCGTCCTCGGACAGCTGGTGGAACACCACGATGTCGTCGACGCGGTTCAGGAACTCGGGGCGGAAGTGCTGCTTGAGCTCCTCGCCGACCTTCGCCTTCATCCGCTCGTACCCGGTCTGGGTGTCACCCGTGGCCGCGAAGCCCAGGTTGAAGCCCTTGGAGATGTCCCGGGTGCCGAGGTTGGTCGTCATGATGATGACGGTGTTCTTGAAGTCGACCACGCGGCCCTGGGAGTCGGTCAGGCGACCGTCCTCCAGGATCTGCAGCAGCGAGTTGAAGATGTCCGGGTGGGCCTTCTCGACCTCGTCGAAGAGGACGACGGAGAACGGCTTGCGGCGGACCTTCTCGGTCAGCTGGCCGCCCTCCTCGTAGCCCACGTAGCCGGGCGGGGAGCCGAACAGCCGGGAGACGGTGTGCTTCTCGGAGAACTCGGACATGTCGAGCGCGATCAGCGCGTCCTCGTCGCCGAAGAGGAACTCCGCCAGCGTCTTGGACAGCTCGGTCTTACCGACGCCGGACGGGCCGGCGAAGATGAACGAACCGCCGGGGCGCTTCGGGTCCTTGAGGCCCGCACGGGTGCGCCGGATCGCCTGGGAGAGCGCCTTGATGGCGTCCTTCTGGCCGATGACGCGCTTGTGCAGCTCGTCCTCCATGCGCAGCAGGCGGGACGTCTCCTCCTCGGTCAGCTTGAAGACCGGGATGCCGGTGGCGGTGGCCAGGACCTCGGCGATGAGCTCCTCGTTGACCTCCGCGACGACGTCCATGTCGCCGGCCTTCCACTCCTTCTCGCGCTTGGCCTTGGCCTGCAGGAGCTGCTTCTCGTCGTCGCGCAGGGACGCGGCCTTCTCGAAGTCCTGCGCGTCGATCGCGCTCTCCTTCTCGCGGCGCACGTCGGCGATCTTCTCGTCGAACTCGCGCAGGTCCGGCGGCGCGGTCATCCGGCGGATGCGCATCCGGGAGCCGGCCTCGTCGATCAGGTCGATCGCCTTGTCCGGCAGGAAGCGGTCCGAGATGTACCGGTCGGCCAGGGTGGCGGCGGCGACCAGGGCGGCGTCCGTGATGGAGACCCGGTGGTGGGCCTCGTAGCGGTCGCGCAGACCCTTGAGGATCTCGATGGTGTGCGGCAGCGAGGGCTCGGCGACCTGGATCGGCTGGAAGCGGCGCTCCAGCGCGGCGTCCTTCTCCAGGTGCTTGCGGTACTCGTCCAGGGTGGTGGCACCGATGGTCTGCAGCTCGCCGCGGGCCAGCATCGGCTTGAGGATGCTGGCGGCGTCGATGGCGCCCTCGGCGGCGCCCGCGCCGACCAGGGTGTGCAGCTCGTCGATGAACAGGATGATGTCGCCGCGGGTGCGGATCTCCTTGAGCACCTTCTTCAGGCGCTCCTCGAAGTCACCGCGGTAGCGCGAGCCGGCCACCAGGGCGCCCAGGTCCAGCGTGTAGAGCTGCTTGTCCTTGAGCGTCTCCGGGACCTCGCCCTTGACGATCGCCTGGGCCAGGCCCTCGACCACGGCGGTCTTGCCGACGCCGGGCTCACCGATCAGCACCGGGTTGTTCTTGGTGCGGCGGGACAGCACCTGCATGACCCGCTCGATCTCCTTCTCGCGCCCGATGACCGGGTCGAGCTTGGCCTCGCGGGCGGCCTGGGTGAGGTTGCGGCCGAACTGGTCCAGGACCAGGGAGGTCGACGGGGTGCCCTCGGCGGGCCCGCCGGCCGTGGCCGACTCCTTGCCGCCGCCGGTCTGGTAGCCGGAGAGCAGCTGGATGACCTGCTGGCGCACCCGGTTGAGGTCGGCGCCCAGCTTCACCAGGACCTGGGCGGCGACGCCCTCGCCCTCGCGGATCAGGCCGAGCAGGATGTGCTCGGTGCCGATGTAGTTGTGGCCGAGCTGAAGGGCCTCGCGGAGCGACAGCTCCAGCACCTTCTTCGCCCGGGGGGTGAAGGGAATGTGACCGGACGGGGCCTGCTGGCCCTGGCCGATGATCTCCTCGACCTGCTGGCGAACGGCCTCAAGAGAAATCCCGAGGCTCTCCAGGGCCTTGGCGGCGACGCCCTCGCCCTCGTGGATCAGACCCAGGAGGATGTGCTCGGTGCCGATGTAGTTGTGGTTGAGCATCCGGGCTTCTTCCTGAGCCAGGACGACAACCCGCCGCGCGCGGTCGGTGAACCTCTCGAACATCGTTTATCGCTCCTCAGAGCGGTCGGGCAGTTCGGGGTCCGTCCCCGCCCTGTCCTTCCGCATGCTAGTCCCGCTCAGCGGCGCGGCCCACGGATTCACTCCCCGGTAGAGGAGCGAGATGCTGCGCGACCAGCCGACACCAATCCCAACCTGATGCTGGGAAACGGTGTTCCCGCAGGCGGGCCGGATGCACCGGATTCCGCTACGCCATCGGCGAACACGCGCCGCCGGGGCGCGGCCGGAACCGTCAGGCCGGTCGCACATACTGCCCCTGGACGGGCCGAAGAACCCGTCCACCTGCATTCATACCCGGTATCGGGGCGGTTCTCGCGCAGTTTCCGCGGTGGCGGTGTTCGCCTGGCGAGAAGTCGGGCCGTGGTGACGGCGGTTCAACGGCGGCCGGGGCCGGGTACGCCGTCCCGGGTGTCCTCGTTACCGCTTCGCCCTTACAGCGTTGCACAGCCCGTGATTGTTCCGCCGCCCGAGCCCGTGCCCGAGCCCGCGCCCCGCAGGCCCCCGGTACCGCGGCCCAGCGGGCACGCGCCGCGGGGCGCGGAGGAGACTCCTCCGCGCCCCGTGCGTGTGATGGCGGCGCCGCCTCCGGCCGCCGGGGCCCCGCACCCGCTCCGGCGGGCCTGCGGTGCCGGGATCAGGACGCGTTGGCCTTCTCGTAGGCCTCGCGGACGTTGCTCGGAACGCGGCCGCGGTCGTTGACCTCCAGGCCCTGCTCCTTGGCCCACGCGCGGATCTTGGCGGTGTCCGGGGCACCGCCGCCGGACGGCCGCGCCGCGGCGCTGCGGCCCGGACGACGGGCACCGGCGAGCCGGCCGCTCTGCTTGCGGCCCTTCTCCACGTACGGCGCCAGCAGACCGCGCAGCTTGTCCGCGTTGGCGCTCTTCAGGTCGATCTCGTAGGCAACGCCGTCGAGCGCGAACGTCACCGTCTCGTCCGCCGAACCGCCGTCGAGATCGTCTTCAAGAATGACCTGCACCCTCTGTGCCACGGGCTTCCCTTTCCGCTAAACGACCCATTGCCTAAGGAAAGGAAAGCGCCTTTCTCCGGAAAACACAAACCCTTGACCCGGGTGGAGCGGCTCAGAGGTGCAGCAGCATGCGCGAGTTGCCCAGTGTGTTGGGCTTCACCCGCTCCAGGTCGAGGAACTCGGCGACGCCTTCATCGTACGAGCGGAGGAGTTCTTCATAGACATCCGTAGCGATCGCCGCCGGGTCTGTCGTACCATCATCGGTTTCCTGGAGCTCGCCGATCTCGACGAAACCGTGTTTCGCGAAGAACGCGACCTCGAACGTCAAGCAGAAAATCCGACGGACGCCCAGCCAGCGTGCCGTCTGCACCAGCTTCTCCAACAGCAGGTGCCCGATCCCGGTGCCCCGGACGACCGGATCCACCGCGAGCGTGCGGACCTCGGCGAGGTCCTCCCACATCACGTGCAGCGCGCCGCAGGCCACCACCACGCCGTTGTCGTCGCGTTCCGCGACCCAGAACTCCTGGACGGATTCGAACAGTGTGACTGTGGGCTTGTCCAGCAGAATGCCGTCGCGCGAGTAGGTGTCGATGAGCCTGCGCACTGCCCGCACGTCCGTGGTCCGCGCCCGGCGGATGGTGACCTCCATGGTCCCGGACGTTATCGCGCCGCTCCCGGTTCCGTCGCACCGGTATCGGGTCCGTCGTCCGCGGAATCCGCCCCGGTCGGATCGGGCGGGAACAGAGCGGCCACCCGCAAGGCGTCCCGGAGCGCTTCGCGTTGCTCGGGGGACATCAGGCCGAAGAAGTGCACCAGGGCCGCCGCCGGATTGTCGCTGGTGGCCCAGGCGTCGTTCATCAGTGCCGCCGTGTACGCCTCACGCGAGGAGACCGGTTCATATCGATAGGCCCGGCCGACCCGCTCGCGGCGCAGCCAGCCCTTTCTGTGGAGCTTGTCCAGGACGGTCATCACCGTGGTGTACGCGATTTCGCGTTCCGACCGCAGATCCAGGAGAACCTCGCGAACCGTGACCGGTCGGTTCCACTGCCACACCCGGGTCATGATGGCGTTCTCAAGTTCGCCGAGTTGCCGGACCATAGTGCGGCCAGGATAGGGAGTGAATGGGGCAAATCTTGTGAAGTACGCCAAACCGGCGCGCCGCCACCCCCGGGAATCGGGAATGGCGGCGCGCCGGTCGTTCGGGGCGGCTGACGGCGTCGGTCGCGGGTTCCGCCCGCCGGTCCTCACGGGGCCTGCCGGCCCGCGCGGGATCAGTCGACGTCTTCCTTGGCCCGCTGGGCCCCGCCCTGGCTGCGGACGATGGCCCGCACCAGGAATCCGAAGCCGATCGCCATGACCAGCGGCGGCACGATCGCGCTGACGTAGTCCATCAGGTCACTCCTCCTCGGTCTTCTCCGCCGTCGCGGCGGAAGCCTTCGGCTCCGGCTTCACCAGCGGGAAGAGCACCGTCTCCCGGATGTTCTTGCCGGTCAGCAGCATGATCAGGCGGTCCACGCCGAGGCCGAGGCCACCGGTCGGGGGCATCGCGTACTCCAGGGCGCGCAGGAAGTCCTCGTCCACCTGCATCGCCTCGACGTCGCCGCCGGCCGCCAGCAGCGACTGGGCGGTCAGGCGGGCGCGCTGCTCGACCGGGTCGACCAGCTCGGAGTAGGCGGTGCCGATCTCGGTCCCGAAGATCACCAGGTCCCACTTCTCGGCCACGCCGGGCTGCGAGCGGTGCTGGCGGGTCAGCGGGGAGACCTCGGTCGGGTAGTCCTTGATGAAGGTCGGCCGGACGGCGTTCTCCTCCAGCAGGCGCTCGACCATCTCCAGCACGATCTGGCCGTGGCCCCAGTCCTTCTCGAACGGGATGCCGTGCTCGGCGGCCAGCTTGCGCAGCTCCTCGACGCCGGTCTCCGGGGTGACCTCCACGCCCAGGTGGGCGGAGATGCCCGGGTAGACCGCGACCTCCTCCCACGGCTCGGCCAGGTCGATCTCGTGCTCGACGCCGTGCGCGTCCACGCCCTTGATGACCGTGGTGCCCAGTGCGTCCCGGGCCGCGTTGACGATCGTCTCGCGGATCAGCTCGGCCTGGGTGTCGTAGTCGCCGTACGCCTCGTACGACTCCAGCGAGGTGAACTCCGGGTTGTGGGTGGAGTCCGCGCCCTCGTTGCGGAAGTTGCGGTTGATCTCGAAGACCTTCTCGGCGCCGCCGACCACCAGCCGCTTGAGGTACAGCTCGGGGGCGATGCGCATGTAGAGGTCGATGTCGTACGCGTTGATGTGCGTCTTGAACGGACGGGCGTTGGCGCCGCCGTGCACCGGCTGCAGCATCGGGGTCTCGACCTCGATGTAGCCGCGGTCCTCGTAGGTGCGGCGGATCGAGCGGACGACCTTGCTGCGCAGGTGCAGGATCTCGCGGGCCTCGGGGTTGACGATCAGGTCCACGTAGCGCTGGCGGACCCGGGCCTCCGGGTCGGTCAGGCCCTTGTGCTTGTCCGGCAGCGGGCGCAGGCACTTGGCGGTGAGCTCCCAGCGGTCCACCATCACGGACAGCTCGCCGCGCTTGGAGGTGATCACCTCGCCCTCGACGCCGACCTGGTCGCCGAGGTCGATGTCGGTCTTCCAGGCCGCCAGCCGCTCGGCGCCCAGCTTGTCCAGCGAGAACATCACCTGGAGGTCGCCGGTGCCGTCCCGCAGGGTGGCGAAGCAGAGCTTGCCGCCGGTGCGGGAGAGGATCACGCGGCCGGTGACACCGGCCCGTTCGCCGGTCGCGGTGTCCGGCTCCAGGTCCGGGTGCTTGGCACGCAGGTCCGCGATGGTGGTGGTGCGGGGGAATCCGACCGGGTACGGGTCGACGCCGGCCGCCCGGAGCCGGTCCAGCTTCTCGCGCCGGACGCGCATCTGCTCGGGAAGGTCGTCGGTCGCGGGAACAAGGCTCTGATCGCTCACCCCACAAGGGTAGCCAGCCACACACGGTGCTCCGCGCCGGGATTCCCGCGGGGGAGGCCGTGACGGCGGCCTCCCCCGGGGAACGGACCGCTCGGGTCAGCCGTTGCGGCGGGCCCGGAGCCGGCGGGCGGTGACCAGACCGGCGGCGCCGAGCACCACGGCGGCGGCGCTCGTCGCGGCCAGCGGCAGGGCGGCGGAGCTGCCGGTGGCGGCCAGCGGGCCGTCGGAGGTCCGGACGCTCCCGGTGCCGCCGGTGCCAGTGCCGCCGGTGCCGCCGGTGCCCGTGCCGGTCTCCCGGGCGGGGCTCGCGGAGTCCTTGTCGCTGAGGCCGGCCGGGACGACCGCGGTGGTCGGCGCGGGGGAGGGGTCGGTGACGGGCGCGGTGGTGGGCGTCCCGGTCGGGGCCGGGGCGGGGGTGCCGCCGGTGCCGGGGGTGGTGGCCGGGGTGGCCCGCAGGGCGACCTTCAGCAGGTCGTTGGCGGGGTTGCGGTCCCAGCTCATGACGGCGCTGGGGTGGCCCGGCTCGTAGGCGCTCGCCATGTTCTGCAGCGAGACCGTCGCGGTGAGCTCATCGGTGCCCGCGGGGACCGAGAGGGTCAGCTTGTGGGAGTTGGTGGCACCGGCCGGGATGAAGAACCCGCCCAGCCCCTCGCAGTTGAACTTGTTGAGCGGCTTGTCGGACTTCTGGCCGAGGACGTAGTCGTACGGCTGGCAGGTCGACGGCAGGCCGGTGACGGTGACCCCCTCCGGGAACTGCACCTGGAGTTCGGGCGCGCTCTCGCCGCCGCTGCGGTCCATGATCGAGGCCGGGCCGCCGCTGACGGCGCCGAGGGTGAAGGTGCCGGTGGTGCCGGAGGCGTCCGGTGCCCAGGAGCCGTTCACCGCGAAGTCGGCGCCGTTGTCGGCGAGGACCTCCTGCTCGGTGGAGTAGGCGTTCGAGTCGAGGCCGTCCGGGATCCCCTCGCCGGAGGTCGGCACCAGGGCGGCGGGAGCGCCGGTGCCGCGCTGGAACGACATCCGCCGGCGCAGGTCCGCAGCGCTGCTGCCGCTCGCTCCCTCGGCGGGGAAGACGGAGTAGCCGGCGAAGGCGTAGCGGGCGTCCGCGCCCACGGTGAGGTCGAGGCCGTTCAGCTTGACGGCCTGGCCGGGGGCGATCTCGCCGTCGATGGTGCAGATGCCGTGCACGGTGGGCATCGGGGAACCGAAGCCGTGGCCCGCCCAGTCGCCCTTGTCCTTCGCGTACTCGCAGTTGGAGGGCCAGGTGGCCACGTCGAGGCCCGGGGTCAGGTAGACCTCGACGACCGCCCGCCGGGCCGCGACCTCGCCGTGGTTGGCGAAGGCGAGAGTCGACGGGAGCGTGCTGCCGACCTTGACGTCACGCTGCTCCGAGGGCTCCTTGGGGCGGAAGCCGGCACCGCCGATCTCCACCCGGATGTCGGCCTCGGCGGTCTCGGCGCCGGGGGCGCTGAGGGTGGCGTGGACGGTGCCGGTGGAACCGGGGCGGACGCCCGCGACGGCGCTCAGCCACGGGTGGCTGGTGATGTTGATGTTCTCCAGGTCGAGGCGCCAGATGTCGCAGGTGATCACCTTGCCCGCGGTGGCGCAGCCCGGGACGCCGAGCGTGGCCAGCCCGTCGATGCCGGTGGTGTCGAACGCGAGTTTGGCGCCGGTCACGACGTCGGTGCCGGTCCGGCCGATCCGCAGGTGGATGTTCTCGCCGAACTGGGGCTGAGGGGCCGGCTGGGTCGAGATCTGGATCGTGCCGGTCGGGAAGATCCGGAGCTGGGTGCCGGCGGCGTGCGCCGGGACGGCCGCGGTGCCGGAGGCCAGGGCGGCCACGATCGTGGCCGTGCCCGCGCCGAGGATCCGGCGCGTGCGAGTCGAAAGCATGTGAATCCCCCGCGGTTGGAGTGGTGAGGCTCCGCACCCTAGGGATTGTTGAACGGGCGTCAACCCGGTTGATCAGCGGCCAATTCGCCCAGGACGGGATCGAACGGCCTGGTCATCGGGGTGAAGGTTATGAAGACGTGATCGACGGCGGCCGGCGGGATCGCGGCATTGTCGACACATGGACCGGCCTGCGGGCGATGGGCCGGCGCACGAACGGAGGGGAGACCGCGGTGGCGGTCTCCCCTCCGTTCGGCGGACGGGCCGGTTCAGCCGGTGCCGGTGGCGAGTTCGACGTCCTCGGTCTCCTCGGGGGACAGGTCGGCGGGCGGGGCGGGCCGGGCCGGGGGCTTGGGGCGGCGGCCGAACAGCTCGGCGGGGGTGGGCATCCGGTGCGGACGGGGCGGGGTCTTCGCGGCGGCGGGCTGCTCCGGGCGGGACTCGGTGCTGCTCATGGTGGTCCGTCCTCCTACGGGGGTGGGGTGACTGTGCGGCGGTGCGGCGGGGCTCGGTACGGCCACCAGGTGGCGGGGCTGCCCGGTGTGGAGGGCGAGCCGTTCGCGGACGGCGGCCTCGGCCAGCGCGTGGCAGCGCCCGGCCAGCCGGGAGCGGCGGGCCCGCTCGCCCTGGCCGCAGGGCTGGCGGCTCAGCCCGCGCAGCGCGGTGAGGTCCTCGGGGCCGGGCAGGTACCCGTCGGACACCGCGTCCTCCAGCCGTTCCAGGTAGCCGGGGGCGCTGCCGGGCAGGGCGGAGCGGTAGCGTCCGAGGTCGGCGAGCAGGAAGGCGCGCAGTCGGCCGCCCTCCTGGACGGCCTCGTCGATCGCCTCCGTCAGGCGCAGGGCGTCCTGGACGTCCTCCGCCCAGAGTTCGGCGCCCGGCCCGGCGAGGGCCGGCCGGTCGGGCCGGAGGTGGACGGGGACGGCGGGGTGCAGGGCTTGGGCGAGGGCTCGGCGCAACACGCGGACTTCGTCGGCGCTGAAGGCCATACCGCCGCGCGATCCGTGTGGCGTAGGCATGGGCTGACACTACGTGAGGAATATCCGATTTGTCGGTAACGTCGCGCCGAACCATCCATGTTCGGCCTGGTGAAAAAACCTTTCGCCGCCACCTGTAACGCCATCCGGGGGCCAGCTGGTCATCCAGGTGTCAGGGGAGAACGAGCGAGGGGGCCGGGCAGGATGCAACCGGACGGTCAGGGGAAGGCGTCCCGGGGCGGGCGGCGGGACGAGGACTTCCAGGCCTTCGCGGCCGCCCGCGCCAGACCGCTCTACCGGTCGGCCTGCCTGCTCGCCGGCGGGGACACCCACCTCGCCGAGGACCTGGTGCAGGAGGCGTTCGGGCGGATCTACGTCCAGTGGCACCGCACCTTCCCCTTCGGGGCCAAGCGCCGGATCGACAACCCGGCCGGGTACGCGCACACCGTGCTGGTGCGGGTCTTCCTCTCGCACCGCGGCCGCCGCTCCAGCGGCGAGCGGCCGGTCGACGCGGTGCCGGACGGCGAGGCCCCGCAGGGCGACCCGGAACTGCGGCTGGCCCTGGTGGACGCGCTCGGCCGGCTCGCGCCGCGCGACCGCGCGGTGCTGGTCCTGCGCTACTGGGAGGACCGCAGCGTCGAGGAGACCGCGGCGATCCTCCAGCTCACCCCGGGGGCCGTCCGGACCCAGTCCTTCCGGGCGCTCGGCCGGATCCGCGCGTTGCTCGGCGGCAGCCTCGACGAGCTGGCCGAGCGCTGAGCCGGCCGGCACGGCACGGCGACGTCTCCGCACTACTCACGTCAACTCGATTGGTAGAGAGGTTGGTTCAGCATGTCCGCTGAGCACGACGGGCCCGACGAGCGGTTCGAGCAGTCCTTCACCGAGGCCCTCGGCCGGGCGGGCGGGTCCTACGACGCCGAGGCCACCCGGCTGGTCGACACCGGCTGGTCGTACGGGCGCCGGCTGCGCCGCAGGCGGCGGATCGGCACCGTGGCGGGCGTCGCCGCGCTGGCCCTGGCCGGGGTGGGCGCGGCCGGGATCGGCAGCCTGCTGCCCGGGCCCGGCCCCGTGCCGAGCGGCCCGGCGTCCGCCGGCTCGGCCTCCTCCGGTGCGGCGGCGGGCCCGCCGGTCTCCGGCCCGGAGTTCCAGCAGATGCTCACCGAGCTGCTCCCGCCGGGGACGGTGCAGGTGGGCGAGGCGCGGGGGACCGAGAGCGACACCCCGCAGCTGCGGCTGGTGCTGGACGACGGGAACGGCCCGGTCCAGTACCTGTTCTGGATCATGCGCCGGGTCGGCGACACCACCTGCCCGCCCACGACGACCCCGGACGACACCTGCACCGAGGCCGACCTCCCGGGCGGTGAGCACCTGCGCATCTACCAGGCCGGGACACGCAGCGGTGAGCCGGCCGGCTCCAAGACCTGGTCCGCCAAGCTGTCCGGGACCGGGTACGAGCTGATGCTCCAGGAGTGGAACCGCAAGCCGCTGGACCAGGGCACGCCGATCACCCGCACCGACCCGCCGCTGACGCCGGACCAGCTCGCCGCGGTGGTGAAGGACCCGCGCTGGAAGAAGGTCGTGGCGGCCATCCCGAAGGACCCGCGGGCGGGCAAGCCGCTCCCGACCCCGCAGCCGGGAACGACTCGGCTCACCATCCCGGCGCCCGCGCCGACCGGCCTGACCACCCTGCTGCCCTCCGACGCGGTGGCGGGGGCCGCGTCGGCCCTGCCGGGCTTCCCGACCCCCGGCCGCTGAGCGCCGCTCAGCTCGCGGGGCGGTTGCGCTCGTACACCAGGCGCAGGCCGATCAGGGTCAGCCAGGGCTCGTGCACGTCGATGCTGGTGGCCTCGCCGAGGACCAGGGAGGCGAGACCGCCGGTGGCGATCACCTGGACGTCGTCCGGGTCCTTGGAGAGCTCCCGGGCCATCCGCTCGACCAGGCCGTCGACCTGCCCGGCGAAGCCGTAGAGGATGCCGGACTGCATGCCCTCGACGGTGTTCTTGCCGATCACGTTGCGCGGGCGGGCCAGCTCGATCTTGCGCAGCTGGGCGCCGCGGACGCCGAGCGCCTCGACCGAGATCTCGATGCCGGGGGCGATCGCGCCGCCGACGTAGTCGCCGCGCGCGTTGACGGCGTCGAAGGTGGTCGCGGTGCCGAAGTCGACCACGATGCACGGGCCGCCGTACAGGTGGTTGGCGGCCAGCGCGTTGACGATCCGGTCGGCGCCGACCTCCTTGGGGTTGTCCATCAGGACGTGCACCCCGGTTTTCACGCCGGGCTCCACGATCACCGCGGGGACGTCGCCGTAGTAGCGGCGGGTCACCTCGCGGAGCTCGTGGAGCACGGCGGGGACGGACGAGCAGATCGCCAGGCCCTCCACCGCGGCCTCCTTGACCGCGGTGTGGTTGCCCATCAACCCCTGCAGCAGCACCGCCAGTTCATCGGCCGTGCGGCGCGGATCGGTGGAGATCCGCCAGTGTTCCACCACGTCCTCGCCGTCGAACAGGCCGAGCGTGGTCTGGGTGTTGCCGACGTCGATGGTGAGGAGCATGGGCCGCTTTCTGCGAGTCGGGACGGGGCTGCGCGGGTCCGGACGGTCAGGCGCGCAGGTCCAGGCCGATGTCCAGGATCGGCGAGGAGTGGGTG
This sequence comes from Kitasatospora sp. NPDC041917, assembly GCF_055589745.1. Lineage (NCBI taxonomy): Bacteria > Bacillati > Actinomycetota > Actinomycetes > Kitasatosporales > Streptomycetaceae > Kitasatospora > Kitasatospora sp. NPDC041917. Next base: position 141,608 of record NZ_JBVJBI010000014.1, on the reverse strand, counting down.
AGCGCGCCCACGGCCAGGTAGTCGACACCAGTCTGGGCGACCTCGCGCGCGCTGGCCAGGGTCAGTCCGCCGGAGGCTTCCAGCTTCGCCCGGCCGGCCACCAGCGCGACGGCCTCCTTCAGCTGCCCGACGGTGAAGTTGTCCAGCAGGATCAGGTCGGCCCCGGCCTCCAGCACCGGCGTGATCTGCTCCAGGGTGTCCACCTCGACCTCGACCGGCAGCTCCGGGTACGCGGCCCGGACGGCCCGGAAGGCCTCGGCCACGCCGCCGGCCGCGACCACGTGGTTGTCCTTCACCAGCGCGGCGTCCGAGAGCGCCATCCGGTGGTTGGCGCCGCCGCCGCAGCGCACCGCGAACTTCTCCAGCGCGCGCAGGCCCGGGGTGGTCTTGCGGGTGTCCCGGACCACCGCGCCGGTGCCCTCCAGGGCGTCCGCCCAGGCGCTGGTCGCGGTGGCGATGCCGGACAGGTGGCAGAGCAGGTTGAGCGCGCTGCGCTCGGCGGTCAGCAGGTCGCGGGTGCGCGAGCGGACCGAGAGCAGCACCTGGCCGGCCTCGACCCGGTCGCCGTCCTCGACGTGCCGCTCGACCTCGAACTCCTCCTCGCAGACCAGCGAGACGACCGCCTCGGCGACCCGCAGGCCGGCCACCACGCCGGCCTGACGGGCGGTGAAGTCGGCGGTGGCGACGGCGTCGGCGGGCACGGTCGCCACCGAGGTGACGTCCTCGCCGCCGGCCAGGTCCTCGGCCAGTGCCAGGGTGGCGATGTCCTCGACCTCGACCGGGTCCAGCCCGGCCTGCTCCAGCAGCTCGGCCAGCTGCGGGTCCAGACCGGTCTCGTAGCCCTCGCCGTCGCCACAGGCGCAGCCGTCGCCGCAGCCGCCCTGGTCGGCCAGGGGGAGTTCCTCGTGGGAGTGGGTCATGGTTCTACTGCTCCTCAGGGGTGCTGACGGGACCGCCGGTGGCGGCGAGGGTGGTGATCAGGTGGCGCCGCCAGTGGGCGTCGTCGCGCTCGGGGAAGTCCTCGCGCCAGTGGCAGCCGCGGGTCTCCTCGCGCTGTGCGGCGGCCGCGACCAGGGCGGTGGCGACCAGCAGCAGGTTGGCGGCCTCCCAGGTCTCCACCCGGGGGTCGGCCGGCTTCTCCTCGGCGACGTGGGCGTAGGCCTGTTCGGCGAGGAGTGCGAGCCCGGCGGCGGTGTCGGCCATCGAGGCGGCGGAGCGCAGGATGCCCGCGCCGCGCGACATCAGCCGCTGGATCTCGGCGCGCGCCTCGGACGGGGGCAGCGGGACGGGCTGCGCGGCGTGCGCGGCGGCGACGTCCACCGCGCGCTCGGGCAGCTCGCCGGACCGGTTGCGGCCGGCCAGATCGGCGGCGATCCGCTCGGCGAAGACCAGGCCCTCCAGCAGCGAGTTGGACGCCAGCCGGTTGGCGCCGTGCACGCCGGTGCAGGCGACCTCGCCGCACGCGTACAGGCCGGGGACGGTGGTGCGGCCGTGCCGGTCGGTGCGGACGCCGCCGGAGGCGAAGTGCGCGGCCGGGGCGATCGGGATCGGCTCGGTGACCGGGTCGATGCCGTTGGCGCGGCAGAAGGCGAGGATGGTCGGGAAGCGCTGCTCCCACATCTCGGCGCCGAAGTGCCGCCCGTCCAGGAACATGTGCTGGGCGCCCTGCTCCTGCATGCGCCGGGTGATCGCTTTGGCGACGATGTCGCGCGGGGCCAGCTCGGCCAGCTCGTGCTGTCCGACCATGAAGCGGACGCCGTCCGCGTCCACCAGGTGGGCGCCTTCGCCGCGGACCGCCTCGGAGACCAGCGGCTGCTGGCCCTCGGCCTCCGGACCGAGCCAGAGCACGGTGGGGTGGAACTGGACGAACTCCAGGTCGGTGACGGCGGCGCCGGCCCGCAGGGCCAGTGCCACGCCGTCGCCGGTGGAGACCGCCGGGTTGGTGGTGGCGGAGAAGACCTGGCCCATGCCGCCGGTGGCGAGCACCACCGCGCGGGCCCGGACGGCGCCGACGCCGTCGCGCTGGCCCTCGCCCATCACGTGCAGGGTCAGTCCGGCGGCGTGGCCCGCCGCGTCGGTCAGCAGGTCGAGGACGAGCGCGTGCTCGATCAGCTCGATGTCCGGGTCGGTGCGGACGGCGGCGACCAGGGCGCGCGATATCTCGGCGCCGGTCGCGTCCCCGCCCGCGTGGACGATCCGGCGGCGGTGGTGGCCGCCCTCGCGGGTCAGCAGGATCTCGCCGTCCTCGCCCCGGTCGAACAGGGCGCCGGTGGCGATCAGCCGGCGGACGGCGTCCGGGCCCTCGGTGACCAGGGTGCGGACGGCCTCCTCGTCACAGACGCCGGCGCCGGCCACCAGGGTGTCGTCCAGGTGCTGTTCGGGGGTGTCCCCCTCGCCCAGGGCGGCCGCGACGCCGCCCTGGGCCCAGCGGGTGGAGCCCTCGTCCAGCACGGCCTTGGTGACCACCATGGCCCGCAGGCCGGCCTTGCGGACGTTGAGCGCGACGGTGAGGCCGGCGACCCCGGAACCGACCACGACCACGTCGGTGGTGGCGGTCCAGCCGGGGGCCGGGGCGGTGAGGCGGTGCGTGGACATCGGTGGGTGGCTCCTTCAGCGCGAGGCGGCGTCGGCCGCGCCGTTGCCGCCACCGTACGCCGCGTCGCCGCATAGCAGTCCGGTGCCCTCCTGGGCTTCGGCCGGGTCCCCGCCCAGGCCGGTGATCCGGTTCCGCTCGTCCACGAAGACGACCTTCGGCTCGTAGCCCTTGGCCTCGGCGGTGTCCATCTGCCCGTAGGCGATGAGGATGACCAGGTCGCCCGGGTGGACCAGACGGGCGGCGGCGCCGTTGATGCCGATCACGCCGGAGCCGCGCGGGCCGGCGATCGTGTACGTCTCCAGCCGGGCGCCGTTGTTGATGTCGACGATGTGGACCAGCTCGCCGGGGAGCAGGTCGGCGGCGTCGAGCAGGTCCTCGTCCACCGTGACGGATCCCACGTAGTGCAGGTCGGCCTGGGTCACGGTGGCCCGGTGGATCTTGGACTTGAGCATGGTGCGGAGCATTGCGGGTCACGCCTCCTGTGAGTGCATGCCGGAAGGGGGGTGGTGCCGGTGGTGCCGGTGGTTCAGCGGTTCAGCGGTTCAGCGGACGATGACGTGGACGTTGTCGATCAGGCGGGTGGCGCCCACCTTCGCGGCGACGGCCAGCACCGCCTCGCCCTGGAAGTCGTCCGCCGCCTCCGAGAAGTCGTGCGGGTCGATCAGGGCGAGGTAGTCCAGGGTGACGCCCTCGGCGCCGTCCAGGGCGGCCGAGGCGGCCTCGCGGACGGCCTTCGGGCCCTGCGCGGCGGCGTCCCGGCCCGCGAACAGGGCCTTGGACAGGGCGAGCGCCTGTGCGCGCTCCTGCTCCGAGAGGTAGCGGTTGCGCGAGGACCGCGCCAGGCCGTCCTCCTCGCGGACGGTCGGCACGCCGACGATCTCCACGTCGAAGTCCAGGTCGGCGACCATCCGCCGGATGATCGCCAGCTGCTGGGCGTCCTTCTCGCCGAAGAAGGCGAAGTCCGGGTCGGTGATGTGCAGCAGCTTGGCGACCACGGTCAGCACGCCGTCGAAGTGGCCGGGCCGGGTGGCGCCCTCGTAGCGCTCGCCCATCGGGCCGGCCGCCATGCGCACCTGCGGCTCGCCGTTCGGGTAGACCTCCTCGACGGACGGCGCGAAGACCACGTCGGCGCCGTTCTCCTCGGCCAGCCGCACGTCCTCGTCGAGGCTGCGCGGGTAGCGCTCCAGGTCCTCGCCGGCGCCGAACTGCAGCGGGTTGACGAAGACCGTCACCGCGACCCGGCCGTCCCGGCCGACCTGCTTGCGGGCGGCCCGGATCAGCGCGGCGTGGCCCTCGTGCAGCGCGCCCATGGTCATCACGACGGCGTTGTCCACCGGCTGCTCGTCCGGCCAGAACGCGGCCTCGAATTCGTCCACGGTGCGGGTCACGACGGCCCGGTGGACCTTGGGCGTCCGCTGGGGCTTGTTCGACTGCTTACCGCGTGCCATCTAGCGCTTCTCCTCGTTCAGTACGTCCAGCAGCGCCGCCGCCGACGTTTCGTCGATCGTCCCGTTGGCGAGCGCCCGCTGCGCGGTGGCGCGGGCCATCGCACGGTAGGCCGCCGGGATGTCCGGGGACACCGTACTGAGCTGCGCCAGGTGGCGCCGCACGGTGCCCGAGTCGCCCCGGGCGACCGGGCCGGTGAGGGCCGCGTCGCCGGAGCGCAGGCTGTTGTCCAGGGCGGCGCCGAGCAGCGGGCCGAGCATCCGGCCGGGCTCGGCGACACCGGCCGTGCGCAGCAGGTCCATCGCCTGCGCGACCAGGGTGACCAGGTGGTTCGCACCATGGGCGAGGGCGGTGTGGTAGAGCGGGCGGACCTCCTCGGGCACCCACTCGGGCTCGCCGCCCATCTCCACCACCAGCGCCTCGGCGACCGGCCGCAGCTCCTCGGGGGCGGTCACGCCGAACGGGCAGCCGGCCAGCCGGGCCAGGTCCACCGAGGTGCCGCTGAAGGTCATCGCCGGGTGCAGGGCCAGCGGCAGCGCCCCGGCCCGGGTGGCGGGTTCCAGGACGGCGACGCCGTGCGCGCCGGAGGTGTGCACGAGCAACTGTCCGGGGCGGACCGCGCCGGTGGCCGCCAGCCCGGTCACCAGGTCGGCCAGCGCGTCGTCCGGCACGGTCAGCAGCACCAGGTCGGCGGCGGCCAGCACCTGCGGCGGGGTGACGATCCGCACGCCCGGCAGCAGCGCCTCGGCGCGGCGGCGGGAGGTGGCGGACACCCCGGAGGCGGCGACCACGGTGTGCCCGGCGAGCTGCAGCGCCGCGCCCAGCGCGGGCCCGACCCGGCCGGTGCCGACCACGCCGACGGCCAGCCGGGCCGGGCGGTTGCCGGGGTCGCCGGGAGCACCGAAGACCTGGTCGCCGAGACCGTCGGCGAGCGGGGCGAACTCGCCGGAGTCGGCGAAGCCGGACGGATTCACGTCCACCCTTGTCCTGCCTTGTCCTGAATGACCGTTCCAGTCCACTCGACGGGTACCGGACGTACCGCCCCAGTCTACGGGCGCGCCCGAACGCCGGAGCGGATACGCCTCGGCGGCTCAGTCGGTGGCCCCGGCCCGGATCAGCCCGGCCTCGTACGCCAGCACCACGGCCTGGACCCGGTCGCGCAGGCCCAGCTTGGCCAGGATCCGGCCGACATGGGTCTTCACGGTCGCCTCGGAGAGCACCAGCCGGGCCGCGATCTCGCCGTTCGACAGCCCCTGGGCGACCAGCAGGAACACCTCCCGCTCGCGCTCGGTCAGCGGGCCGAGGACGTCCGAGCCGGGCGCGCTCTGCGGAGTGGGCAGCACCTCGGCGAAGCGGTCGATCATCCGGCGGGTGGTGGTCGGGGCGACCACCGCGTCCCCGCCGTGCACCGCGCGGATCGCGGCCACCAGCTCGGTCGGCGGGACGTCCTTGAGCAGGAAGCCGCTGGCGCCGGCCTTGAGCGCGGCGAAGGCGTACTCGTCCAGGTCGAAGGTGGTGAGGATGAGCACGTGCGGGGCGTTCGGCAGCGGGCTGCCGTCCTCGGCCAGGCAGATCCGGCGGGTCGCCTGCACGCCGTCCAGCCGCGGCATGCGGACGTCCATCAGGATCACGTCCACCTCGGTGCGCCGCAGTTGCTCCAGGGCCTGCGCGCCGTCGCCCGCCTCGGCGGCGATCTCGATGTCGCCCTGCGACTGGAGGATCATCCGGAAGCCGGTGCGCAGCAGTTCCTGGTCGTCGACGAGCATCACGCGGATGGTCAAGGTGGGACTCCTTGGGGGGATGGACGGCGGACGGGGGGCTGGGGACTGGACGGGGCTGGGGGCGGTGGCTGGACGGAGGGGCTAGTGGGCCGTCCTGAGCGGCAGGACGGCGCGGATCCGGAAGCCTCCACCGGGGCGGGGGCCCACGTCGAGGCTGCCGCTGACCATGCCGACGCGCTCGCGCATGCCGATCAGGCCGTGGCCGAGACCGTCCACGCCGCCGGCGGCCAGCTGCTCGTCGGTGCTGCCACGCCCGTCGTCCTCCACCAGGACGGCCAGCTCGCGCTCGCCGAAGTCGACCGCGACCCGGGCGTGGACGTCGGGGCCGCCGTGCTTGCGGACGTTGGTGAGCGCCTCCTGGACGATCCGGTAGACGGTCAGCTCGACGCCGCGCGGCAGCTCGCGCGGCTGCCCGGAGGTGGCGTAGTCCACGTCGAGTCCGGCCGTGCGGACCTGCTCCAGCAGCTCCGGCAGCTCCTCGACGCCCGGCTGCGGCACGTACTCCTCGGCCTTGGTGTCGGAGGTGCGCAGCACGCCCAGCAGGCGGCGCATCTCGACCAGCGCCTGGCGGCCGGTGGAGGCGATCGTGCCGAGCGCCTCCTTCGCCTGCTGCGGGGAGTTGTCCAGGACGTACGCGGCGCCGTCGGCCTGGACGATCATCACCGAGACGTTGTGCGCGACCACGTCGTGCAGCTCGCGGGCGATCCGGGCCCGCTCGGCGGCGACCGCCACCTTGGACTGGGCGTCCCGCTCGCGCTCCAGCCGGGCGGCGCGGTCCTCCAGCTCGGTCAGGTAGGCGCGGCGCACCCTGGTCAGCCGGCCCCAGGCCCAGCAGAGGATGAACGGCGTGCTCATCAGCAGCGTGATCAGCGCCGCCTCGCCGAAGGTGTACGGGCGGGTGTGCGCGTCGCCCGCCCGGTCGAAGACCGTCTTCACCGGCTTCATCTGCCAGAACACCAGCGGCCCGGCGGCCAGGCCGGCCACCAGGGCCAGCCGGGAGGTCCACTTCTGGCCGAAGGCGGCGCCGGTGTAGGCGAAGACCAGGTAGGCGATCGAGGAGCCGCCCGGCGACACGTTCGCGACCACCTGGCCGACACCGATGCCCGCGGCGGCGGCCACCGTGAGGTCGGGGTAGCGCCGCCGGAAGACCATCAGCAGCGGCAGCAGCACCGCGACCAGGATCGAGGCGTCGAAGCGCCAGCCCTCGTCGAGGGAGGCGTCGTTCGGCAGCAGGCCGAAGAACAGCACCATCGACGCCCAGGCGGCGTCGACCACCATGGGGTGACGGCGGAGCCAGGCGTTGAGTCGATGCACGTGTCCAGCGTAGGCAGTCGCCCGGCGTGCCCAGGTCCGCCGGTAGGGCGATCCGTCCTACTCCGTAGGTCGGAGAAGCACCTGATCCGATGGGGAGGGGCGATCCGGCGCCGGGTAGCGTCCCACCCCATGACTTGGATGCGGTGGGCGCCCGCCATGGAACAGGCCCTGTACGACCCCGGGCGGGGCTTCTACCGCAGGCCGGAGGGCCCCGCCGGGCACTTCCGCACCTCCGTGCACGCCTCGCCGAGGTTCGCCCGTGCGGTGGCCCGGCTGCTGCTGGAGGTTGACGCGGCCCTCGGTCGTCCGGAGGAGCTGGCCCTGGTCGACCTGGGGGCCGGGCGGGGCGAGCTGCTCACCGGCGTCCTGGCCGAGCTGCCCGCGCAGGTGCTGGCGCGGCTGCGCCCGTACGGCGTGGAGATCGCCGACCGCCCGGCCGGACTGCCGTCCACAGCCCTGTGGACGGACGAGCCGCCGCGCGGGGTGACCGGGCTGCTGTTCGCCAACGAGTGGCTGGACAACGTCCCGCTGGACGCCGGCGAGGTCGACGAGGACGGGGTGCTGCGCTACGTCGAGGTGGACACCGCGACCGGGGAGCAGCGGCTCGGCGAGCCGGTGTCGGAGGCCGACGCGGCCTGGGCCGCCCGCTGGTGGCCGGTCGCGGAGCCCGGCGAGGTGGTGGAGTTCGGCGGCCCCCGGGACGCCGCCTGGGCCCGGGCCGTGGCCGGGCTGGAGCGCGGCCTGGCCGTCGCCGTCGACTACGGGCACACCGCCGGGCGGCGGCCGCCGTTCGGCACGTACGCCGGCTTCCGCGACGGCCGGGAGGTGGCCCCGGTGCCGGACGGCTCCTGCGACGTCACCGCGCACGTCGCGCTGGACGCCGTCGCCGCGCCCGCTCTCCACAGCCTGTGGACAACCCAGCGGGAGGCCCTGCGCGCGCTCGGCGTGAGCGGCGGGCGCCCGGCGCTCGCGCTGGCCACCAGCGACCCGGCCGGCTACCTGCGGGCGCTGAGCGGGGCGGGGGAGGGGGCCGAACTGACCGACCCGGGCGGGCTGGGCGGGTTCGGGTGGCTGGTACAGGCCGTCCGGATGTCGGAACCTGCGAGCCTGGCGCCCCTGCCGGGATGGCAGACTCTGGGGGCATGAGGGAGACCACGGTCGGCATCGGGGCGGGAGCCGAGAACTTCACCGGCGCGGCGGGCACCACCGACATGGTGCTCAACATCGGCCCGCAGCACCCGGCCACCCACGGCGTGCTGCGGATTCGGATGCTGCTCGACGGCGAGCGCATCGTGAGCGCCGAGCCGGTGATCGGCTACATGCACCGGGGCGCCGAGAAGCTGTTCGAGGCCCGGGACTACCGGCAGATCATCATGCTGGCCAACCGGCACGACTGGCTCTCCGCCTTCTCCAACGAGCTCGGCGTCGTCATGGCCGTCGAGCGGATGCTCGGCATGGAGGTCCCCGAGCGGGCGGTGTGGATCCGCACCCTGCTCGCCGAGCTCAACCGGGTGCTCAACCACCTGATGTTCCTCGGCTCGTACCCGCTGGAGCTCGGCGGGATCACCCCGGTCTTCCACGCCTTCAACGGCCGCGAGGACCTCCAGCACGTGCTGGAGGAGGCCTCCGGCGGCCGGATGCACTACATGTTCAACCGGGTCGGCGGCCTCAAGGAGGACCTGCCGGCCGGGTGGCTCGGCCGGGTCCGCACCGCCGTCGCCACCGTGCGCTCGCAGCTGCCGGTCTTCGAGGACCTCGTCCTCGGCAACGAGATCTTCCGCGCCCGCACCGCCGGCGTCGGCATCCTCACCCGTGCACAGGCCGAGGCGTACGGCGTCAGCGGCCCGATCGCCCGGGCCAGCGGCCTCGACCTCGACCTGCGCCGCGACGAGCCGTACCTCGCGTACGGCTCCGAGGAACTGCGACAGGTGCTCACCGTGGTCACCCGCGAGGAGGGCGACTGCCTGGCCCGCTTCGAGTCCCTGCTGGAGCAGACCCTCAACTCGCTGGACCTCGCCGACGCCTGCCTCGACAAGCTCGCCACGCTGCCGCCCGGCCCGGTCAACCAGCGGCTGCCCAAGGTGCTCAAGGCGCCCGAGGGCAGCACCTACGCGTGGACCGAGAACCCGCTCGGGATCAACGGCTACTACCTGGTCTCGCGCGGCGACAAGACGCCGTGGCGGCTCAAGCTGCGCTCGGCGTCCTTCAACAACGTCCAGGTGCTGACCGAGCTGCTGCCGGGGACGCTGGTCGCGGACATGGTGGCGATCCTGGGGTCGATGTTCTTCGTGGTCGGCGACATCGACAAGTAGCGACAAGTAGGGCGGTGCCGGCGGGCGGGGGCGGTGCCGACCGGTGGGGCCGGTCAGTCCTTCGCCGGTCGGTCCTTCTTCGACTTCCTGACCGGGTCCGCCGGGTGCGGGGCCACCCTGCGGTCGCCCTTGGTGGCGATCCGCTCCTCGCACAGCCGGGCCAGCACCTCGTACCCCTTCCGTCCCATCAGCTCGGTGAGCTCGGGGCGGTAGCTGACGTACACCGCCTCCGCGCCCTGGTGCGCCGCCGGGGCACCGGTGCACCACCAGTGCAGGTCGTGGCCGCCCGGGCCCCAGCCGCGGCGGTCGTACTCGCCGATCGTGACCTGGAGGTAGCGGGTGTCGTCGGGCCGGTCGATCCAGTCGTAGGTGCGGCGGACCGGCAGCTGCCAGCAGACGTCCGGCTTGGTCTCCAGCGGCTCGCGGCCCTCCTTGAGCGCGAGCGCGTGCAGCGCGCAGCCGGCCCCGCCCGCGAAGTCCGGGCTGTTCACGAAGATGCAGGCGCCGCCGACCCGGCGGGTCTGGCGGTCGCCGTCCTCGTCCAGCATGGTGATGCCGCCGTCGGACGTGATCCGGCCCTTGGCGTCGGTGCCCTCGGCGAAGTTCTCCCACAGCTCGGGGGTCAGCCGGGCCGCGTGCCCCAGGACGCGCTTCTCGTCGTCCTCGTCCGAGTAGTGCGCGCCGAGCGTGCAGCAGCCGTCCGACTCGCCGCGGCCCTCGCGGATGCCGTGGCAGCCCTGGCCGAAGACGCAGGACCAGCGGGAGGTCAGCCAGGTGAGGTCGCAGCGGAAGACCTGCTCCTCGTCGGCGGGGTCGGCGAACTCGACCCAGGCGCGGGGGAAGTCGAGCGGGACCTCGTCGCGTGGGATCTCGCGCCGCAGGGTCGGCATCGCGAGATCGACGGGGGCGGGGGCGGGGGCGGCCTCGGGCTTCGCCTTGGACTTCTTCTTGGACGTTTCTGCTGGTGCCACCCGGCAAGGGTAGAGCTTTCGGCGGCGGGAGCGCGGTGGCGGGACCGGTGACGGGGCACGAAGCGGGGCACGAAGCGGCGGGACCGACCGGCGTGAAGGCGGGGTGAAGAGGTCCGGCGGGCCCTGCGGGCGGGTCCGGGGGCGGGCCTACGATGGCGGCCGGTCCGCCACGGGCCGCTACGGGGCCGCTACCGGCCCGTGACGGGGAGGTACGGGGATGGCAGGCGGCAGCACCGGGGCGTCCGGCCGCGCGGGCGGGGAGTTCGTCCTCAAGCCGTGGGAACTGCACGGCGAGGGGCGGGAGTTCGAGAAGCTCGGCGGCGAGCTGGCGAAAGCCGTCACCGCCCTGGAGCAGGGCCTCGCCGCGCTCGGCGCGCCCTGGGGGACGGACCGGCCGGGCAGCGGCTTCGCCGCCGTGTACGGGCAGGCGCGCGGTGAACTCGTCGGCGGGCTGCGCGGGTTGGCCGGGAGGGTGACCGGGGTCGGGGCCGGGCTGCACACCATGGCCGCGCGGACGGCCGACGCGGACAGCTCGGCGGCGAGCGGGTTCGGGGCGACGGCGGTGCCGGGGGCGGCAGGTTCGGCGGTGCCGGGTGCGGCGGCAGGTGCGGCGGTGCCAGGGCCGGCGGCGGTTCCAGGGGCGCCGGGGGCCTCGCCGGTGGCGCCCGCGGTGTACTCCGCGGCGCCGGGGGCAACCCCGGGGGCGGCTCCCGCCGTCCCCAAGGACATGTCGGTCTGACGGACCCGGCTCGAAGGGGGAAGCGCGTGTCCCGGAAACTGCCCGAGGAACTGGTCCCGGTGCTGGCCCGGACCGGCCAGCAGTGGCCGCAGGCCGACGAGGAGGGCCTGCGCAGGGCCGCCGGGGTCTGGCGCGAGTTCGGCAAGGAGGCCGACCGGCTCACCCGCCGCTGCGGCGAGTCCGTCCGGCGGGTCACCGCCGACAACTCCGGCCACGCGGTCGAGGCCTTCGGCACGTACTGGCAGAGCTTCAGCGCCGGCGGCAAGGGCCACCTGGACGACGCGCACAGCGCGGTCGGGCTGGTCGCCGGGGCCTTCGACACCGCCGCGCGCGCCGTGGACACCTGCAAGGCCGAGATCGTCGTGACCCTGCAGCAGCTCGCCGCCGACCTCCGGCACGCCGAGGAGCAGGCGGCCAAGGCCAAGCAGACGGCCGCCGAGGTCGCCGCGGCGGCCGACAGCGACCCGGCGCGGAGCGGGGTGGTCGGCGGACTGGAGAAGGCCGTCGGCGGCTTCGCGTCCAAGCTGAGGAACACCGCCACCGAGCAGGTCGCGGCGGGCGTGGCGGCCGTCGCCGTCGAGGCCGCCGGGCTGAAGATCGGCGGACTGCTCGCCGAACTCGGCCGCGCCATGAAGGACGCCCTGTCCGGCGTGCTCAAGGAACCGGCCGCCGTCGCCCTGCTGAAGCTCGGCACCGCACAGGGGACGGGGATCACCGCCGCCTCGTACCGCGGCGGCGCGTTCGACCCGCTCGCCGCCGGGCTGCCCGCCGCCCTCGGCGAACCGGGCGTGCTCGGCGCGGACGGCTCCGGGCTGGTCCTGCTCGCCGGGAAGGACGGCAAGCCGCTGGTCGGCGTGCCCGGGCTGACGGTCAAGGTGGACGAGCACGGCACGCCCGTCCTCGGCCAGGACGGGCAGCCGGTCATCCTCCGCGCCGACGGCACACCGGTGGCCGACGCCACCGGGCTGCTGGTCGTCCCCGGGCCGGACGGCAAGCCGGTGGTCGGGGTGGCGGACCTCGCCGTCCGGCTCGACGAGCACGGGCAGCCGGTGCTCACCGACGAGAACGGCAAGGCGGTCCGCGGGGTGCCGCTCGCCGGGCTGACGCCGGGGGCGGACGGGCCGGGGGGACCGGGTGGGCCGGATGGGCCGGGGGGTGGCAAGCCCGGCGGGCCGGCGGACCCGAGGACGCCGGGCGTGGTGACGGTGGCCTCGGTCGCGGTGGCGGATCCGGGGGCGGTCGTCGGTGGGCCGGCCGCGGCCGTCGCGGCGAACGTGACGGCCGGGGTGTCGGCGGGGGCGTCGGCGGGCGGGGCCGGGGGCGGGTACGCCGCCGCCGGGGGCCCGCCGGGGCAGCACCGGGCGACAGGGAGCGGGGGCGGTGACTGGTCGCCACCGGCGTCGTCGGCGCCGTCCGCGGTCGCGCCGGTCCGGCAGGGCGGCGGGCCGGCGGTCCGGGCGGCCGGGGACTACCCGCTCCAGGCGCCCGCGGCCTCCGTGCACGGCGGTGGCGGTGGCGGTGCGGGTGGTGCGGGTGGTGGTGGCGGAGGTGGGCCGGTGACCGTGCGGACGGACTCGGTGAGTGCGCCGACCGCGCCCGTCACCGCGCCGTCCGCCGGCGGCCCGGCGGGCGGCCCGGCGCCGGACGCTCCGCCGCCGGTCCGGCCGGTCGCAGTGCCCGGGCAGTTCGGGACTCCGGTGTACGGCGGGTACCAGCCGGCCGGGCCCGTCGGCACCGTCGGGCCCGGGCCGCTGGCGGGCGCCGCCGGCGGGCCCGTGAACGTGGCGGCGCCGTTCGGCAGCGGTGTCGGGGCGGGCGGCGGGCCGGCCGTCGGTGGGCCGGCCGTCGGGGGGCCGCAGCCCGGCGCGCCGGTGGCCCGGACCCCGGCCGGTGCGGCACCGCACCCGGTCGTCGGACCGCCGCCCGTCCACGCCGCGCCGCCACCCCCTGCCGCACCCCCGATCGTCGGGACCACCCCGGTGATCGGCCGGCCCGAAACCCACCCGGTGGAGGCCCGGAGGCGGGAGAACGCGGCGGGACTCGCCGACCCGACCCTCGCCTGGGGCGCGGTCCCGGTCGCGACCGCCCACGCGATGGCCCTCCAACTCGCCCTGCGCGCACGGCGCGGAGCCCGGCCGGACGACCCGGCGGTCCGGCCGCGCAGCATCGCCGACAGCCGTCCGTACGGCCTGCCGGGCGGGCTCGCGCCGGTCGACCCGCAGCACCAGGCCGAACTCGAACGCCGCGCGCCCCGGGACGAGGACGGCCTGCCCGTCCGTCACCCCGACCCGGCGGCCGGCGGCTGGGCGGAGGCCGTCAACGACGGCGGCTTCCGCGAACCGGGCCGGGCCAACAACAGCCTGGAGATCGCCCTCTCGGCGGTCGAGTGCCACACCGGCCGCCCGACCTGCGCGGCCCCGCGCATCCCCACCGACGGCGACGCCGGCGAACGCGGCGGCCGGGACCGCGCCGAACGCGAACTCGGCTCCCCCTTCCGGGACCTGGGCGACGGCGGCCGGGCCTTCGACCGCCTCGCCGACGACCTCCGCCGCGCCGGCCACGGCTCCCAGGCGCTACTCCTCACCCTCGACGCCTACGGCCGTCCGCACGCCTGGAACGCCGTCAACCACCAGGACACCGTCACCTACCTCGACCATCAGCTCGCCCGCCGGGCCCCCACCCCCCTCCACCCCGCCACCCACGGCCTCTGGGCCATCGCCCTCACCCCCGAAGGCCGCCCCCTCACCCCCACCCCCTGACCCCCCAGTGCAGGAAGTCGGCCCGTCCGACTTCCTGCACTGGGGGGTCAGGGTGCCCCTCGGAAGGGGAGGAAGCGCGGAACTGGGAGCGGTGCGCAGGAAGTCGACCAGGCCGACTTCCTGCGCGGCGGCCTGCCGCGCTGGCCCTCGGCGGTGGAATGCGCGGTAGCGGGAGGGGTCCGCGTGGGGAGTCGACCTCGCGGACTTGCCGCACGGTGGAATGCGGGGCAGTGGAAGGAGCCCGCGTGAGAAGTCGGCCCGGCCGACTTTCTGTGTGCATTCGGGATGGCTGGGTTCGAGTCTGGCAGAAATATGTAGACCGACCGACATATTCGTCGCCGGTGATGCGTGAGAAGTCGGCCGGGCCGACTTCTCACGCGGATCCGGTCCGGGCGGGCTTGGGTCTGCGCGTGAATATGTAGACCGGACGTCATATTCGTTCTTCCGGGGCCGGTCGCCGGGCGGCAGGGGATGTGGACGCCCGCGTGGGAAGTCGGCGGGGCCGACTTCTCGTGCATGAGGGGGTGCGCTTCCGGTGCTTGGTGCTTGGTGCTTGGTGCTTGGTGCTTGGTGCGGGCGTGGGGCGCGGGCGTAGGGTCGCGGGTCGGGCCGGGATGGGCGGCGGGGAGTGGACGGGACGGGGGTGGCCGGGTGATTTCGCGGGCGCAGGCGGTGGAGGCGGGGCACCGGTGGGTCAACGGGGATCTGCCGCAGGGGGCCGGGACGGTGCGGCGGGTGTGCACCCACGAGTTCGAGCTCGGCTGGGTGGTGTGGGCGGAGCCCGCCCGGCTGGTGGTCGACCCGCGCACGGGGGAGCGGCGGGCGCCCGAGGAGGTAGGGGCGGCCTGTGCCGTGGTGGACCGGGAGAGCGGACGGTTCACGGTGTGGCCCTCGGTACCGGTGGACGAAGTGGTCGGGCTGTACCGGGACTTCGTGGGCGCCGGCGGCTACGATCCGACCCTCCCGCCGGCGACCGGCCGGGGTGCCCGGGCCGAGCTGACCTACCGGGACGACACGGGTGAGGAACGGTCGCTGGCCCTGCGCTCCGCGGCGGGCCTGCCGCACCCGGCGTTGCGCGGCTGGTGGTGGCTGCGCGAGCAGGGTGTGGCGGCCGAGGACGTGCTCGCCGTCCGGACCGACCTGCGGATGAGCGCCCTGCCCGGCGGCTACTGGTCGTACGCGCTGACCGCCGAACTGCCCCATGCCCGGATCGACTTCGAGCTCCCGTACGGCCCGCGCTTCGACCACCGGGCCGCCGCCGTACGGGCGCTGCCCGCGTCGCCGGACGGTCCGGTCCGCAACCGGGTGCCCTTCCCCCGCGCACCGGGCGGGGCACACCCGGCGGGCGAGGCGGCCGACGAGTCCGACAGCGCGCTCGCCGCCCGGCTCGCGGAGCGGTTCGGCCCGGCGGGCGTCCAGCGCTTCGAGCCGGCGGACGTCGCCCGCGCCGAACTGCCCGGGGACGCGGCCGCGCTGCTGCTGGCGGTGGGCGTCCCGGTGGCGGTGCCGGGGCTCTTCGCGCTGCACCACCCGGGCACGGAGGCGATCGCCGACGGCACCCGCCAGGGCACCGTCCTGCCCCAGCTCGCCGCGCAGCTGGCCGAGTCCGGGCGCGGCACCCGGGCGGCCGAGCGGGAGCGCCTGGCGCTCGCCGGGCAGTTGGTGCTGGGGACGGACGGCTGGGCGCTGCTGGCCCTCGGCCCGGTGGACGGCGCCGTCCGGGCGGTGGACCCGGACTACGCGACCGTCCGTCACTGCAATGAGAGCCTGCGCGCCTTCGTCCGCTGCCTGGAGGTGTTCGCCGGCTGGTGGCCCGTTCTGCGCGGGCTCGACCCGGTGGCCGCGGGTGGGGCGGTGGACGTCCTGCAACGCGCGCTGGCGGAGGTGGACGGCACGGTGTTCGCGGACCCGGAGAACTGGTGGGCCGTCATCGTGGAGCAGCTGTGGGACGGCCTGTTGTGACGGTCGGCCGTCACAACAGGTCGGCCGTCACCGGTACCGTCGCCCACCCGCACCGTCGGTACCGTCGCCCACCCCGCCGGCACCCTGCCCGCCCGCGCGGCCACTGAGCGCCCGGACGGTCCGGGCGCGGACGACCCGGGACGCCGGATCGCCGTCGGTCCCGCCGCCCGGTCCCGGACCAGCGCGAATACCGTCACACCCCCTCTCACCAGGGTCCGCATCGCGTAGCGTGGAGAGTTATGCGACTCGGTGTGCTCGACGTAGGTTCCAACACGGTCCACTTCCTCGTGGTGGACGCCCATCCGGGCGCTGCCCCGCTGCCGGCCTACTCGCACAAGGCCGAGCTGCGTCTGGCCGAGCTGCTGGACGCGGACGGCGCGATCAGCGCGGCCGGCGTCGAGCGGCTGGTCGGCCATGTCGCCTCCTCGCTGCGGGTCGCCGAGGACAAGGGCGTCGTCGACATCCTCCCGTTCGCCACCTCCGCCGTGCGCGAGGCGGCGAACGGCGAGGAGGTGCTGCGCCGGGTGGCCGCCGAGACCGGCGTCGAGCTGCGCGTGCTCTCCGGACAGGACGAGGCCCGGCTCACCTTCCTGGCCGTCCGCCGCTGGTTCGGCTGGTCCTCGGGCCGGCTGCTCAACCTGGACATCGGCGGCGGCTCGCTGGAGATCGCCTGCGGCCTGGATGAGCAGCCGGATGTCGCCTGCTCGCTGCCGCTGGGCGCCGGCCGGCTGACCGCCCGCTGGCTGCCGGGCGACGTCGCCGACCCGGAGGTGCTGCGCGAGCTGAGACGACACATCCGGGCCGAGCTGGCCGCCGTGGTCGGCGAGATCAACCGTCTCGGCCCGCCGCGGCACGCGGTCGCCACCTCCAAGACCTTCAAGCAGCTGGCCCGGATGACGGGCGCCGCCCCCGCCGACGCGGGCCCGTACGCCGACCGCCGGCTCACCCGCAGCGGGCTGGCCTCCTGGCTGCCCCGGCTGTCCGCGATGACCGTCGCCGAGCGTGCCCGGATCCCCGGCGTCTCCGAGGGCCGGGCCAAGCAGCTGCTGGCCGGGGCGCTGGTCGCCGACGCCGCGATGGACCTGTTCGGCCTGCAGGAGCTGGACGTCTGTCCGTGGGCGCTGCGCGAGGGCATCATCCTGCGCCGCCTGGACGCCATGGACAGCCCGGCCGACCGCCGCCGCCCGGCGCTCACCCCGTAACCCGGCCGCGCCCGAACGCCGGCGTCGATCGACCGCGGCCGGGTCAACGTGCCGATGGTCACTGCGCCGGTCATCCCGCCCCGTTCGCAGCGTGCTCCGCTTACGCTGTCTCCCGTGGTGCAACCAGCGGGCGAGGACGGAACGCAGGAGGGCCGCACTCCCGGGAGCGGGCAGTCGCGGTCGGACGGTCCGCGCCGCCGGCTCGGCAAGGCGGTCGCGGGCGCCACCGCCGCCCAGGCCGCCAAGCAGGCCGCGAAGGCCGTCAAGGCCGCCCAGCGCACCGCGAAGACGGCAGCGGCGAAGACCGCGAAGCCGACCGCGGCGGGTCCGGCGAAGACGGCGAACACGGCGGACACAGCGAAGACGGCCATCGCACGGAAGCGCACCGCACAGCAGCACACCGCGCAGCAGCCCGCCACCGGGAAGAGCACCCCGAACAGAGCCGCCGCGAAGCCCGTCCCGAAGGAGACCCGCACCGCCCGGGCCGCCGGCGCCGCCAAGGCCGCCGTCCAGTCCGTCCGCTCGGTCAAGGCCGCCAAGCGCGACGCCGCCCGCCCGCCGCTGCTGCGCACCACCGACCGGCTGGTGCTGCCCCGGCACCCGGCCCTGCACATCCCCGACACCAAGGTGGTGCTGTCCACCGCCTCGGTGTACCCGGCGAGCACCGCCGTGGCCTTCGAGCTGGCCGCCAAGCTCGGCTACGACGGGGTCGAGGTGATGGTCTGGAACGACCCGGTCAGCCAGGACATCGACGCCCTGCGCCGGCTCTCCGACGCCCACCGGCTGCCCATCCTGGCCGTGCACGCGCCGTGCCTGTTGATCACCCAGCGGGTGTGGACCACCGACCCGTGGACCAAGCTGGTCCGGGCCCGGGCGGCGGCCGAGAAGCTGGGCGCGAGCGCGGTGGTCGTCCACCCGCCGTTCCGCTGGCAGCGCCAGTACGCCAAGGAGTTCGTCGAGGGCATCAACCGGATGGCGGGCGAGACGGACGTCCGCTTCGCCGTCGAGAACATGTACCCGTGGCGCTACCGCGACCGCGAGATGCTCGCGTACGCGCCGGGCTGGGACGTCACCGACGAGGACTACCGGCACTTCACGATCGACCTCTCGCACGCCGCCACCTCCCGGATCGACACCTTCGCGATGGTCGAG
The DNA here is from genome assembly GCF_055589745.1 of Kitasatospora sp. NPDC041917. Lineage (NCBI taxonomy): Bacteria > Bacillati > Actinomycetota > Actinomycetes > Kitasatosporales > Streptomycetaceae > Kitasatospora > Kitasatospora sp. NPDC041917. The sequence goes on along the minus strand of NZ_JBVJBI010000014.1, from coordinate 123,374 downwards.
CGGATGGGCGACCGGCTCGCCCACGTCCACCTGGCCGACGGCAGCGGCTCCGGCAAGGACGAGCACCTGATCCCCGGCCGCGGCAAGCAGCCCTGCGCCGAGCTGCTGGAGCACCTCGCCCGCACCGGTTTCGACGGCCACGTGGTGCTGGAGGTCAACACCCGGCGCTCGGCCTCCCCCGCCGAACGCGAGGCCGATCTGGCCGAGGCCCTCGCTTTTACCCGCTTGCACCTGGCCACCCCCTCGCGCGTACGCTGAGCCGTCCGGCCGGATCGGGCGCGAACCGCCCTACCGAGGGGGAGAAGTGACGAACGATCAGAACGCAGGCGGGGCCGGCGGCTTCAGTGAGGTCCGCAACTTCCGCGAGCTGGCCGGGAGCTTCGGCGCGGTGGCCGCCGCCTACGACCGCGGCCGCCCCGGCTACCCGGAGGGGCTGTTCGACGAGCTGGAGCGGCTCTGGGGCCGCGGGCTCAAGGGCGCCCGGGTCCTGGACGTCGGCGCCGGCACCGGCATCGCCACCCGTCTGCTGGCCGCCCGCGGCGCGGACGTCGTCGCGGTCGAGCCCTCCGCCGGGATGGCCGCGCAGTTCCAGGCCGTCTCGCCGGACCTGCCGCTGGTCCGCGGCGTCGGCGACGACCTGCCGTTCCACGACGGCTCCGCCGACCTGGTCACCTACGCCCAGGCCTTCCACTGGACGCATCCCGAGAAGTCCGTCCCCGAGGTGCTGCGGGTGCTGCGGCCGGGCGGCGCCGTCGCGGCCTGGTGGAACGTCTTCGACGAGAGCGTCCCGTGGGTGCGCGCCCGGGACGAGCGGTTGTGGGCGGCGCTGTCGGGCCGCTACCACGGCTACCGCCGGATCGCCGAGCTGACGGTGCCCTTCGCCGCCGCCGGGCTGGAGGTCTCCCGTGCCGAGCTGCGCTGGCAGCGGCAGGTGCCGGTCGAGCAGGTGGTCGACAACCTCACCTCGCGCTCCTACTTCGCCTCGCTGGACCCCGAGCGGCGCGAACCGCTGCTCGCCGCCGAGCGCGCGGCGCTGCTGGCCGAGTTCCCGGACGGACAGGTGGTCGAGCCGTACGTCCTGGACCTCACCGTGGCCGTCAAGCGGGACTGACCGGGGAGGCCCGCCGCCTGCTCGCATCGCGGACGGAGCGTCCGCCGGCCGGACGGCGGGCGTAGGCTCGGTACCCACAGCGGCCCCCGAACCCTCCCAGCAGCGGGGTGCCCGCGAGAGCCCCGAAGGAGTGGAGCACAGTGCCCGAGCTGAGGTCCCGTACGGTCACCCACGGTCGCAACATGGCAGGCGCCCGGGCGCTTCTCCGGGCGGCCGGCGTAGCCCGCGAGGACTTCGGCAAGCCGATCATCGCGGTCGCCAACTCCTTCACCGAGTTCGTGCCCGGGCACACCCACCTCCAGCCGGTCGGCCGGATCGTCTCCGAGGCGATCAAGCGGGCGGGCGGCATCCCGCGCGAGTTCAACACGATCGCCGTGGACGACGGCATCGCGATGGGCCACGGCGGCATGCTCTACTCGCTGCCCTCGCGGGACCTGATCGCCGACTCGGTCGAGTACATGGTGAACGCGCACTGCGCCGACGCCCTGATCTGCATCTCGAACTGCGACAAGATCACCCCGGGCATGCTGATGGCCGCGCTGCGCCTGAACATCCCGACCGTCTTCGTCTCCGGCGGCCCGATGGAGGCCGGCAAGGCCACTCTGGTCGACGGCACCGTGCGCAAGCTCGACCTGGTCGACGCGATCTCCCAGGCGGTCAACGAGAACGTCTCCGACGAGGACATCGCGATCATCGAGGAGAACGCCTGTCCCACCTGCGGTTCGTGCTCCGGCATGTTCACCGCCAACTCGATGAACTGCCTCACCGAGGCGATCGGCCTCTCGCTGCCGGGCAACGGTTCGGTGCTCGCCACCCACACCGCCCGCCGCGCCCTCTACGAGGACGCCGGCCGGACCGTCGTCGAGATCACCAACCGCCACTACGGCCAGGACGACGCCTCGGTGCTGCCCCGGGCGATCGCCACCCGCGCCGCCTTCGAGAACGCCATGGCCCTGGACATCGCCATGGGCGGCTCGACCAACACCATCCTGCACCTGCTCGCCGCCGCCCAGGAGGCCGAGCTGGACTTCGACCAGCGGGCCATCGACGCGATCTCCCGCAAGGTGCCCTGCCTGTCCAAGGTCGCGCCGAACGGCTCGTACTACATGGAGGACGTGCACCGGGCCGGCGGCATCCCGGCCATCCTCGGCGAGCTGTACCGGGGCGGTCTGCTCAACGAGGACGTCCACACCGTGCACGCCGACTCGCTCGCCGAGTGGCTCAAGACCTGGGACGTGCGCGGCGGTTCGCCCTCCGCGGAGGCCGTCGAGCTGTGGCACGCCGCCCCCGGCTGCGTCCGCTCCGCCGAGGCCTTCTCGCAGTCCGAGCGCTGGGAGTCGCTGGACACCGACGCCGCCAAGGGCTGCATCCGCAGCGTCGAGCACGCCTACTCGGTCGAGGGCGGCCTGGCCGTGCTGTACGGCAACCTCGCCGAGGACGGCTGCATCGTGAAGACCGCCGGCGTGGACGAGTCGATCTGGACCTTCAGCGGCCCGGCCGTCGTGGTCGAGTCCCAGGAGGACGCGGTCGAGGCGATCCTCGCCAAGCGGGTCAAGGAGGGCGACGTCGTCGTCATCCGCTACGAGGGCCCCAAGGGCGGCCCGGGCATGCAGGAGATGCTCTACCCGACCTCCTTCCTCAAGGGCCGGGGTCTGGGCAAGGCCTGCGCGCTGGTCACCGACGGCCGCTTCTCCGGCGGCACCTCGGGCCTGTCCATCGGCCACGCCTCCCCGGAGGCGGCCTCCGGCGGCACCATCGCGCTGGTCGAGGACGGCGACACCATCGCCATCGACATCCCCGGCCGCCGGATCTCCCTGGAGGTCCCGGAGGAGGTCCTGGCGGAGCGCCGCCGGGCCCTGGAGGCCGCGGGCGGCTACCGGCCGAAGAACCGCGACCGGCAGGTCAGCCAGGCCCTGCGCGCCTATGCCGCGATGGCCACCTCCGCCGACAGGGGCGCCGTCCGCGACGTGTCCAAGCTCGGCTGACCCGGCCGGGCCCGCACGGAACGGCACCGGGCCCGCACGGAACGCCGCCGGGCCCGCACGGAACGAGGAGGAGCCGTCCCACCGGCCGGGACGGCTCCTCCGCCGTGTGCGGCGGTCGGGTGATAATCGACGGCGTGAGCGAGCAGCCCCCCACCCCCGCCCCCACTCCCGTCGGCGCCCCCGAGCCGGAGCCGATCCGCTGGTTCGGCACCAGCTGGCTGAACCGGGACAACGGCTACTGGCCGCGCCGGGTCGCCGTGTCGATCGGCGCCCTGGTCGCGGCGGCCGCCGTGGTGCTGCTGCTGCGCTTCGGCATCGAGGGCATCGCCCTCTCCGACAACGGCACGTTCCTCAACGGGCTGCTGACCGCCGCCATCGCGGTCTGCTCGATGATGGCCGTGCGGCGCACCTGGAAGGTGCTCACCGAGGGCAAGGACCAGCTGACCGGCTGGATGGCCGAGGAGAAGTCGCTCGGCGCGGTCTGGCTGATCGGCGGGGCCGGCTCGCTGCTCGCCTACTTCGCCCGCAGCCTGGTCGAGGCCCCCGGCGAGGCGGTCCGGCGGGCCGCCTACGAGCGGGCCGTCGCCCAGTACGAGAAGCGCCAGGCGGGCCGCAGCCGCCGGCCCGACGCCAAGGCGCCGGGCCGGGCCAAGCGCAAGCGCTGACGCCTCCCGATCAGGCCCTAGGTCCGGCTGACGCTGCCGCACTGGTCGGCCGGGGTGATGTCCTTGCTCCGGTCGTACGGGTCGGTGGTCGGGCCGCTCGGTGCCGGGTCGTGGCTGGTGAACTGCTGGAACTGCGGGTGCAGGAAGCCGTCGTAGACGTCGCAGGCACTGTTGCCCGCGTCCCACTGGGTCTTGGCGAACACCAGCTTCTTCGCGTCGACCTTGTAGTGCTTCGGGTCGTAGAAGCGGACGTCGTCGACCTTGCGCACGATGGTGCGGGTCGTCCAGGTGTCGCCGTTGTCGGTGGCGGCGGCCCGGGTGACCAGGCCGACCGGCTTGGCGGTGCCGCCCGGCGCGGTGTCCGGGGTGCGGCGGGACGAGGCCAGCTTCTCCGCGTCCGGGCCCGGCTGCAGCGGGTAGACGAAGGTGAAGTCGGTGTGCACCAGCACGCCGCCGTCACCGTCCTCCTCGAAGCTGATCCGGCCCTGGACCTTGACGGTGGTGCCCACCAGGGCGGCCTCGCGCGGGTCGAAACGGGTGAACCAGCTGGTCGGGTCGGTCTCCTTGGCGGGGTGGTCGAGGGCGGCGACGGCGTTGGCCCGTTCCTGGCGGTCGAGCATCGCCAGGGCGGCGTCCGGACGGGCCCCCGCGATCACCCGGGGGTCGAGGTTGGAGGCCGTCAGGTAGTCCTTGACCGACTGGAGCTGGGCGGCGACCTCGTCGGCCGAGAAGACGCCGACGGCCTTGGCCTCGGGCAGCACGAAGGCCTCCGGGCCGTTCGGCCAGCCCTCGGCGGGGGAGCCCTTCCAGGGGTGGTCCACGGTCGGCTGGTCGTCGGGGGTGGCCGGCGGTGCCGAGGTCGGCCTGGCGGTCTCCGGGGCGACGGTGGGAACCGGGGCGGCGGAGGAGTTGTTCCAGACGTGGTCCGAGAACCATGTGCGCAGCCCGTCGACGTTCAGGACGGAGAGCACCACCGCGACGGTCAGCACCACGAGCACCGGTGCGCGCCAGCCGCGCCGGCGCGGGCGGGGGCTGCCCCACGGGTCGAGCGCGGCGGGCTTCGGCTTGCGCCCGAACCGGCCCTTGGGCGCGGACGGGCCGTCGTTGACCGAGCGGCGGCCGCCCGGGTCGACCGGCGGGGTGTGCTTCCACCGGGCGGACAGCATGCGGGTGCGCCCGCTCTGCTCCTTGACGGTGGCCCCGCGGACGAATTCCTCGTCCAGGACGAGGCCGGCGAACGGGTCCTTCCCGCCCGCCTCGCGGCCCGTCTCGGGGCGCGGTTCCGGATCTTCGGCTGTCGGCATCGCGCCAGTATGCCGACAGGGTGTGACGATCCGTTGATCGGGGGCACACTTCGTGGTGAACGCGTGTGCGTGATCCGTGGGATCGGTGTCGTTTGTCCGGAAACGGGCAGGTCGCGGGTGGCCGTCAGCCCTTGCCGCGGGCCTGCTTGACCGACCCGACCACCCCGGCGATCGCCAGCAGGAGGCCGGCCGGCAGCAGCGAGAGGAAGAAGGCGCCGAACAGGCCCTCGTCGCCGAGGAACAGCTGGGCCAGCGTGTTCAGCGCCAGCAGGCCGCCGGCTGCCGGGAGCGCTGACTGCCACGGGTGCTCGTTCGCCCAGCGGCGCAGTCGCCGGTCGGTGGTGTCGCGCCGCAGTCGGCCGCCGACGGTACCGACCAGGAAGAAGAAGAACAGGCCCCAGCCGGCCGGTGAGGCCAGCATGCTCAGCGACCAGTTCCCGGAGATCGCCTCGATCCCCAGGGCCGTCGCCCCCACCACCGCACCGACCCCCGCGGCGGTCCGCCACGGGCCCACGGTCGCCGAGGCGACGGCGAGTTGCCGGTTCTCACGTCGGGACATTTCGTCGTGTGCCATGACTCCACGGTGCGCTCCCCGGAGCCGGGAGGCCATAGGGGAAACCCCCGAGTTCTCTCCCTAGGGGCAAGGGTCGTTCGGGTCCGTGGCGACCACGGGTCGGACGGTCCCCGCGTGTGCCGGTGGGCGGTGCGAGGATGGCCGCAGTACCGAGGCAAGGAGCGGACGATGGGCAGCAGCGCAGCACACGGACAGAAGATCGCCTTCCTGGGCACCGGCAAGATCGGGGAGGCCCTGCTCTCCGGTCTGCTGCGGGCGGGCAAGGATCCGGCCGATGTCCTGGTGACCGCCCGCCGCCCGGAGCGGGCGGCCGAACTCGCGGCCCGCTACGGCGTGGTGGCCGTCTCCAACGCCGAGGCCGCCAAGCTCGCCGACACCCTGATCCTGGCGGTCAAGCCGCAGGACATGGGCGCCCTGCTGGAGGAGCTGGCCCCGCACGTCGGCGCGGACCGGCTGGTGATCTCGGCCGCGGCCGGCGTCCCCACCGCCTGGTTCGAGGAGCGGCTGGCGGCCGGCACCCCAGTGGTCCGGGTGATGCCCAACACCCCGGTCCTGGTGGACGAGGGGATGAGCGTCATCTCGGCCGGTTCGCACGCGGGGGAGGAGCACCTGGTGCGCGCCGAGGAGATCTTCAGCTCGGTCGGCAAGGCGCTGCGGCTGCCCGAGTCCCAGCAGGACGCGGCCACCGCGCTCTCCGGCTCCGGTCCGGCCTACTTCTACTTCCTGGTCGAGGCGATGACCGACGCCGGCATCCTGCTCGGGCTGCCCCGGCAGGTGGCGCACGACCTGATCGTGCAGTCGGCGATCGGCGCCTCGGTGATGCTGCGCGACTCCGGCGAGCACCCGGTGAAGCTGCGCGAGGCGGTCACCTCCCCGGCCGGCACCACCATCGCGGCGATCCGCGAGCTGGAGAACCACGGGGTGCGGGCCGCGCTGCTCGGCGCCCTGGAGGCGGCGCGGGACCGCTCCCGGGAGTTGGCCTCCGGCGGGAAATGACCGCTGCGCGACCCCTCCCGTAATCGCGGCGCACCCCCTACGCTCTCGCCAACATCGTCCTACCGGTCGGTAGCGAGGTCTGCGAGGTCCGTGTGGAGTCCGCCTGGAGGTCCGCTTGAGTGCCGCACCGTCCGCACGGCCCGTCCCGTCCCCCGCGGCGCCCGGTCTGCGCGTCGGGCGGGCGGCGCTCGCCGTCAGCTTCCTGCTCCAGGGCGTCACCTTCGCCCTGCTGGTCACCTGCATCCCGGAGATCCAGCACCGGTACGGGCTGAGCGACGGGCTGCTGCCGGTCTTCCTGGCCGCGGTGCCGGTCCTGGCCGGGGTCGGGTCGATCGTCTCCGAGCAGTTGGTGAAGCGCACCGGCGCACGGACCGTGCTGCGGGTGGTCCAGCCCGCCGTCTGCCTCAGCCTGGCGGCCGCCGGACTGGGCGGCACGCTGTGGCAACTTGCCCTGGCCCTCGGCGCGTTCGGGCTGCTGGTGGGCGCGCTGGACGCGAGTATGAACATGCTTGGGGTGGGGCTCCAGCACCGCTACGGCCGCTCGATCATGATCGGCTTCCATGCGGCGTTCAGCCTCGGCGGCATCCTCGGCGCGGCCCTGGCGGGCCTCGGCTCGCACTACGACCTCGGGCTGCCGGTGCTGTTCGGCACGGCCGCCGCGGTGATCGCCCCGCTCGCCCTGCTGACCGGCGGCCTGCTCGCCGGCCCGGCCGAACTCGGCGACGCCGTCCGGGAGGCCGCGGAGGCCGCCGCCCGGTCCGTCCCCTGGCGTCCGCTGCTGCCGCTCTGCCTGGCGATGGCCTTCGCGTACATCGCGGACGCCTCGGTCTCCAACTACAGCGTCAAGTACCTCACCGACGGGCTGGGCAGCCGGGAGGACCTCGCCAAGCTCTCCTACCTGGGCTACATGGTCGCGATGCTGGTCGGCCGGGCACTGGGCGACCGCGCGGTGCAGCGCTTCGGCGCCGTCCCGGTGGTCCGTACCGGTGCCGCGCTGGCCGCGCTCGGCTTCGGGCTGGCCGCGGTCGCGCCCGACGCCTGGGCGGGCATCGCCGCCTTCACCGTGCTGGGCTTCGGCATCTGCGCGATCATCCCGCAGGTGTTCGCGGCCGGCGGCCGGCTCCTCCCGGCCGACTCCGACGCCGCGGTGGCCCGGCTCAACCTCTTCAACTACGTGGGGTTCCTGCTGGGTTCGCCGCTGGTCGGGGCGATCGCGGACGCCGCTTCGTACCGCTGGGCGCTGCTCGCCCCGATGCTGCTGGTGCTCGCCGTCCTGCCGCTGGCCGACCGCTTCGCCCCGGAACCCGCCCCGGAGCCCGCCCCGGCCCCCGCCGTCGGGTGACGGCGGGGGCGGTCGACGGGACGTGGGGTCAGCTGATCACGGTCTGGAGCTCGGGCACTCCGTAGGTCCAGCCCTGGTCCTTGGCCGTGCCGTTGCCGACCTGGCCGAACTCGTAGTAGACGTACGGCGCCCAGTTCAGCGTGTACGGCGCGGTGCCCCACGCCGGGGTGTCGGTGATCTTGACGGTGAGCGTGACGCTCTTCGTCGCCCCGGGCGCGATCGGCGCGTTGAAGTGGAAGTTGGCGCTGTTCCCGTTGATCGCGCAGTCGGAGGTGTCACCGGTGCAGCTGAGGACGGTGAACGCTCCGGCCTGCGTGTTGGCCGGCCAGGTCGGCTGGACGGCCTCGTAGGCGAAGTAGATGGGACTGGTCTCACTGTTGGTGAGCGACAGCGTCAGGGTCAGCTGGTCTCCCGCCTTCGCCGTCGACTTGTCGACCGCGAAGGCGGTGCCGCTGACCGCGGCGGAGGCCGGCTGGGCGGCGAAGAAGACGCCAAAACCCAGTATTGCAGCGAGAATTACCCCAAGGCGTTGCACGCTGAATGGCTTCATGGCGGAGAGGATATGGAGTCGCAAAGCGTTTGTCTGCACCGCCTCGACACCCGCCTCCACAGCTGCCCCACAACTTCCGTAGTTTCCTTGCGCACCCCGCGCCCGGCGGCTCCCGCGAGTGCCGCCCCGGCGCGCCCTGACGGCGGTCCGGCCACCGCCACCCGCTACGGTGGAGGCCATGCCCGAAGCCGAGCGTGACACCCCCTGCGGCCTGCACCTCTTCTGGGACGAGGCCGTCACCGCCTACGACTTCGGCCCCGGCCACCCGATGGACCCGACCCGGCTGGCCCTCACCATGCGCCTGGTCGAGGCCCTCGGACTGAGCACCGCACCCGGGGTGACCGTCCGCTCCGCGCCGCCCGCCGGCGAGTCCACCCTCCGGCTGGTGCACACCCGGGAGTACGTCGAGGCGGTCCGGAACGCCGCCGCCCATCCCGAGCGCTCCGACCCGCTGCACGGACTGGGCACCGACGACAACTGGTCCTTCCCGGCGATCCACTCGGCCTCGGCACTGATCGCCGGCCAGTCCGTGGCCGCCGCCGAGGCGGTCTGGCGCGGCGAGACCCCGCACGCCGTCAACTTCAGCGGCGGGCTGCACCACGCGATGCCCGGCAAGGCCTCCGGCTTCTGCGTCTACAACGACCCGGCGCTGGCCATCGGCCGGCTGCTCGAACTCGGCGCCGAGCGGGTCGCCTACGTCGACGTGGACGTCCACCACGGCGACGGCGTCCAGGCGGCCTTCTGGAACGACCCCCGGGTGCTCACCGTCTCGCTGCACGAGCACCCCGCCACGCTCTTCCCGCAGACCGGCTGGTCGATCGAGACCGGCGGCGAGGACGCCCCCGGCTCCGCCGCCAACCTGCCGCTGCCCGCGGGCACCGGCGACGCCGGCTGGCTGCGCGCCTTCCACGCCCTGGTGCCCGAACTGCTCGACGCGTTCCGGCCACAGGTCCTGGTCACCCAGCACGGCGCCGACACCCACCTGGAGGACCCGCTCGCCCACCTCGCCGTCACCGTGGACGCCCAGCGGCTGATCGCCGAGGCGCTGCACGACCTCGCCCACCAGTACGCCGGCGGTCGCTGGGTGGCCACCGGCGGGGGCGGCTACGCCGTGGTGGACGTCGTCCCGCGCACCTGGACCCACCTGGTCGCCACCGCCGCCGCCCGGCCCGTCGACCCGGCCACCGAGACCCCCGAGTCCTGGCGCGCCGAGGTCTACCGCCGCACCCGCCGCCCGGCCCCGCTGCGGATGACCGACGGCGCCCGCCCCGCCTGGCGCGACTTCGACTCGGGTTACGATCCGGCCGACCGGCTCGATCAGGCCATCCTCGCCGCCCGGCGGGCGGTGTTCCCCCAGCACGGACTGCTGGCCTGAACCCGCCGCCCTGGTCAGGCCGTGCGTACGCCGGGCGGTGCCATCGGCCGATCGGCTACGTACTGCAACGGTCCTATCTCTCACCGTACGAGGACTGCACCTCCCCTCTTCCCACTGGTACCACCCATAACTACTCTGGGGATACACGTGTGCCGGTGGAGTCACCGGAGGGGAAGCCGGTGCCTTGCACACGGGTAAGGGTCGGGTGATGGTCATGAGTTCCGTCGAGCGCCCCCTTCAGGAAGTCGTCTTCCTGACCGTGGCGGAGGTCGCCGCGGTCATGCGGGTGTCCAAGATGACGGTGTACCGACTGGTGCACAGCGGAGAGCTGCCGGCCATCCGGGTCGGACGGTCCTTCCGGGTGCCCCAGCAGGCGGTGCACGAGTACCTCAAGGAGTCCTACGTGCGACTTGAGAGCGCGTAGCGGCGGCGCGCGGGTGCGGGGTCCACACCGGTGGGCGCCGCACCCGTTCGCCGGGGATTTCCCCCGAGTTTCCCGGTATCGGGGAGCACGATTACGGCCTTAGCACCGTGGACGGTAGGCTAGGCCCTCACGTCAGTCGTATGGACTCCGTCTCTCACGGACGAGAGTCTCAGTGAGCGAGGGTTGTTCCGTGGGCTCTGTCATCAAGAAGCGTCGCAAGCGTATGGCCAAGAAGAAGCACCGCAAGCTTCTGAAGAGGACCAGGGTCCAGCGTCGTAACAAGAAGTAACGCCTGAGCCTGCGCTTCGGCCCCGCCCTTCGCGGGGGTCACCCGCGCACTCGCGTACAGCGGCGCAGGAAGAACTCATTGGCCCCGCCCCTGCGGGGTTCAGGCGTTCCACCGCCCGCCCAGGCCCCCGCGGCCTGGGCGGGCGGTGTCGTTTCACGGCCCGGCAGGGCGGCGCGGTACGGTGCACGCAGGCCGCTCGGGCCGGGGAACGGGGGCAGCACCGTGGGCGTGGTCGTGCTCGTCACCGGCGTGGCGCGCCATCTCGGTGCCCGCTTCGTCGCCGAGGTCCGCCGTCGGCCGGGCGTGGACCTGGTGGTCGGCGTGGACGTGCAGCCGCCCCGACTGCCGCCCGAGGAGCCGGCCGGTCCGGCCGCCCCGTACCGCTTCCACCAGCTCGACCTGCGCCGCCCGGCGGTCTCCCGGGTGCTCGCCGAGCACCGGGTGGACACCGTGGTGCACCTCAGCGTCAGCGCCACCGGCCTGGGCTCCACCAACCGCTCCGCGGTGAAGGAGTCCAACGTGATCGGCACCATGCAGCTGCTCGGCGCCTGCCAGAAGGCCCCCGGGGTGCGCCGGCTGGTGGTGAAGTCCACCACCGGCGTCTACGGATCCGCGCCCCGCGACCCGGCGGTGTTCAGCGAGCGGATGCAGCCCAAGGACCCGCCCGGCGGCGGCTTCGCCAAGGACGCGGCGGAGGTCGAGGGCTATGTGCGCGGCTTCGCCCGGCGCCGCCCGGACGTCGCGGTGACGGTGCTGCGCTTCGCCAACATCGTCGGCCCGGACGCGGACACCCCGCTCAGCGAGTACTTCGCGCTGCCCGTGCTGCCGACCGTGCTCGGCTACGACCCGCGGCTGCAGTTCGTGCACGAGGACGACGCCGTCGCGGTGCTCTGCCGGGCCGCCGACGAGCCCGCGCCGGGCACCGTCAACACCGGGACCTTCAACGTGGCGGGGGAGGGCGTCCTGCTGCTCTCCCAGTGCGCCCGCCGGCTCGGCCGGCCCACCCTGCCGCTGCTGCTGCCCGCGGTCAGCTGGATGGCCGTGCTGGCCCGGCAGACCCGGCTGGTCGACGTCTCGCCCGAGCAGCTGCGGCTGCTCACCCACGGCCGGGTGGTGGACACCGCGCGGCTGCGCGACACCTTTGGCTACCGCCCGGCGTTCGGCACCCCGGAGGCCTTCGCCGACTTCGCCGCCGCGCAGGGGCCGGGTCTGCTGCCGCCCGAGCGGCTGGCCGCCGTCACCGACCGGCTGACGGCCCTGCTCGGCCCGGAAGGGGCCGCCCCCGCGGGGCCGGCCGCCGGACCGGACGCCGTACCGAACCGCCCCCGCCCACCGAGGAGCTGAACCCGCGATGAGTGCCGCAGCCGAGAACGCGCCGGGCGAGGCCAAGGTCATCCCGATCGAGTCCGCCCCCAGCTGGACCTCGCCCGAGGGGCCGAAACTGGCCGACCGGCTCGCCGAGGCCGTCGGCGGCGTGCTGTCCGGGCCGCTCGGCCCGGCCGCCACCGGGCTGTTCGGCAAGGGCTGGGAGGGCCGTGCCGCCGAGCGGCTGGCCTTCCTGCGCCGCCGGGTGACCGGCGACTACGAGGTGGACGAGTTCGGCTTCGACCGGGAGCTCACCGAGGAGGTGCTGCTCTCGCTGCTGCGCCCGCTGGCCGAGAAGTACTTCCGGATCGACGTCCAGGGCGTGGAGCACATCCCGGCCGAGGGCGGCGCGCTGATCGTCGCCAACCACTCCGGCACGATCCCGCTGGACGCCCTGATGACCCAGGTGGTCATCCACGACCACCACCCCGCCCGGCGGCACCTGCGGATGCTCGCCGCCGACCTGGTCTTCGTGCTGCCCGGCGTCAACGAGCTGGCCCGCAAGGCCGGCCACACGCTGGCCTGCAACGAGGACGCCCAGGCCCTGCTGGAGCGCGGCGAGGTCGTCGGGGTCTGGCCGGAGGGCTTCAAGGGGATCGGCAAGCCGTTCTCCGAGCGCTACAAGCTCCAGCGGTTCGGCCGCGGCGGCTTCGTCGCCTCGGCGCTGCGGGCGCGGGTGCCGATCGTGCCCTGCTCGATCGTCGGGGCCGAGGAGACCTACCCGATGATCGGCAACGTGAAGACCCTGGCCCGGCTGCTGGGCCTGCCGTACGTGCCGGTCACCCCGACCTTCCCGTGGCTGGGCCCGCTCGGGGCGCTGCCGCTGCCGACCAAGTGGACGATCCGCTTCGGCGAGCCGATCGCCACCGACAGCTACCCGGCGGAGGCGGCGGACGACCCGATGCTGGTCTTCGACCTGGCCGACGAGGTGCGCGAGACCATCCAGCACACCCTCTACCAGCTGCTGGTGCAGCGGCGTTCGGTGTTCTTCTGACGGTGCTCTGCCGGTGGTGTTCGGCCGGTGGTGCTCTGCCGGCGGTGCTCGGCCGAGGAGGCCCGGGTCCTTCCGTGGAGCCGGGGCGCCACGGAAGGACCCGGGTACGGCGGGGGCCCGGCGGATATCGCACTCCGCCGGGCCCCCACCGCCCTGCCGTCAGCCGCCCAGGATGCGCAGCCCGGGCAACAGGTCCGGGAGCAGCGGGGGCACCTCGACGCCCTGCGGCTGGGCCGCGTTCGGGGCGCCGGGCGTGGCCTGCTGCGGTGCCTGCTGCGGGGCCGCGTCGGCGCTCGGCGAGGGCTTGGTGCCGGTGAGGCCGCTGGTGAGGCCGCCGACCAGGCCGTTGACGGCGTCGGGGGCGCTGCTGGGCAGGGTGTCCGGCAGGACACCGCCCTTGCCCCCGGTCCCGGAGGCGCCGGAGCCGGGGTTGGCCGGGGCGTGCTCGGGGGCGCCGGGGCGGTTGCCGACGGAGCCCGGGGCCCGGTCGGTGCCGGCCGTGGTGCCGGATCCGGCCGCGGGGGAGCCGGCCGGGGAGCCGTCGGTGGAGTGGGAGGAGCCGTCGCCCGCTCCGGAGCCGGCCGCGCCACCGCTCTGAGCGGGGGGCAGGACCAGGCGCAGGGGCGCGACGTCCTCGCTTATGTCGTCGAAGAGGCGGTTCACCAGGTCGGCCTGCTGGGTGAGCTGGACGGGCAGTCGGCCCTGCAGCTCGCTCCACCGGCCGTCCTCGTCGTGGGCGAAGCCGGCCAGCGCCCGCATCGGGTCGAGCGAGCCGTTGCTGCGGTAGACCGAGCGCAGCAGCTCGCGGCCCCTGAGGGCGTCGGTGTGCATGTCGTCCAGGGCGCGGCGGACCTGTTCGACGGTGGCCGGGCTGAGGCCGCCGGCCGGGCCGGTGCGGCCGACCAGGGTCTTGGCCTCGCCGAGTCGGGTGGCCGCGTTGTCGAGCAGCAGTTCGCCGCGCTCGGAGTCGGAACCGGCGAAGTCGAGCCGGAGTCCCTCCAGCCCGCGCTTGAGGCCGTACAGCGTGTCCCCGGGGAGGGCGTTGGCGCTGGCCGCGGCGGCGCCGGTCAGGCTGCCGACGGCGAGCCCGGCGACCAGCCCGCCGATCGCGAACCGGCGGCTCCAGCGGCCGCGCGGCGCCGTCCGGATCGCCCGGTGGCGGCGCTGCCGGGGCACCGGGGTGCCCGTCCCGCCGGCGAAGGCCTGCTCGAACGCGGCCATCAGCTGGGCGCGTTGGACCGTGCGGACCTCCCGGTCCAGCACCGGCCCGGGCAGCGCCCCCAGCGCGTCGGTCAGACCGACCAGTTCGGCCATCGCGACCGGACCGGCGCCGGTGGCGGCGGCGTTGTCCGATTCGGCGTTGGCCGCAGCGCGTTGCTCTGCCTGGTGGGCCTCCAGCGCCTCGGCGAAGGCCTTCGCCCGCCGGTGCTCCAGCACGTTTGCCGTCACGGGCCACACCTCCCTTCGTCGTTGTCGACACCCTGGCCTGCCGGACGGTTGCCCTGGCTGGCCAAAGCCACTCCATCGGGTGATAGGCCGCAATTCGACTTGACCGTACGCCTGGTGGGGGCTTGCACGTTGGCCAACGAGTGGTGCGGGCGGTCGGTTACGCACGGCTGATCATCGGACCGACCGTTCACTCTGACGTGTCGGCCGGGCGCGAACGGTGACGGACGGCCGTGCCGTATGGCACCGGGGCCGTCCTCGGCACGGCTCATCGCGCGTCGGGCGGGAGCAGCCGGGCCAGGGTGCGGACGGCGCGGTACTGGAGGGTCTTGATGGCGCCCTCGTTCTTGCCCATGATCCGGGCCGTCTCGGCCACCGAGAGCCCCTGCAGGAAGCGCAGGGTGACGCACTCCTGCTGCTGCGGGTTGAGCCGGCGCACGGCGTCCAGCAGGGCGGCGTTGGAGAGTGACTCCAGCACCGACTCCTCCGGGCTGCGCTCGCACTCGTTGGAGTCCAGCATCTCGCCGGTGGTGACCTCCAGCCGGAAGCGGCTGGACTTGAAGTGGTCGGCGACCAGGTTGCGGGCGATGGTGACCAGCCAGGCGCCGAAGTCCCGGCCCTGCCAGGTGAAGGTGCCGATCCGGCGCAGGGCGCGCAGGAAGGTCTCGCTGGTGAGGTCCTCGGCCGTGGCCCGGCTGCCGACCCGGTAGTAGATGTAGCGGTAGACGGTGTCCGCGTAGTGGTCGTAGAGCCGCCCGAAGGCCTCGCTCTCGCCGGCCTGGGCCCGCTCGACCAGCTCCATGATCGGGTTGTGCTCGGTCTCGTAGCCGGGGTTGGGCGCCGTCCGGGCGCGGCCCCGGCCGGCGCCGGCGCTGCCGGTGCGGCCGCGCGAGCCGGTGCCGGCCGAGCCGGCGGCGGTGGTGCGCAGCGCCGGGCCGGGCGGCTGGGGCTGGGGCTGGACGAACGATCCTCCAGCCGGCGCGAGTTGGGGCAGGACGGCGAACTGGCTGCGGAGCAGGGTGCGCAACAGGGTCAGGCCGGTGGAGATCTGCCGCTCGGCGGTCGGCCGACCGCGCAGGCCGGTGCGGGGGCGCAGGGACGCGGACGACGGGCGGGAGGGTGCAGGCGCGTCGTTCCGGACGGGTGGGTACACGGGACTCCCAGAGGCAGAACTGTGGACGGATCACCTCCGCCTGCGCGGAGAGCACTCCCCGAAGCGTCCGTTCGAGCGGGACGCGTGGTGACGTGCATCCAGGAGAGAATAACGCTTTGTGCAATGACAGCTACACCGTGTGGTCGAAGTGGTCGTTTGGGATCCATTTGTTGTGCATATTCGGCTGACACTGACCGGAGCTGTCATCGTTCATCCGGCTCAACGTGATCGAACAGGCGCTCAGGGTGACCAATTCGGCGGCCTGAGGGGCGGTTTCCCAGCCTTGGGGCTCGGCAACCCCTGACTTTCCCGGCCTGGCGAACGATCAGAACCGGTCACCGGGCGACAGGTTCGTGCAGGTGACTCGGACCACCCTGCGGTGCAGGGGAGTTCGCCCGTAAGAGGGGCCAGGTCAGAGGCCTTGTTGACGCCCGCTCACCCGCCGGGGCGAGCCCGTCCCGACGGCGTCCCGACGGCGTTCCGACGACCCGCCGGCGACCTCCCGACCGTCTTCGGGCGGCCCTCGGGCGCGCCCCCGGCGGCCTTCGGGAGCCCGCGCGGCCCCCGGCGCGGGAGGTTCAGGAGCGGCGCCTGCGCCGGTTCAGCGCCACCCCGGCCGCCGTCGCGCCGGCCAGCACCCCGAGCGCGGCCGCGGCCGGCAGCCCCACCCGGGCCGCCTTGCGCCCGGTCCGGAAGTCCCGCACCCGCCAGCCCTGGGTCCGGGCGTGGCGCCGCAGCGCGCCGTCCGGGTTCACCACGTACGGGTGGCCGACCAGCGAGAGCATCGGGATGTCGTTGGCCGAGTCGCTGTAGGCGGCGCAGCGGTCGAGGTCGAGGCGTTCGCGCCGGGCCAGCGCGCGGACGGCGGCGGCCTTGGCCGGGCCATGCAGCAGGTCGCCGACCAGCCGGCCGGTGTACAGGCCGTCCCGGGCCTCGGCGACGGTGCCCAGCGCGCCGGTCATGCCGAGCCGCCGGGCGATGATCCTGGCCACCTCCAGCGGGGCGGCGGTGACCAGCCAGACCCGCTGGCCGGCGTCCAGGTGCATCTGGACCAGGGCGCGGGTGCCGGGCCAGATCTTGTCCGCCACGACCTCCTCGAAGATCTCCTCGCAGATCGCCTCCAGGTCGGCGGTGGGCTTGCCGGCCACGATGCCGAGGGCGGACTGCTTGGCGTCGGAGATGTGGTCCGGGTCCTCGGTGCCGTGCAGCCGGAACCAGGCCTGCTGCCAGGCGAAGCGGGCGATGTCGCGGCGGGTGAGGAAGCCGCGGCGGTAGAGGCCGACGCCGAGGTAGAAGATCGCGGCGCCGCGCAGGATGGTGTTGTCGCAGTCGAAGAAGGCGGCGGCGCGGGGGTCGTCCGGGTCCGGGGTGTGGTTCTCGGTCGAGGCCTTGGGGACCTTGGGGGCCTTGCCGGGCTTCGCCGCGGCCGGCGCGTCCGGCTCGGTGCTGCCGTCCGTTCCGGTGGTGCCGTCCGGCTCGGTGCCGGCGTCCCGCCCCGCGGTGCCGTCCGGCCCCGCGGTGCCGTCCGGCCCGGGCTCGGCCCGCAGCGCGGCCTCGGCCGCCTCGGCCGCGGCTTCGCCGGCCAGGGCGCTCCGCTCGCTGCTGGAACGCCTTGCCTGGGTGAGCCTTCTGAGCACGGCCATGTCATCGAGGATAGCCAGCCGGGCGCGCGGCGACCGTGACGGAGCCGTGCCCGCGAGGTGAACAGCTCCACCGGGTGCCGGGCGCCCCCGGGCGGGCGGGTGCCATGGCGGAGAATGGGGTGGTGAGCCCACTGCTGCGACGTAAGAGCCCCGAGCCCGCGGACCGGACCGTGACCCTGGTCGGCAAGCCGGGCTGCCACCTGTGCGACGAGGCCCGCGAGGTGATCCTCCGGGTGACGGGCGAGCTGGGGGCGTCCTTCGAGGAGCGGGACATCACCCAGGACGAGGAGCTGTACCGCCGCTACTGGGAGCAGATTCCGGTCACCCTGATCGACGGTCGCCAGCACGACTTCTGGCGGGTCGACGAGCGCCGTCTGCGCACTGCCCTCGGCGGCTGAGCGGGGCCTGACCCGGCGTTCGTCCGTGTACCGACCCCCCGCCGATCGGCGGGGGAGGTTCGCCGAATCGTTGCCAAAGACACTCCGTTCCGGCGTGGGGCGGGGCGGGTTGGTCGGCTTACGATCGAACGCGTTTGCGCCCGTGGGGGGCTGAGCACACGAGGAGTGCGCCATGCTTCCCGGTCCTGCCCTCGGGGTGTCCGGAGCCCCGGAGCCCCGGACGGTCCCCCGGGGCTTCGCCGTGGTGGACGTGGAGGCGACCGGCCGCAGCCCGTGGCGGCACCGGGTGGTCGAGGTGGCCGTGGTGCTGCTCGACGAGCGGCTGCGTCCCGAGGGCGAGTTCGCCACCCTGCTGGATCCGCTGGGCCCGGTCGGTCCGACCCATGTGCACCGGATACGCCAGTGCGACGTGGAGGGCGCCCCGCGCTTCCGGGAGATCGCCCCGCGGCTGCTGGAGCTGCTGGCCGGCCGGGTGCTGGTGGGTCACCACGTCAGCTGCGACCACGCCTTCCTGGATCGCGAGTTCGCCCGGATCGGGGTGCCGCTGCCGCCCGTGCCGCTGCTGTGCACGATGCGGCTGGCCCGCGCCCACCTGCCGCAGGCCCGCGGCCAGGGCCTGGCGGCCTGTGCGGAGGCGGCGGACCTCGGCTGGTACCCGGCGCACACCGCGCTGGGCGACGCCCGGGTGACCGCCGAGCTGCTGCGGCACTGCCTGGGTGCCCCGTCCTGCCCGCCGGGCGACTGGACCGGCCCGCTGCGCGAGGCCGCCGAGGTGCCCTGGCCCCGGCTGGGGCGGGCCCGTTCCCGGCTGTCCGGCGCCGGCGTCCCGCTGCTGCGCAGGGAGGCCCCGTACGGCCCCTGGCTGCCCGGTTCGCGAGCCCCGGAGGTCGTGCTGACCCGGGCCGGTGCTATGCGGTCGATGGCGTGATGCGCATCACTGTGTAGGGACAAAACGGACACCATCTTTGTGCACACGTTCACAAACGCATAGCCTGGCTGCCAAAGCCCAGCTTCACCCACAGGAGCACCGTGGCAATCGGCCGATCACCACAGAGCAGTTCGCAGACGCCCGACCAGGGCGCCGCGCGCCGACCGTCGCGTGCCCGGGGCATCCCGGAGGCGACAGTCGCCCGCCTGCCCCTCTATCTGCGGGCCCTCACCGCGCTCTCCGAGCGCTCGGTGCCGACCGTCTCCTCCGAGGAGCTGGCCGCCGCGGCCGGCGTGAACTCGGCCAAGCTGCGCAAGGACTTCTCCTACCTCGGCTCCTACGGCACCCGCGGCGTCGGCTACGACGTCGAGTACCTCGTCTACCAGATCTCCCGCGAGCTCGGCCTGACCCAGGACTGGCCGGTCGTCATCGTCGGCATCGGGAACCTCGGCCACGCGCTCGCCAACTACGGCGGGTTCGCCTCCCGCGGCTTCCGGGTGGCCGCCCTGTTGGACGCCGACCCCAACGTGGTCGGTTCCACCGCGGCCGGACTGCCGGTGCGGCACATGGACGAGCTGGAGTCGATCGTCGAGAGCCAGCACGTCTCCATCGGCGTGATCACCACCCCGCCCGGCGCCGCCCAGCAGGTGTGCGACCGGCTGGTGGAGGCCGGCGTCACCAGCATCCTGAACTTCGCCCCGACCGTGCTGACCGTCCCGGACGGCGTGGACGTGCGCAAGGTGGACCTCTCCATCGAGCTCCAGATCCTCGCCTTCCACGAGCAGCGCAAGGCCGGCGAGGAGCCGGACGACCGTGCCGAGTCGGTGCTGGACCGCGCCCCCGGTCCGGTCCGGGCGGCCGCCGCCAAGCTGCGCCGCGCGGCCGGCGGCAGCGGCAAGCCCCGGAGCACCGTCGAGTCGGCGGCCAAGGACCAGGCCGAGCAGACCAAGGGGAAGTCCGCCAAGGGCGGCGACGGGGATCTCTCCGCGGTGATGCCCGCATGAACACCGAGAGCTGTGGGGGGCGGGCATGAGCCTTCTCGTCGTAGGGCTGAGCCATCGCACCGCCCCGGTCGGGGTACTGGAGCGCGCCGCGCTGACGGGTGACGTACCGACCCGGCTGCTGCACGACGCGGCCGCCACCGCGACGGTCGGCGAGGCCGCGCTGCTGAACACCTGCAACCGGATCGAGCTGTACGCGGACGTGGACAAGTTCCACGCCGGTGTCGCCGAGCTGTCGCTGCTGCTGGCCCACCACAGCGGGGTGGACCTGGAGGAGCTGACCTCCCACCTGTACGTCCACTACGAGGACCGCGCCGTCCACCACCTCTTCTCGGTGGCCTGCGGCCTGGACTCGATGGTCGTCGGCGAGGGCCAGATCCTCGGCCAGCTGCGCGACGCGCTGGCCAAGGCCCAGGAGGAGCACACCGCCGGGCGCGGCCTGAACGAGCTGTTCCAGCAGGCCCTGCGGGTCGGCAAGCGCGCGCACAGCGAGACCGGCATCGACAAGGCCGGCCAGTCGCTGGTCACCTTCGGCCTGGAGCAGGTCGCGGCGGGCGCGGGCGAGATCGCCGGCAAGCGCGCGCTGGTGGTCGGTGCCGGCTCGATGAGCTCGCTGGCCGCCGCCACCCTGGTCCGTTCCGGCGTGACCGACCTGCTGATCGCCAACCGGACCCCGGCCCGCGCCGAGCGGCTGGTCGAGATCCTCGGCCCGGACGTGGCCTCGGTCCTGGACCTGGCCAAGGTGCCGGAGGCGCTCGCCGAGGTGGACCTGGTGATCTCCTGCACCGGCGCGGCCGGTGTGGTGATCAAGGCCGAGGACGTGGCCGCCGCCGTCGCCTCCCGTACGTCTCCCGAGCCGCTCGCCCTGCTCGACCTGGCCATGCCGCGCGACGTCGACCACACCGTGCACGAGCTGCCCGGCGCCCTGCTGGTCGACCTGGAGAGCCTCTCCCACGCGCACGCCGCCAGCCCCGGCGCCGGCGACGTCGACCAGGTCACCCGGATCGTCTCCGACGAGGTGACCGCCTTCGGCGCCGCCCAGCGGGCCGCCAGGATCGCGCCGACCGTGGTCGCGCTGCGCTCGATGGCCTCCGACGTGGTCGCCGCCGAGCTCGGCCGGCTGGACTCCCGGCTGCCCGACCTGGACGAGCGCTCGCGCGCCGAGATCACCCAGACCGTCCGCCGCGTCGTCGACAAGCTGCTGCACGCCCCGACCGTCCGGGTGAAGCAGCTGGCCGCCGAGCCGGGCGGCGCCTCCTACGCGGAGGCGCTGCGCGAACTGTTCGACCTCGACCCGGCGGCCGTGCACGCCGTGTCGGGCACGCCCGTCGGCGGGGCGCCCCAGCCCTCGGCCGGGGGCACCAGATGAACCGTCAGCCATCCCACGAGTACCACCGGGACGATCACCTCATGAATGGTCAACCGATCACGGAGCAGCCCTCGGCCACCGCGGCCCTGCGGCTCGGCACCCGGCGCAGCGCCCTCGCCATGGCGCAGTCGGGCATGGTGGCCCGCGAGGTGACCAGGGTCACCGGGCGCGCCGTCGAGCTGGTCGAGATCACCACCTACGGCGACACCTCCCGGGAGTCGCTGGCGCAGATCGGCGGCACCGGGGTGTTCGTCTCCGCGCTGCGCGACGCGCTGCTGGAGGGCCGGATCGACTTCGCCGTGCACTCGCTCAAGGACCTGCCCACCGCCGCCCCCCGGGGGCTGGTGCTGGCCGCCGTCCCCGAGCGCGAGGACGTCCGGGACGCCCTGGTCGCGACCGAGGGCCTGGCCCTGGAGGAGCTGGTGGAGAAGCTGGCCGGCGCCGGCCGCCCGGCCCGGATCGGCACCGGCTCGCCCCGCCGGATGGCGCAGCTGAACGCCTGGGCCAACGCCCGCGGCGCGCAGCTGGAGACCGTCGCGATCCGCGGCAACGTGGACACCCGGATCGGCTTCGTGACCAGCGGCGAGCTGGACGCGGTGGTGCTGGCGACGGCCGGCCTGAACCGGCTCGGCCGCAGCGCCGAGATATCCCAGCACCTCGACACCGAGGTGATGGTCCCCGCCCCCGGCCAGGGCGCGCTCGCGATCGAGTGCACCACCGCCGACACCGGGCTGACCGCCGCGCTCGCGGCGCTGGACCACGCCCCCACCCGGGTCGCCGTGGCCGCCGAGCGCGCCCTGCTGGCCACCCTGGAGGCCGGCTGCTCGGCGCCGGTGGCCGCGCTGGCCACCTGGGGCCGGGAGAACGAACTGCGGCTGGACGGCGTGGTCGGCGACCCCGACGGAACCGCCCTGCTGAAGATGTCCGCCAACGGTCCGATCGTCCTCGACGAGACCGCCGAGCAGCAGGCGGTGGCCCTCGGCCGCGCGCTGGCTGACCGGCTGCTCGCCGCGGGCGCGGCCGCCCTGATGGGGGAGCGAGCCCGATGAGCCCCACCACCGCCACCGATGCCCTGTTCCCGGTGGGACAGCCCGCCACCGGACGGTGCACCTTCCTGGGCGCGGGCCCCGGGGACCCGGGCCTGCTGACCCTGCGCGCGGTCGAGGTGCTGTCCACCGCCGACGTGCTGGTCGCCGACCCGCTGACCGCCGCCGCCGTGCGCAGCCACTGTCCGGCCGGCGTGCAGGTGCACGCCCCCGCCGCCGAGGGCACCGACTTCGACCTGGCCAAGCTGGTCGCCGAGGCCGTCCGCTCCGGCAAGCACGTGGTCCGCACCGTCGACGGCGACCCCGGCCTGGACGGCTGCGCCGCCGAGGAGATGCTCAGCTGCGCGGGCGACGGGATCCCGTTCGAGGTGATCCCGGGCGTCGCCCAGTCGGTCGGCGTCCCGGCGTACGCGGGCGTCCCGCTGCGCGCCGGGTCCGGCACCGACGTGCGTTTCGTGGACGGCGCCGCGCTGCTGGCCGGCAGCCCGGTGGACCTGGGCGCGCCGGAGACCACGCTGGTGGTCCGCACCACCCTGGGCCAGCTGCCCGCCACCGCCACCGCCCTGGTCGCGTGCGGCCGCAAGCCGGAGTCGGCGCTGAGCGCCACGCTCTCCGGCACCACCACCCGCCAGCGGACCTTCACCTCCACCCTGTCCGGCATCGCGGCCGACCTGAAGGCCGCCCGGGTGCTGCCCTCGCCGGTCTCCGCCCCGGTCGACCCGGCCACCTCGGTGATAGCCGTGGTGGGCGAGCAGGTCGCCCACCGGGCCTCGCACTCGTGGTTCGAGACCAAGCCGCTGTTCGGCTGGAACGTCCTCGTGCCGCGCACCAAGGAGCAGGCCACCGGCCTGTCCGAGCAGCTGCGCTCGTACGGTGCGGTGCCGCAGGAGGTGCCGACCATCGCGGTCGAGCCGCCGCGCACCCCGCAGCAGATGGAGCGGGCCATCAAGGGCCTGGTCACCGGTCGCTACGAGTGGATCGCCTTCACCTCGGTGAACGCGGTGCGCGCCGTCCGGGAGAAGTTCGAGGAGTACGGCCTGGACGCCCGCGCGTTCGCCGGGATCAAGGTCGCGGCGGTCGGCGAGACCACCGCGCAGGCCCTGGTGGACTTCGGCGTGAAGCCGGACCTGGTGCCCTCCGGCGAGCAGTCCGCGGCCGGCCTGCTGGAGGACTGGCCGCCGTACGACCCGGTCTTCGACCCGATCGACCGGGTGCTGCTGCCGCGCGCCGACATCGCCACCGAGACCCTGGTGGCCGGCCTGGTCGAGCTCGGCTGGGAGGTCGACGACGTGACGGCGTACCGGACGGTGCGCGCCTCGCCGCCGCCGGCCGAGACCCGTGAGGCGATCAAGGGCGGCGGTTTCGACGCGGTGCTGTTCACCTCGTCCTCGACCGTCCGGAACCTGGTCGGCATCGCGGGCAAGCCGCACAACGTGACCGTCATCGCCTGCATCGGCCCGGCCACCGCCAAGACCGCCGAGGAGCACGGCCTGCGGGTCGACGTGATGGCCCCGGCGCCGTCGGCGGCGGCGCTGGCCCAGGCGCTGGCAGACTTCGGGGCCAAGCGCCGCGACACCGCGACGGCCGCCGGTGAGCCGGTCTACCGGCCCAGCGAGCGCCGTCCCGGCTCGCGCCGCAAGGCCCGCTGACACCCCTCATGGCCGGGGGCGGCCGACCGTCGCCCCCGGCACTGCACAACCGTTCGGAGAGAGAAGCCGTGTCCGCTGAATTCCCGTACGTACGCCCGCGCCGACTGCGCCGGAGCCCGGCGATGCGCCGCCTGGTGGCCGAGACCCGGCTGCACCCGGCGGAGCTGATCCTGCCGCTGTTCGTCCGCGAGGGCGTCAGCGAGCCCGTCCCGGTGAGTTCGATGCCGGGCGTGGTCCAGCACACCCGGGACACCCTGCGCAGGGCCGCGGTGGAGGCGGCCGAGGCGGGCCTGGGCGGCCTCATGCTGTTCGGCGTCCCGCAGGTGCAGGACGCGATCGGCAGCGAGGGCACCAACCCGGACGGCATCCTCCAGCAGGCGATCCGGGACGTGGTCTCCGAGGTCGGCGACTCCCTGGTGGTCATGTCGGACCTCTGCCTGGACGAGTACACGGACCACGGCCACTGCGGCGTGCTGGCCGCGGACGGCAGCGTCGACAACGACGCCACCCTGGAGCGCTACGCCGAGATGGCCCGGGTTCAGGCCGACGCCGGCGTCCACCTGGTCGGCCCGTCCGGCATGATGGACGGCCAGATCGCCGTGATCCGGCGGGCGCTGGACGAGGCCGGGCACCAGGACGTGGGCATCCTCGCCTACACCGCCAAGTACGCCTCGGCCTTCTACGGCCCGTTCCGCGAGGCCGTCGGCTCCTCGCTCAAGGGCGACCGCAAGACCTACCAGCAGGACCCGGCCAACGCCCGCGAGTCGTTGCGCGAGCTGGCGCAGGACCTCGCCGAGGGCGCGGACATGGTGATGGTCAAGCCGGCCATGGCCTACCTGGACATCCTGCGCCAGGTCGCCGACGCCTCCCCGGTGCCGGTCTCCGCGTACCAGGTGTCCGGCGAGTACGCGATGGTCGAGGCGGCCGCCGCGAACGGCTGGATCGACCGGGAGCGGATGATCATGGAGACGCTCACCTCGATCCGCCGCGCGGGCGCCGAGCAGATCCTCACCTACTGGGCCCTCGAAGCCGCCGCGATGCTCAAGTAGCGGACCCCGTACGGCGGAAGGCCGGGCCGCTCCCGTGGGGGAGCGACCCGGCCTTCCGGGTTTCTGTCAGGCCGTGGACTCAGATGCCCACGTCGCCGGCGTGCGCGAAGCCCGCGCCGCCGCCGATCACGTCGGTGGAGGTGGCGGCACCGCCGCCGAAGCCTCCGGCGACGACGTCACCGGCGTGGGCGACGCCGAAGCCCCCGCCGGCCACGAACGGCTGGTCGGCGGAGGCGACGAACTCGCCGCCGCCGGCCAGGCCGACGTGGGCGAAGGCCGGGGTGGCGGCACCCGCGAGCGCCAGTGCGGCGGCGGCGGTCAGGGCGGCCTTGGCCAGCTTGCTCTTCATGGAACTGCCCTCTCTCTGGGAGCGCCCCGCGGGCGCTCTGACACGTGATCACAACCGGCGGTCCTGATCGGCGATCCACGCGCCGGACCGGCCCGCCGCTCACCCGTCCGGACCGCGCTGCGGCGCGGCCGGCCGGACACTTCGCCCGCACAGCCCGGAGGGCCCGGGGAGGTGTTCCTCCCCGGGCCCTCCGACCGTGCTGTGCCCCTTGATCAGCCGATCAGGTGCGAGACACCCGCGTCGCCCGTGGACTGGGTGTTCTGGCCGACGTTGCAGATCTGCTTCGGCTGGTTGTTCAGGACCGGAACCTCGACCGGGACCGCGATGCCGATGACGGCGACGGCGACGTTGTGGATCTCCGGCAGGCAGATGTTCGGGTTGTCCAGAACGTGGTTGTTCGGGCTGCCGTTGCCGGCGGTGCCGGTGTGGTTGGTGCCGCCGTTGCCCTGGACGGAGGTGGCGGCGCCGTCCGAGTCGACGATGGCGGAGGCCGAGCCGGCGGACATCGCGAAGGCGGCGGCGGCCAGGCCGGCGGCGGCGAGGGACTTCTTGATCATTTCTGGTTTTCCTCTCGGGGTGAATCGGGGAGCGATTCGTAGGTGGATCGTGAGGGTGGTGCAGGGAGAACGGAGCGGCGACCGATCAGCCGATCAGGTGGGACACGCCGCCGTCGCCCTGGCTCTGGGTGCCCTGGCCGACGGTGCAGTACTGCCTGCCGCCGTTGTTGGCGATCGGGACCTCGACCGGGACGGCCACGCCGAGCACGCCGACCGCGATGTTGTGGATCTCCGGCAGGCAGATGTTCGGGTTGTCCAGGAAGTGGAAGTTCGGGCTGTTGTTCCCGACCGTGCCCGTGAAGTTGGTACCGCCGTTGCCCTCGATGGAGGCGGCGGCGCCGTCCGCGTCACCGATGGCGGAGGCGGGCGCGGCGGCACCGGCCAGCGCGGCGACGGCCAGGCCGGCGGCGGCGAAGGACTTCTGGATCATGGCGAGATCCCTCTCTGAAATGCTCTTTGGATTCCGTGCGTACAACGCTGAGAACGCTCAGACCCGGTCTGCAGTCACTGACGTCCAGATCAAAGAACGACGGCACGGAAGGTTACGGGGATTTTTGAAAAGAGTCCCGGAGGCACGACGGCGGAGGGAATCCGATCGGATTATTACTCCGAACCGGTTAACGGCCGCAATCCGCACTCCCGGTCACTCGTTGAGCAGATCGCTTTCCGGTTGCGGCCCCGCAGCCCTTCCCAGTGATCCCCAGTACGGACAGCAGAACGGTGAAAAGCATGAAGTTCTCCCAGCGGGCCGGCGCGATGCTGCTGGCGGTCGGTGCCGGTGTGCTCGCCTCCCAAGGAGCGGCCGGCGCCGCCACCCCGATCGGCCCCGACCAGGTCGGCGCGCTGGAGGACGCGCTGGCCACCCAGCAGGTCCCGGCGGACATCCCGCTCGCCCCGCTGGGCAGCCGGCTCACGGCCGGCATCCCGACCTCGCTCCTGATGCCGCCGGCGCCCGACCGGACCACCAGCGGCGGTGGCGCGCTGCTCCCGGAGCAGATCCTTCCCCAGCTGACCACCGGCAGGGTCGGCCCGAGCGCCAAGGCCGACCTGCCGATCCCGCTGGTCGACCAGGGCGCCGACCTCGGCAAGGTGCTGCTGGACGCCCCGGCCGCGCCGCTCCACGCCAGGACCCCGGGGCTCACCCTCGGCAAGCCGCTCTCGCTCGCCCAGGACGGCGCCGGCCAGCTCGCCGACGGCCGGCTGAAGGTGGACGAGATCGACCCGCGCCTGGTCTCCGGCGCGGTGCAGGTGGTCCCCGGGGCCAAGGCCAGCCTCGGGGGCGAGGACAGCCGGCTCTCCCTCACCGACACGGCGGCCGCCCTGGCCGGTACCACCACCGGGACCGCCACCGGCGTGGTGCGGACGACCGGGCTGACGGGCCTGACCCAGCTCTGACCCGGTTCCGTCCCGGGCACCGCGCCCGGGACGGGAGCCCGGCACCCCGGCCGCGCGGCCGGGGTGCCGGGCTCCCGCGCGCCCGGGGGCTCAGCCCGGCAGGAGGCCGGTCAGCCCGCCGACCAGCGGGAGGTCCTTGACGCCGCCGCCGGCGCTCAGCGGGCCGGTCAGCGTCCCGGTGCCGACGGCGGGCAGGCCCTGGTCGGGCTGGAGGGCCGCGCCGTTGTTGAGGAAGTCGGCCGAGGAGTTCGCCCACGGGTCCAGCCGCAGGCTCTTGATCGGCGCGATGCCGTAGCCGAGGCCGGTGGTCGTCCCGCCCAGCGCCTGGCCGAGGTCGGTCTTGGTCAGCGTGGCCGGGCCGGCCGGGGCCTCGCCCGGGGCGGTGGCGGCCTGCGCCGAACCGGCGCCGAGCAGCACCGCGGCACCCACGGCGGCGGCCAGTGCGGCCGCGTTCTTCTGCGAAACCATCGTGATCACCCTTCGGTGGATCGGGGATCCCGGACGGCTGTCCGGGGACGCCGAACTGCCCCCCGGCCGACTGGTCGGGGGGCAGGACGGCCGGAACACGTGCCGATCGGGGATCAGCAGTCGTCCGCGGGCTGCGGGTGGGCCTCGACGTTGGCGCAGGCGTTGCCGAAGGCCGGGTTCAGCAGGCCGACCACGTTGATGGAGTTGCCGCACAGGTTGATCGGCACGTGCACCGGGACCTGGATCTGGTTGCCGGAGACGACACCGGGGGAACCGACGGCCGCGCCCTCGGCGCCCGCGCTGGCGGCGGCGGAGCCCGCCGCGCCCAGCACCAGGCCGGCAGCGGCGGCGGAGAGGACGGCGGCCTTCTTCATGTTCTGCATGGGGGGTTGATCTCCTCGATCACACACGGGTGGAGCGTGCCGCGCCCCGGCGCTGCGGGGCGCGGCACGGGCTCGGTGAATCGGCTGTCGCCGGTGCGGCGACCGCGGGTTCAGCCGGCGTTGACGCAGGTGTTGCCGAAGGCCGGGTTCAGCAGGCCGATGATGTCGATGCTGTTGCCGCACAGGTTGATCGGGATGTGGATCGGCACCTGGATCTGGTTGCCGGAGAGCACGCCGGGGGAACCGGCGGCGACGCCCTCGGCGCCCGAGCTGGCGACCGCACCGCCGGCGGCACCGAGCACCAGGCCGCTGGCGGCCAGGGACAGGACGGCGGCCTTCTTGAAGTTGCGCATGTCATTCCTCCGATTTCTGCCCGACGGAATGGGAATGTCGGGAGTCGGGCGAGCGCGAATACTCACCCGAAGGCTTCAGGGATTGCCGTGATTGTCACTCGGTCGGCGCATATCGGCGTGTTCCGCCCATGGCTCGGGCGTGGCCGTGACTGCCGGGTCGCAGTGCCCCCCGAAACGATTCCCGCACGGCCGGGAAAGGCTTCGGACAAAGGCGCGACCAGGTGGAATTCCGGTCGGGCGTTCCGGCACGGGTTGCCGGACGCCGGGTTCTGGGAGGCCCGCCGCGCGGGGGCCGGTGGAGACCGGGTTCCGTCAGGGAGAACGAGGCACCGTGCGGGGGGAAACGGTCCGACCCTCCGATCACCCGAATGCCCGGTCCGCGGCGCCGTTGCGCCGGATGGGTGACAGTGCCGGGACCGTCGCAACCGGTCCGGTGGGGTCTCGTTCTAGATGTCGCACTCCCCGTGCATATCTGTCGAACAGTCAGGAGGCTCGTATGAGCATCAAGAAGACCGCCGCCGTCGGCGCGGCCGTGGTGGGCATCGTGGCCGCCGGCGCCGGTTCCGCGATGGCCAGCTCCGGCGCCCAGGGCGTCGCCGCCGGTTCCCCCGGTGTCGTCTCCGGCAACCAGATCCAGATCCCGGTGCACGTTCCGGTCAACGTCTGCGGCAACACCATCGACATCATCGGCCTGCTGAACCCGGCGTTCGGCAACAAGTGCGCCAACGTGGGCTGAGCCCGCACCCGGTTCGGCCGGTGCGAGCCGCCGTTCCGCGCCTCCCTCCTGGGGCGCGGGGCGGCGGCTCTTCGTTGTGCCGTGAACGTGTCGGTCCGTCGGTTCCCGGCGGTGTCACGAGTCTTGTTGCGTTACTTGTCAGTACCTAGAATGCGAGACCTGCTCACCTTTCCTGCTCCTCTCTTGCTCCGCACCGCTCGGCTCCCCGCCAGGGCGGTCCCCACCCCCGCAAGGAGTCGCGTGTGATCAGGTCACCCCTGCCGGCGGCACGGCGAACGCGTACGGGTGCGTCCCGGTGCGCCGCACTGCTCGCCACCGGAGCCCTCCTCGCCACCCTCGGCCTGGCCGGCGCCCCCGCCGCCCTGGCCGACCCCGCCCCGGCCGCGCCCGCGGCCACCCGTCCGGCCGCGATCGTCGCCCTCGGCGACAGCGCCATCTCCGGGGAGGGCGCCGGCACCGACACCAACGACGGCTACTTCCCGGAGACGGACAGCCCCACCAACTACTGCCACCGCCACCCCAAGTCGGAGATCTTCGTCACCGACATCCCCGGGGTCACCCCGATCGACCTGGCCTGCTCCGGCGCCCAGACCGGCGACCTGGTCAGCGACCCGGAACTGGCCAAGGTCACCGGCCCCGGCAGCGGCGACTTCGGCGAGCCCAAGCAGGACGTCAAGCTGGCCGACACGGCGGCCAAGTACGACGTCAGGATGGTCGTCGTCACCATCGGCGCCAACGACGACTTCGACTTCAGCGGGATCATGATGCACTGCCTGGCGCAGTACTTCCCGATCCCCAAGGACCAGGGCTGCCGGGACACCATCGGCAGCGACGAGATCCGCCGGCGCGCCAAGGGCGTCCAGCCCAAGGTGGTCGCCGCGCTCCAGAACATCCGTCAGACCATGCGCAAGGCCGGCTACGCCGACTCCTCGTACCAGCTGGTCTACCAGTCGTACTTCAACCCGATCACCCCGGACATCCGGCGCAACGACTACCTCGGCAAGGTCGCCGACGGCTGCCCGGCCTTCCCCGAGGACCTCGCCTGGGGCCACAACTGGGTGGTGCCGACACTCAGTGACGCGCTGCGCGGCGCGGCCGAGCAGGTGCCCGGCGTCCGGTACCTGGACCAGCGGCGGGTCGCCTTCGGGCACGAGGTCTGCGCGGAGTGGACGTCCTCCCCGTACGAGTACTCCAACGGGGACGTCATCAACCTCTCCGAGTGGGTGCGCAACGGCTGCGACTCGCAGATCGGCATCCCCGGGCTGTGCATGAACATGGTCCGCCAGTCGTACCACCTGAGGGTGGCCGGTTACCGCGGCGAGGGCGTCTGCCTCGGCCAGTTCTACGCCCGGACCGAGCTGGCGCAGGCGTACTGCACGCTCAACCAGCAGAACACCACCTCGATCCAGCCGCTCACGCCCGGACAGCCGTTCGGGGACGTCCCCGAGGACGGCGCCTGGTACCAGCTGACCAACGCCGCCAGCGGCAACGCGCTCGACCTCACCGGCGGCGGCAGCTACGGCGACTCCACCAACGGGCGGCCCGCGATCACCTATCCGGCCACCGGCGGGCTCAACCAGTCCTTCGTCCTGGAGGCCAAGGCGGGCGGCAGCTACGAGCTCGACTTCAGCGGCAACCGGAACATGTGCCTGGACGCCAACGCCGGCTCCACCGCCCCCGGCACCCGGATCCAGCAGTGGGGCTGCAACGGCGGCGGCAACCAGCACTGGGTGTTCACGCCGGCCGGCGACGGCCGCTACAAGATCGCCGACTCCCAGGACCGCGGCAAGGTCCTGGCCGCCGGCAGCACCCTCGACGCCAAGGGCAACCCGTACGTCGAACTCGCCACCGACACCGGCGCCGCCAACCAGCTCTGGCAGCTCACCAAGCTCGGCATCGTCTACGTCCACGGCTGATCCACCCCGCACGCGCCCAGGCCGTCGCCGCCCCCGACCGGGCGGCGACGGCGTGGTCCTCGGCACGGGTGGCACGGTGCCGGACAGGGCTCCGGGGGCACCAGGGGGCCTCGGTTCGGGGGCGTGCCGTAGGCTCACGGGAAAATCGTTGCGCCGGAGCCGCGCGGACCACGAGCGGGGCGGGGAGTACCCAGACCAGATGAGCACGGCATCGAGCACTGAGTCGTCCAGCACCCAGTCCGGAGCGCCCGCGGCGCCCGGAGCGGAGCCGGTGGAGACCCCCGAGGAACGGACCGGCCGGGAGCCCGGCCGGTTCGGGGCGCTGGTGGACCGCTTCGCGCCCGCGCTGGGCGCGTACGCGGTGGTCAAGGCCATCGGCGTGACCGTCTTCATGCTGCTGCTCTCGCACACCGGCGACTACCTGAACAAGCAGCCGGGCCGCGGCGGCGGCGCCAATCCCTGGGACGTGCTGGGCACCTGGGACGGCGTCTGGTACCAGCGGATCGCCGAGAACGGGTACAACCCGCAGCTGATCCCGCTGCACGGCTTCCCGCTGGCGACCTACTACGAGAACTCGGCCGCCTTCTTCCCGCTCTACCCCTGGCTGATGCGGCTGGTCGGCGCGGTCACCGGGCTCGGCCCGTACGGCTCCGGGATCGTCGTCTCGGTGCTGGCCTCGCTGGTCGCGGCGGCGGGGATCTTCGCGATCGCCGAGCGGCTCGGCGGCTTCCGGGCGGGCGTGATCGCGGCGGTGCTCTGGGGCCTGTTCCCGGGCTCCGGCGTGGAGTGGGCGGTCTACTCGGACTCGCTGTTCGTCGCGCTGTCCGCCTGGGCCTGCTACTGCGTGATGACCCGCCGCTGGCTCGCGGCCGGTGTGCTGACGCTGGTGGCGGGCCTCAACCGGCCGACCGCCGCGGTGCTGATCGCCGCCGTCTCGATCGCCGCGCTGGTCGCGCTGGTCCGCCGCACCGACGGGGTGGCCCGTCCGCTGACCGCGATGCTGATCACGCCCTGGGGCCTGCTCGGCTACGTCGCCTGGGTCGGCTGGAAGATGGGCGACTGGGGCGGCTACTTCAAGCTCCAGCAGGGCGCCTGGAACCGCTACTTCGACGGCGGCTCCTCCACCCTGCGCACGATCAGGGACGTGATCACCGGCCACTGGACCTACTGGCAGGCCAATCCCGTCCCGGACCTGATCGCGATCGGCCTGCTGATCGCCCTGCCCGGGCTGGTGCTGCTGCTGTGGCGCACCCGGCCGCCGTTGGTGCTGTGGGTCTACACCGGGCTCACCATCTTCACCGCGCTGAGCACCAACCAGATCTTCGGCAACATCTCGCGCTACCTGCTGCCCGCCTTCCCGCTCTGCATCGGCCTGGCGGTGGCGCTGCGCCGGGTGCGGCTCTCCTCGCTGGCCTGGCTGCTGGCGATGCCCGTCCTCGCGGCGGGCTGGTACGCGGGCTATGCGCTGTTCGAGTTGGGCATCCCGTAGACCCGGCGTTGGTTGGCTACGGGATCATCCGGGAGCAGACGGGCCGTTGCTAACCTCGGACGTATGACGACGACCCCGCCGCCCGTGCGCCAGATCCGCGACATCTCCGGGCTGATGGACCACGCGAGCCACGTGCTGGCCACCCGGATGGCGGCCGCCTTCACCGAGCTCGGGATCACCCCGCGCGCCTACTGCGTGCTGTTCCACGCGCAGGAGTCCGAACGCACCCAGATCCAGCTGGCCGAGCTGGCGGACCTGGACAAGACGACCATGGTGGTCACCGTCGACGAGCTGGAGAAGGCGGGCCTGGCCGAGCGCCGCCCGTCCGCGACCGACCGGCGGGCCCGGATCGTCTCGGTCACCGAGGCGGGCGAGCGGGCCGTGGTGCAGGGCACCGCGATCGCCGACCGGGTGCACCGCGAACTGCTGGAGGCGCTGCCGCGGCCGGAGCGCGACGTGTTCGTCTCGGCCCTGACCCGCCTGGTGGACGGCCACCTCGCGGAACCGGTCGAGGTCGAGCGCACCGTCCGCCGTGCCCGCCGCTCGCGGGGCTGACCGCCCCGACCCCAAGCTGCTCCCGAGATAGATAGTCCCGAACAAAACGATCTGATAGCGTCCTACCCGGTACTCGACGAACCGGGAGAACCGCCATGACCACGCACGCCCCGGCCGCGCCCACGCCGGCCCCCGCCACCGCCCGCTCCCGCACCCTCGCCCTCGCGGTGCTCTGCGCGGGAATGCTGATGATCGTCCTGGACGGCTCGATCGTCACCGTGGCGCTGCCCGCGATCCAGGGCGACCTGCACTTCTCGCCCGCCGGCCTCACCTGGACGGTCAACGCCTACCTGATCGCCTTCGGCGGCCTGCTCCTGCTGGCCGGCCGGCTCGGCGACCTGATCGGCCGCAGGCGGATGTTCGTCGCCGGGCTCACCCTCTTCACCGCCGCCTCGCTGCTCTGCGCCGTCGCCACCGGGCAGCAGGCGCTGATCGCCGCCCGCTTCCTCCAGGGCGTCGGCGGTGCGATGGCCTCCGCCGTCAGCCTCGGCATGATCGTCACGCTCTTCCCCGAGCCGGCCGAGCGCGGCCGGGCGATCGGCGCGTTCAGCTTCGTCGGCGCGGCCGGCGCCTCGATCGGCCAGGTCCTCGGCGGGGTGCTCACCCAGGCGCTCAACTGGCACTGGATCTTCCTGATCAACCTGCCGCTCGGCCTGGCCGCCGTCCTGCTCTCCCTGCGGCTGCTGGAGTCCGACCGCGGCCCCGGCCTGCGGGCCGGCGCCGACGTGCTCGGCGCCGTGCTGATCACCGCCGCCCTGATGCTCGGCATCTACACCATCGTCGGCACCGGCGAGCACGGCTGGACCTCGGCCCGCACCCTGGGCCTCGGCGCGCTCTCGCTCGCGCTGCTGGCCGGCTTCCTGCTCCGGCAGGCCCGGGCCGCCCAACCCCTGCTCCCGCTGCGGATGTTCCGCTCGCGCGACGTCTCCGGCGCCAACGCCGTGCAGGTGCTGACCATCTCCGGGATGTTCGGTTTCCAGATCATGGTCGCGCTCTACCTGCAGCAGGTCCTCGGCTACGGCGCCGCCGCCACCGGCCTGGCGATGCTGCCGGCGGCGGCCGCCATCGGCGCGGTGTCGCTGCTGCTCTCGGCCCGGCTGAGCGCCCGGTTCGGCGAGCGCGCCGTGCTGCTCGCGGGGCTCGCCATGCTGCTCGCCGCGCTCGGACTGCTGGTCCGGCTGCCCGCCGACGCCGACTACGTCGTCCACCTGCTGCCGACCATGCTGCTGATCGCGGGCGGCGGACTGGTGCTGTCCACGCTCGCGGTCCTCGGCATGTCGGGCGCCGGACCGCAGGACGCGGGCACCGCCTCCGGCCTGTTCAACACCACCCAGCAGGTCGGCGGCGCGCTCGGGGTCGCCGTCCTCGGCACCCTCGCGAGCGGCCGCACCGCCGCCCTGACCGCGGCCGGGCACCCCGCCGCGGACGCCCTGGCCGGCGGCTTCCGCCTCGCCTTCGCGGTCGCCGCCGGACTCCTCGCGGTGGCCCTGCTGCTCGCCGCCACCGTCCTGCGGCCGACCGGGCGTCAGAACTGACGGTCAGCCAACCCGCCCCGCCCCGGCCCGCGTTCGAACAGCGCGCCGGGGCCGGGCGTCACGGCCAGACCAGGCAGTACAGCTGGTGCCCGGCCTCGTGCAGCCGGTTGGCGAAGTCCTGCCACTCGTGCAGCATGCTGTAGATCACGAACGCGTCCCGCGGCCCGCGCCGGTCCGGCACGGTGGACCAGATGAAGGCGGCGGCGCCGAGCTCCGTCTCGTCGGCCTTGCGCAACGGCTCGACGACGTTGTGGGGCAGCTGGACGACGGCGTAGTCGGGGTGCAGCACGACCAGCTCCAGCGGCGGCACCTGGTGCAGCGGCACGCCCTGGATGCCGGTGAGCACCATGGCGCTCATCGTCTCCGGCTTGATCTTGGTGGAGAGGTGGCCGGTGGGGGAGCCGCTGGTCTCCATCAGGTCGCCGAGCCGCCCCAGCGAGCCCAGCTCGCCGGCCTCCAGGCCGAGTCCGCCCGGGCCGAGGGCGGTGGGAACTCTGGCGGCGGTCGCGCGGTCCGGGGCCCCGAAGTACTTGTAGGTCACCCCCACGCGTCCCTCACCCCGCCTCTCACCGCCGCGACGACCACGACCCGTACCCGCTCCCGTACCCCCGCGTGCGGTTTCGGCGGGCCTGCGGGAGCCCCCCGCAGCCTCGTCGTAGCCGTCCTGCGCCTCGGACACTCGGACCATCCTCACCGGAATTCGCCGGAATCGACAGACCCCCGCACATCCGGCGCCCACCGGACGTGCTCCTTACCCGTCATGCGCCGCCGTACCCACTCGCGGTACGCGGCAGTCCTCTCCACACCCCTGCACACAAACCGGAACGCCCGTGCACTCTGTGTACACAGTCTGACTGGTCCCCGGTCCGGTGCAGTCAGCGGCCCCTGCTGTACGGACAACCGTACAGACAACGGTGCCCGGATCATCGTTCCAGATGATCGGGTCGGACATGCAGAGCGTGAGGACACGATTTGAGACCATGTCTTTTGTGAGCTACCCCTACGAAGCCCCCCAGTCCCAGTCGCTGTTCGACCGCGCCTCCGTGGTGACGCCCGGCGGCGTCAACTCCCCGGTGCGCGCCTTCCGCGCGGTCGGCGGCACGCCGCGCTTCATGGTGTCCGGCACCGGCCCCTACCTGACCGACGCCGACGGCCGCGAGTACGTCGACCTGGTGTGCTCGTGGGGTCCGATGATCCTCGGCCACGCGCACCCCGCGGTGATCGACGCCGTCCAGCAGGCCGTCTCCAAGGGCACCTCCTTCGGCACCCCCGGCCAGGGCGAGGTCGAGCTGGCCGAGGAGATCGTCGGCCGGGTCGCCCCGGTCGAGCAGGTCCGCCTGGTCTCCTCCGGCACCGAGGCCACCATGTCCGCGATCCGGCTGGCCCGCGGCTTCACCGGCCGGGCGAAGGTGGTCAAGTTCGCCGGCTGCTACCACGGTCACGTGGACGCGCTGCTGGCCGCCGCCGGTTCCGGCGTGGCCACCTTCGGGCTGCCGGACACCCCGGGCGTCACCGGCGCCCAGGCCGGCGACACCATCGTGCTGCCGTACAACGACCTGGCCGCCGTCGAGCAGGCCTTCGCCGCCCACCCGGGCGAGATCGCCTGCGTGATCACCGAGGCCTCGCCCGGCAACATGGGCGTCGTCCCGCCGCTGCCCGGCTTCAACGGCGGCCTGGCCCGGCTCTGCCGGGAGAACGGCGCGCTGTTCATCTCCGACGAGGTGATGACCGGCTTCCGCGTCTCCAAGGCCGGCTGGTACGGCCTGGAGGCGGCGAACGAGGGCTGGGCGCCGGACCTGCTGACCTTCGGCAAGGTCATGGGCGGCGGCTTCCCGGCCGCGGCCTTCGGCGGCCGCGCCGACGTGATGGCGCACCTGGCCCCGGCCGGCCCGGTCTACCAGGCGGGCACCCTGTCCGGGAACCCGATCGCCACCGCGGCCGGCCTGGCCCAGCTGCGCGGCTGCACCGACGAGGTGTACGCGACGGTGGACAAGGTCGCCGCCGAGGTCTCCGGCCTGGTCACCGACGCGCTCGCCAAGGAGGGCGTGGCCCACCGGCTGCAGACCGCCGGGAACATGTTCTCGGTGTTCTTCACCGAGGCCCCGGTCACCGACTACGACGAGGCCAGGACCCAGGAGGCGTACCGTTTCACCGCCTTCTTCCACGCGATGCTGGCCGCGGGCGTCTACCTGCCGCCGTCCGCCTTCGAGTCCTGGTTCGTCTCGGCGGCCCACGACGAGCGGGCGATCGAGCGGATCGCCGCCGCCCTGCCGGCCGCCGCGCGCGCCGCTGCCGCCGCCACGGCCTGACCCGTCGCGGCCCGAACCCGATTCCCAGGAGTAGTCGAGAAGTGAGCGCCAAAGAGATCACCGTCGTCCACGTGATGCGGCACGGCGAGGTGCACAACCCGGAGGGCGTCCTGTACGGGCGCCTGCCGGACTACCACCTGTCCGAGCTGGGCCGGAAGATGGCCGAGCGGGTCGCCGAGGACCTGGCCGGCCGGGACATCACCCACGTGGTGGCCTCCCCGCTGGAGCGGGCCCAGGAGACCGCCGCGCCGATCGCCGAGGCGCACGGCCTGGACGTCGCGGCGGACGGGCGGCTGATCGAGGCGGAGAACGTCTTCGAGGGCAAGACCTTCGGGGTCGGCGACGGTTCGCTGCGGAACCCGGGCTACTGGAAGTACCTCACCAACCCGTTCAAGCCCTCGTGGGGCGAGCCGTACCTCGACCAGGCGGTGCGGATGATGGGCGCGCTCGGCGCGGCCCGGGACGCCGCGCGCGGGCACGAGGCGGTCTGCGTCAGCCACCAGCTGCCGATCTGGACCCTGCGCTCCTTCGTGGAGCGCCGCCGGCTCTGGCACGACCCGCGCAACCGGCAGTGCTCGCTGGCCTCGCTGACCAGCTTCACCTTCGAGGGCGACAGGATCGTCTCCGTCGGCTACCGCGAGCCGGCCCGCGACCTGCTGCCCGCGCACCTGGTGGGCAAGGGCCGCAAGGGCGACAAGCCGGTGGGCAAGAGCTTCGGCGCCTAGCCTCCGCACCTTCGCCGCCCCGCCTCCGTAAGCGGCGTGTAAGTATGACTTCGGGTCACCTGGCAGATGCCGGGTGACCCGATTTCGTCGCAGGTCAGAGGGGGTGCGACGCGCAAGGCAGGACCCCGGCGAACCGGCCCGGAACTCCATGCGAAACTTTTCACATGTCTGCCATGACGCGCCCCCGTCCTCGTGTCGCCGCAGCAGCCGCCGCCACCGTCGCCGCCGCTGCGCTCGCCCTCACCGGCTGCTCCTCCTCGGGCTCGTCGGGCGGCGGCGAGGGCCAGGTCGGCTTCGTCACGGTCAAGGGCACCAACCTGTCGAAGGCGGAGGCCGGCAAGCGCGGGGACGCGCCGGACATCTCCGGCGAGACGCTGGAGGGCACCGCGGCCAAGCTCTCCGACTACCGGGGCAAGGTCGTCGTGCTGAACGTCTGGGGCTCCTGGTGCGGCCCGTGCCGGGCCGAGGCCAAGAGCCTCCAGAACGTCTCGGAGAAGTACAAGGACCAGGGCGTCCAGTTCCTCGGCATCAACACCCGGGACACCGAGAAGCAGAACGCCGTCCGCTTCGAGCAGGAGCAGGGCGTCACCTACCCGAGCCTCTTCGACCCGGCCGGCACCCAGCTGCTCAAGTTCCCCAAGGGCAGCCTCAACCCGCAGTCCATCCCGACCACCCTGATCGTCGACCGGGACGGCAAGCTGGCCGCCCGCGCCGTCGGCGGCACCACCGAGGACGCGCTGGAGTCGATCCTCCAGCCGGTGGTCGCGGAGCAGAAGCAGTGAGTCTGCCGCCCCTGTACCTCGCCGACGCCACCTCGACCGTCCAGAGCGGCGCGCTGCTGGCCGCCGCCCCGGTCGCGCTGGTGGCGGGGCTGGCGTCGTTCTTCTCGCCGTGCGTGCTGCCGCTGGTCCCCGGCTACCTGTCGTACGTGACCGGCTTCTCCGCCGCCGACCTCGCGGACGCCCGCGGTTCGCGGCGCGGCCGGATGCTGCTCGGCGTGGTGCTGTTCATCCTCGGTTTCACCGCGGTGTTCGTCTCCACCGGCGCCCTGTTCGGCTACTTCGGCCAGGAGCTCCAGGACTACAAGCGGATCATCAGCATCGTGCTGGGCTCGCTCACCGTGGTGATGGGCCTGGCGTTCATGGGCCTGGTGCCCGGGCTGAGCATGCGCGAGGTCCGCTCGCACCGCCGCCCGGCGGTCGGCCTGCTGGGCGCCCCGATGCTCGGGGTGGTGTTCGGCGTCGGCTGGACCCCGTGCATGGGCCCGACCCTGACCGCCGTCCAGAACCTGGCCCTCAACCAGGCCGACGCCCAGCGTGGCGCGCTGCTGACCACCTTCTACTGCCTGGGCCTCGGCGTACCGTTCATCCTGGCCGCGGTGGCCTTCCGCCGGGCGCTGGGCGCCTTCGGCTGGGTCAAGCGGCACTACCCGCTCGTCATGAGGATCGGCGGCGGCATGCTCGTCGCGGTCGGTCTGCTGCTCGTCACCGGGATCTGGGACTCGATGATGAGCCAGCTGCAGTCCTGGACCGCCGACTTCCAGATCGGAATCTGACCGTGAGCAACACCACGACCGAGACCGAGCAGCCGCCGGCGCCGGACGACAGTGCCGCCGAGCGGCTCAGCACCGCCCCGGTCGAGTCCGAAGGCCCGACCGGCATAGGGCCGTTCGGCTGGGCCCGCTGGATGTGGCGCCAGCTGACCTCGATGCGGGTCGCCCTGATCCTGCTGTTCCTGCTGTCGCTGGCCGCCATCCCCGGCTCGCTGATCCCGCAGAACGGGCAGAACCAGTTCAAGGTGCAGACCTGGAAGGCGCAACACACCACGGTCGCGCCGATCTACGAGAAGCTCCAGCTGTTCGACGTCTACAGCTCGGTCTGGTTCTCCGCGATCTACATCCTGCTGTTCGTCTCGCTGGCCGGCTGCATCGTCCCGCGCACCTGGCAGTTCGTCGGCGTGCTGCGCTCCCGGCCGCCGGCCGCGCCGCGCAACCTGACCCGGATGCCGGTGCACGCGGTCTGGCGCACCGAGGCGGACGCCGACAAGGTGAACGCCGCCGCGCACCGGCTGCTGCGCAAGCGCGGCTTCCGCGCCCACCTGTCCGGCGGCGCGGTCGCGGCCGAGAAGGGCTACCTGCGCGAGGTCGGCAACCTGCTGTTCCACCTGTCGCTGTTCGCGCTGCTCGGCGGCTTCGCCTGGTCCAGCCTGGCCGCCGGCACCGGCGGCAAGCTGATGATCGAGGGCGAGGCCTACTCCAACACCATCACCCAGCTCGACGACTTCACCGGCACCCGGTTCTACGGCAGCCAGGACCTGGACCCCTTCTACCTGAAGCTGGACGGCTTCACCTCGAAGTTCCAGGAGAAGGGCGACCAGATCGGCGCCGCCCGGCAGTTCACCGCGCACGTCGAGTACTCCGAGGGCGGCGACCCGTCCGCGCTGAAGAAGTCGACGATCGAGGTGAACCACCCGCTGGAGGTCGGCGGCAGCAAGGTCTACCTGATCGGCCACGGCTACGCCCCGGTGATCACCCTCAAGAACGGCAAGGGCGACGTCGTCTACCAGGGTGCCGTCCCGTTCCTGCCGCAGGACGGCAACCTGACCTCCACCGGCGTGGTGAAGGCCTCCGACTACGGCGTGGGTCCCGACGGCAACAAGACCCAGATGGGCTTCTCCGGGTTCTTCCTGCCGACCGCCCCGCTGAGCTTCGAGGGCACCGGCCCGGTCTCGCTGTTCCCCGGTGACGCCGCCCCCGAACTGGTGCTGAACGCCTTCGCGGGCGACCTGGGCACCGACTCCGGCCTGCCGCAGAACGTCTACCAGCTCAACACCCGCAAGCTCACCCAGCTGATCCAGGACGGCCAGCCGGCCAAGGCCAGGCTCAAGCCGGGTGAGGGTTGGACCCTCCCCGACGGCTACGGCTCCATCACCTTCGACGGTTACAAGCAGTGGGCCAGCTTCAACATCACGCACCGCCCGGGCAATGAGATCGCCCTGGTCGGCGGCGTGCTGGCGATCCTCGGTCTGATCGGCTCGCTGTTCATCCAGCGCCGCCGGATCTGGGTGCGGGCGGTCGCCCTGCCCGGCGGCGGCACCCAGGTCGAGCTGGCCGGCCTGGCCCGCAGCGAGTCGGCGAAGATCGCCGAGGAGCTGGCGGAGCTCGCGGTCGACCTCCAGGACGACGCCCCGGCCTCCGAGGACGACGCCCCGGCCTCCGAGGACGACGCCCCGGCCTCCGAGGAGGAGGCCGAGGACGGTGCCGGGGAAGCCGACACCCCGTCCGACGCGACACCCCACGACCCCGAGGCCGAGGCCTCAGCCCCCGCAGTCCCTGCCGACCAGAACTCCAAGGAGTAGACGGTGCAACTCGCCTCGGCGGTCGACCCACAGCTGGCCGACCTCTCCAACAAGCTGATCTATTCGGCGATGGTGGTCTACACGCTCGCCATGTTCGCCCACATGATCGAGTGGACCTTCGGCAGCAAGGGCGCCGTCGCCGTCCGCTCGAAGGTCCAGGCCGGCAGCCTCGGCGAGAGCGTCGCCACGGCCGAGAAGAAGGCCAGGAAGGTCACCGTCACCGTGGCGGGGGCCGGCGGCGGCACCACCACGCTCACCCGCACCGCGGTCGCGGGCGAGGGCGCGACGGTGGTCACCAGCGGGCGCGGCGTCGAGGAGGAGGACGGCCCCGGCGCGGCCGGCACCAACGAGCGGGCCGACCTGGCCGGACGGATCGCCGTCTCGCTCACCGTGCTCGGCGCGGCGCTGCACGCGGGCGGGATCGTCGCCCGCGGCCTCTCGGTCTCGCGCTGGCCGTGGGGCAACATGTACGAGTTCTCCTGCGCCTTCGCCTTCGCCATGACGGCGGCGTACCTGGTGCTGCTGGCCGCGAGGAAGAACGTCCGCTGGCTCGGCCTGCCGGTCGTCCTCGCGGGGCTGCTGACCCTCGGCATCGCCACCACGGTGCTGTACACCGACTCCGAGCAGCTCGTCCCGGCGCTGCACTCGCCGTGGCTGGCGATCCACGTGTCCACCGCGATCTTCTGCGGCGGCGCCTTCTACGCGGCGTTCATCGCGACGCTGCTGTACCTCGGCAAGGACTCCTTCGACAAGCGCATGGCGGCCGGCCTGACCACCGGTCCGCTGGGCACCTCGGCCTCGATCTGGCGCCGGCTGCCCGCCGCGTCGACCTTCGACAAGCTGTCCTACCGGATCAACGCCCTGGTCTTCCCGCTGTGGACCTTCACCATCATCGCGGGCGCGATCTGGGCCGAGGCGGCCTGGGGCAAGTACTGGGAGTGGGACCCGAAGGAGACCTGGTCGTTCATCACCTGGGTCGCCTACGCCTGCTACCTGCACGCCCGCGCGACGGCCGGCTGGAAGGGCCGCAAGGCCGCCTACCTGGCGCTGGCGGCGTTCGCCTGCTGGCTCTTCAACTACTACGGCGTGAACATCTTCGTCACCGGAAAGCACTCCTACGCGGGGATCTGACCGGGGCACACGATGACCCACCGGCCCGGCTCTCTCCCACAGGTAGCCGGGCCGATGTGCAGGGGTAGTGCGTGCCGGCCGCCGGTCGGTGCGAGAGGGAATTGAGGAGGAAATCGCGCAATGGAGTGCGACGAGGTCATGCTGACCGTCCGAATCACCGCCGCCGAGCGCATGCTGCTCCGCAGGCTCGCCCAGGGACACCGGAGCGACGTGTCCGAGGTGGTGTCCGACGCGCTGCTGGACATCATCCCCACGCTCAGCGCACCGGGGGACGCCTACCGGCTGCTGGGCGCGCTGGCCATGCCCGCGCCGTGCGCCCTGACGGTCTGGCTGCCGACCGCGCTGGCCGACCTGCTGGTGCCGGGCGCGGCCCGGATCGCGCAGATCACCGACGTCCGGGTCGAGTCGGCCAGTGCCGCCCTGGGCGCGGCGCTGCGGCTGTGGCTGGCGCAGGACCCGGTCCGGCTGGCGACCAATCTCAGCGTGATGCACGCGGGCCGGCCGGCCGCACTGGTGGCCGCCTGACGGGGACGAGCCCCCCCGAGGGGGACCAGCCGCCCGTCGGGGGATCAGCTCGCCAGCGGCAGCCGGGTGCCGCCGAGGCCCGGCGCGGCGGGGCGGCCCTCGTAGGCCTCCCGCCGGGCCGGCACCCTCGGGCCCTCGGCCGGCCCGTCCAGGGGTGCGGTGAGCAGCAGGCACTCGGCCGCCGGCCGGCCGTCCTGGACCAGTTGGACCCGTACCGCCAGCCGGCCGTCCGCCGCGGCCGGCCCGGCGGTCGGCCCGGCGGTCGGTTCGGGGACCGCCCGGACGAAGCAGGGCCGGTCCAGCTCGATGTAGCGGTCGAAGGAGGTCACCAGCTCGACCGGCACCACCGGTTCGGGGTGGCGCAGCCGCTGGGCGGCCTGCCGGGCGGCCTCCAGCACCAGCATGCCGGGCACGTGGTCCAGCTCGTGGTCGAACAGCACCGGGTGGGTGGCGTCGGCCCGCAGCAGCCAGGTGTCCGGGGCCAGGGTCGGGCCGAGCACCACGTCGGCGGGCTGCGCGCGGCCGACCAGCTCGGGCGCGGCGGGCGCCGGCAGGAGCGGCAGGGCGGTGCGCCGCGCGGGCCCGCGCAGCCGGGCGTACGAGGCGGGGGAGAGCACCCGCAGCCGGCCGCTGCCGCGGCCGATCGGCCGGCCGTCCCGGGTGACGTCGACGCGGACCCGCAGGGAGACCAGTTCGCCGTGCCGCATCCGGACGTCCTCGCAGCCGACGGTCAGCATCAGCGAGGCGGGGCCGGCGGTGACGGCCAGGCCCGGCAGTCCGGGTTCGTGGAGCGCGTAGGAGAGGTCCTCCATCACGAAGTGGTGGCCGCGCGGCACCCCGAACCCGGCGTGGCCGATCAGCAGTCCGGTCTGCCGGATCGTTTCGGCGAGCAGCACCGGGTCGTGGTAGCGGTCCCCGGGCAGCCGGTAGAAGCCGTGCAGCCGGGGCCACTGGGCGCCGAGCAGGAAGTCGTACGGGCCGGTGGCCTGCCAGCCGGTGAGGAACACCTCGGACACCGAGGCGCGGTGCACCAGGTGCCGGGAGACGGTCCGGTCGTGGAAGTCGTAGCCGGTCGCGGGGCCGTCGTGGAAGTCGAAGCCGCCACCGCTGCCCGGGCCGGGGCGGGCGTACGGGCCGTGCGGGTCCGGCTCTACGATCGATGGCATGACGGGCCCCCGCTTCAGGGTGTCGGTCGGAGCGGCCGCCACGGCCGTCCGAGCAAAACATACATACCACCCGGTTTGTGTTTTGCGACTGGGGGTGCCCGGGCCGCATTCTCCGGCCCGATCACGCTACCTGCCCCGTGGGCTGGGGGAATACCCGTCGAGGGGGTCCCGGACCATCGATGGGGGTCCGTCCCCGCTGGACGGCGGGGGCGAAGCAGGCGCTAGATTAGATACCAACCATGCGGTTTCGGAGGGTGCCGTCCGCATGCGAGCGCCGCCTCCGCAGGGGCCGCGCCGACAGCAGCCGGGTGGGGCGGGGATCGCGCCCGGCCGAGTCCGGAGGGGGCCAGTGGTCAAGCAGGAACGGGCCGGGCGGACCCGGCAGGCCGTACTGCTCGCCGCCGCGGAGACCTTCGCGCGCGTGGGCTTCGAGGCCGCCAGCCTGGTCGACATCAGCCGGCGGGCCGGGGTGAGCAAGGGGGCCCTCTACTTCCACTTCGTGTCCAAGCAGGCCCTCGCCGACGGGGTGCGCTGCGCCTCCGGACGGGAGGTCGGCTCGGCCGCGCTGCGCGCGCTGCGGGCCGACGGCCCGGCGCTCCAGGGCCTGATCGACTTCACGCACGAGCTGGCCCGGATGCTGCGCGAGGACGTGGTGGTGCGGGCCGGCGTCCGGCTCGGCCGGCCGGGGCCGCGCCGGGACGGTGCCCAGGAGGGGCCGGACGGCCGGCCCGTTCCGGTGGCCCCCGACGTCGCCTGGCGCAGCCTCACCGCCGTCGTCCACCGGCTGCTGGACCGGGCCGCCGAGGCCGGCGAGCTGTGCCCCGGGGTGGACCGGCGGGCCGCCGCCGAACTGCTCACCGCGGTGGCGGCCGGCCAGGTGCTGCTCGCGGGCGAGGAGACCGGCCGGCCCGGGCCGGAGGCCGTGAGCAGGCTCTGGACGGCGGCGCTGCCGGCCCTGGTGGCGGCGGAGCGGCGGGTGGGCTACCGGGTCTGAGCCGGCCGCCGTGGCCGCCCCGCCCCGGCGGCCCGGTTGCGCCCGGTCGAGCCCGGCGGCTCAGGCGCGCTCGGCGACGCTCAGCCGGGCGAGCGCGTGCGGCTGGACCAGGCCGGGCAGCAGCAGCGTCCACAGGTCGGACAGCCGCTGGACCAGGTCCTGCCGGTCGGCCAGCACCTGGGAGCTCAGCTGGATGCCGGTGACGGCCCCGGTGATCACCCCGGCGGCCGCGGTCAGGTCGACGCCCGGGTGGAGGTCGCCGGCCTCCCGGGCGCGCTCCAGCAGTTCG
The DNA here is from genome assembly GCF_055589745.1 of Kitasatospora sp. NPDC041917. Taxonomy (NCBI): domain Bacteria; kingdom Bacillati; phylum Actinomycetota; class Actinomycetes; order Kitasatosporales; family Streptomycetaceae; genus Kitasatospora; species Kitasatospora sp. NPDC041917. Next base: position 78,486 of record NZ_JBVJBI010000014.1, on the reverse strand, counting down.
CGGACCGTGTCCATCCAGCCCTGGTAGGCCGCGAGCTGCGGCTGGGTGAAGCTGCCGTGCTCGATCGTCAGCCGGATGCTGCCGCGCACCAGCGGGTCGGTCTGGAGCGCGCGGGCGAAGGCGTAGCCGAGGTCGATCAGGTTCTGCACCGGGCTGTCCGAGGCCGGTGTCCAGCCGGAGATGAAGACGCCCTGTCCCTCGATGACGGCGAGCGCCAGCTCCTCCTTGGAGTGGAAGTGGAAGTACAGCGCGCCCTTGGTGACGCCGGCCCGGTCCAGGATCTCGGACATCGTGGCGGCGGCGTAGCCCCGCTCGTCGAACACCTCGGCCGCGGCGACGAGTACCGCCTGGCGGGTCGCCAGTGCGCGGGCCTGCCTGGCCATCGCAGCCTCCCTGGAGTGTTCTGGTCTCGGCAGCGGCCGATCCTATGGGGGCGGACGGGGCGGCGGACGCATACCGTCCAGTAGGCATCCTACCGAGCCCTCCGCGGGCCCTTCCGGCCCCGGGCGACCGGGCGGGGCCGCTCCGGCGCGGCCCCGGGGCAATGCCGGACGGCCGGTCACCCGGGCGGGGTGACCGGCCGTCGGCTCGGGCCGTGGGCCGTCAGGCGGCCTGCTGCCAGCTGAACGGCGAGTAGTACGCCGGGCGGCGCTCCAGGCGCTGCCAGTTGGCGATCGGCTCGATCGGCGCGGCGGCGGCGGCCTGCTGCGCGGCGGCGGCGCGCGCGGCGAGGACGGCGGTCAGGGCGGCGAGTTCCTCGTCGGTGAGACTGCCGCGGACGATGCGGACGAGGGGTTCGGCGGAAGCGGTCATGTCCTGGTTTCTCCCCCGGTGGCTGCGGTCTGAGGTGGGTGCCCGGTGCGTACGGGCGGTTGCTGCGGGGCGCGTGCGGTGCGCACGCGCGGCGGAGCGCGCCGCTACATCGGCGGGTTGCCGTGCTTGCGGCTGGGCAGGTCGGCGTGCTTGGTGCGGAGCATGGCCAGGGCGGAAGAGATCACCTGGCGGGTCTCGGCCGGGTCGATGACGTCGTCGACGAGGCCGCGCTCGGCCGCGTAGTACGGGTGCATCAGCTCGTTCTTGTATTCCTTGATCTTCTGGGCGCGCATGGCGTCCGGGTCCTCGGCGGCGTTGATCTCGCGCCGGAAGATGACGTTGGCCGCGCCCTCGGCGCCCATGACGGCGATCTCGTTGGTGGGCCAGGCGTAGGACAGGTCGGCGCCGATGGAGCGGGAGTCCATGACGATGTAGGCGCCGCCGTAGGCCTTGCGCAGGATCAGCGAGATGCGCGGCACGGTGGCGTTGCAGTACGCGTACAGCAGCTTGGCGCCGTGCCGGATGATGCCGCCGTGCTCCTGGTCGACGCCGGGCAGGAAGCCGGGGACGTCGAGCAGGGTGACCAGCGGGATGTTGAAGGCGTCGCACATCTGGACGAAGCGGGCGGCCTTCTCGCTCGCGTTGATGTCCAGCACGCCGGCCAGCGACTGCGGCTGGTTGGCGATGATGCCGACGACGTGGCCGTCGATCCGGGCGAGCACGCAGAGCACGTTGGTGGCCCAGCGCTCGTGGACCTCCAGGTACTCGCCGTGGTCGACGATCTCCTCGATGACCTTGCGCATGTCGTACGGGCGGTTGCCGTCGGCGGGCACCAGGTCCAGCAGGCTGTCGTTGCGCCGCTCGACCGGGTCCTCGCTCATCACGGACGGCGGCATCTCGCGGTTGTTCTGCGGCAGCAGCGACAGGAGGTAGCGGACCTCCTCGATGCAGGACTGCTCGTCGTCGTAGATGAAGTGGGCGACACCGGAGACGCCGGCGTGCACGTCCGCACCGCCGAGGCCGTTCTGGGTGATCTTCTCACCGGTCACCGCCTGGACCACGTCCGGGCCGGTGATGAACATCTGCGAGGTCTCGCGGACCATGAAGACGAAGTCGGTCAGCGCGGGGGAGTACGCGGCGCCGCCGGCGCACGGGCCGAGCATCACCGAGATCTGCGGGATGACGCCGGAGGCCTTGGTGTTGCGCTGGAAGATGCCGCCGTAGCCGGCCAGCGCGGTGACGCCCTCCTGGATGCGGGCGCCGGCGCCGTCGTTCAGCGAGACCAGCGGGGCGCCGGCCGCGATGGCCATGTCCATGATCTTGTGGATCTTCTGCGCGTGGGCCTCGCCCAGCGCGCCGCCGAAGATCCGGAAGTCGTGCGCGTAGGTGAAGACGGTGCGCCCGTGCACGGTGCCCCAGCCGACGATCACGCCGTCGGTGTGCGGCTTCTTGGCCTCCAGGCCGAAGCCCTGGGCGCGGTGCCGGCGCAGCGGCTCGACCTCCTGGAAGGAGCCCTCGTCCAGCAGCAGCTCGATGCGCTCGCGAGCGGTCAGCTTGCCCTTGGCGTGCTGGGCCTCGGTGGCCTTGTCGCTGGGGCCGCGGCGGACCTTCTCGCGCAGCTCGTGCAGCTCGGCGACCCGCCCGCGGGCGTCGGCCGGGACCTCGGGGACCTCGCCGTCGACCGGCGCCTCATGCACAACCGTCATCTCGAACCACTCCAAGGGTGAGGGAACTGTCCGACAGCCAACGTCTGCTGTGCCCCCGGCTGCGAATCACTTTCTTCACTTATGACTGTACGAGGGGCCGTGCGCTGGTTTCGGCGTCGATTCCGTACAAGGTCGGGTTCGTTTAGCTGTCAGGCCTGTACAGAAGCTGTCGGTTCGGTCACTGAGCGCTCGGTGTTCGGTTGGATACCGGGGGTTGTCGGACAGATGATGGTCCGATGATCTGAGCATGAAGAAAAGCGCAGGTCAGGGACGCCTTCCAGTAATGTAGGCCGGTCCTCTTGGGCCCCGCTCAAGGTCCGCTCAAGCCCGGCGGGCAGGGGGGCGCCATCCGGGTTAGGGGTTGCGCAGTCGTAGGGAAGCGCCAAAAATGCCGCAGCCCACCCCGCGCGGTGGGGGTGGGCTGTCCGAGCGAGCGGGCGGACCTGCGCCGATCAGCCCTTGCGCCCGTCCTCGGGCTCGTCGCCGTCGCGCAGCTCGCGCTCGCGGCGGCGCAGGTCGGCCTCCCACTGCTTGAGCATGTCCTCGTGGTCTCTGTTGCTCTTCTTCAACGAGGCGAGGAACTCGGGGTCGTCGTCCGGAGCCAGCGGGCGCCCGCCGCGCGGGGCCGGACGGCCCGGGCGGTCGTCGGCCGGGTAGCCCGGCCCGGCCCCGGCGGGCGCGGTCCGCAGGAAGCCGCGCTGCTTGCCGGCGATCAGCCAGGCGATCGGGCCCAGCGGCGGGAAGAGCAGCACGATCAGCACCCAGACCACCTTGGGCAGGTGCTTCACCTCGTCCTCGGGCGTGGTCAGGCAGTCCACGAACGCCCAGACCCAGAGCGCGAGCGGAAGGACGATGGTCAGAAGAATCCTCGGCACGGCTGGGATCTCCCCCCGGGCGACGGCGGCGGCGGGCGCCTTCCAGGGGCCCTTGACCGGGCCAGGCTATCGGGTGGCGGATACTGACAGGCATGGCATACGACGATCTCCGCTCGTTTCTCCGGGCCCTCGACCGCGAGGGCGACCTCAAGCGCATCAAGGCGGAGGTGGACCCGCACCTGGAGATCGGCGAGATCGTCGACCGGGTGCAGAAGGCCAAGGGCCCGGCCCTGCTCTTCGAGAACGTCAAGGGCTCGTCGATGCCGCTGGCGATGAACGTCTTCGGCACCGAGCGGCGGCTGGCCAAGGCGCTCGGCCTCAAGGGCCCGGACGACATCTCCGAGAAGATCGCCGGCCTGCTCAAGCCCGAGCTGCCGCAGGGCTTCACCGGCTTCCGGGACGCCTTCGGCAAGCTCGCCTCGATGGCGCACGTCCCGCCCCGGCACGTGAAGTCCGGTGACGCCCCGGTGCAGGAGGTCGTGCTCACCGGCGACGACGTCGACCTCGACGCGCTGCCCGCCCTGTTCACCTGGCCGCTGGACGGCGGGTCCTTCTTCAACCTGGGCCTGACCCACACCAAGGACCCGGACAGCGGCATCCGCAACCTGGGCCTCTACCGGCTCCAGCGGCACGACCGCCGCACCATCGGCATGCACTGGCAGATCCACAAGGACAGCCGCAACCACTACGCGGTGGCGGCCAAGCGGGGCGAGCGCCTCCCGGTCGCGATCGCCTTCGGCTGCCCGCCGGCCGTCACCTACGCGGCCACCGCGCCGCTGCCCGGGGACATCGACGAGTACCTCTTCGCGGGCTTCATCGCCGGGGAGCGGGTCCGGATGGTCGACTGCAGGACGGTGCCGCTCCAGGTCCCGGCCGACGCCGAGGTGGTCGTGGAGGGCTGGCTGGAGCCCGGCGAGATGCTGCCCGAGGGCCCGTTCGGCGACCACACCGGCTTCTACACCCCGCAGGAGCCGTTCCCGGCGCTGAAGATCGACTGCGTGACGATGCGCCGCCGCCCGATCCTCCAGTCCATCGTGGTCGGCCGCCCGCCGACGGAGGACGGCCCGCTGGGCAAGTTCACCGAGCGGTTCTTCCTGCCGCTGCTGAAGATCATCATTCCGGACATCGTCGACTACGACCTGCCCGAGGCCGGTGGCTTCCACAACTGCGTGATCGTCTCGATCGACAAGAAGTACCCCAAGCACGCCCAGAAGACGATGCACGCGATCTGGGGCGCGCACATGATGTCGCTGACCAAGCTGATCATCGTGGTGGACTCCGACTGCGACGTGCACGACTACCAGGAAGTCGCCTGGCGGGCCTTCGGCAACGTCGACTACAGCCGCGACCTCACCGTGGTCGAAGGCCCGGTCGACCACCTGGACCACGCCTCGTACCAGCAGTTCTGGGGCGGAAAGGCCGGCATCGACGCGACCCGCAAGCTGCCCGAGGAGGGCTACACCCGCGACGGCGGCTGGCCGGAGATGGTCTCCTCGGACCCGGCCACGGCCGCGCTGGTGTCGCGCCGCTGGAAGGAGTACGGACTGTGAGCACGGCCGCCGCCGAGACCCCCGGGCGCACCAAGGCGTTCCTGCGCCTGGTGGCGTTCGAGCACTCGGTCTTCGCGCTCCCGTTCGCGTACATCGCCGCGCTGACGGCCATGTTCCTCGCCGACGGACGGGTGCACTGGGGCGAACTGTTCGTCGTCACGGTCTGCATGGTCGGGCTGCGGACCTTCGCCATGGCGGCGAACCGGATCATCGACCGCGAGATCGACGCCCGGAACCCGCGCACCGCCACGCGCGAACTCGTCACCGGCGCGGTGTCGTTGAAGACCGCGTACGTCGGCTCGGCCGTCGCGCTGGTGGTCTTCCTCGGCGCGGCCGCGATGCTCAACCCGCTCTGCCTGGCGCTCGCGCCGATCGCCGTGGTGCCGATGGTGGTCTACCCGTACGGCAAGCGGTTCACGAACTTCCCGCAGGCGATCCTCGGCCTGGCCCAGGCGATGGGGCCGGTCGGCGCCTGGCTGGCGGTGACGGGCAGTTGGTCCTGGGACGCGGTCGTCCTCGGTGCGGCGGTCGGCATCTGGATCGGCGGCTTCGACCTGATCTACGCCTGCCAGGACGTCGAGTCCGACCGCGAGAACGGGGTCCGCTCGGTGCCCGCGCGCTACGGCGTCCCGGTGGCCATCCGCGGCGCGCGGGTGTGCCACCTCCTGACCACCCTCCTGCTGGGCTGGTTCGGGTTCCTGACGGACGCCGGCGTGGCCTTCTGGATCGGCCTCGTGGTCGTCGCGGGCGCGTTCGTCTACGAGCACACCATCGTGAAGCCGAACGACCTGTCCAAGCTCAACCGGGCGTTCTTCCAGACCAACAGCTTCGTGGGGATCTCGCTGTTCTTCTTCGCCCTGGTGGACCTGGCCGTCCGCGGCCTCGGGATCTGACGCCCGGGCGACCGCCGCGACGTGTACCGGCGTTACTGAACCGCCGGGCCGGGCGGGCCGGTTCAGCGGAACAGGGCGGCGTGGTCCGTCGCCCAGGCGTGGAAGCTGCGGGCGGGGTGGCCGGTGACGTCCCGGACCGTGGTGGTGGCCGGTTCGGGGGCGCAGAGGCGGGCGTGGACGAGGTCCAGGGCGCCGTCGACGGCGGCGGGGGCCCGGCCGGTGGCGGACAGCCGACGGCGGGCGGTCTCGCGGGGGACCTCCTGCCAGGTGGCCGGGCGGCCCGCGGCCGTGCCGATGATCTCCACCTGCTCCGCCTGGGTGGGTGACTCCGGGCCGGTGAGGACGTACCGGGCCCCGTCGTGGCCGTCCTCGACCAGGGTGCGGACGGCGACCGCCGCGATGTCCCGCTCGTCCACCGGGTTCAGCCCGGCCGCGCCGCCGTAGCCCCGCACCACGCCCCCGGCCCTGATCTCCTCCGCCCACTGCAGCGCGGCGGCGAAGCCGTGCGCCCGCAGCACCGTGTGCCGTACCCCGCTGCCGGTGAGCAGCGCCTCGACCCCGCCCGCCGGCCGGCCGGGGCCGGCCGGCGACAGGAGCACCACCCGCCCGACCTCCCGGGCCAGCACGCCCACCGCCTCCGTGGCCCCGTCCGCCGTCGGGAACGGCCACCCCAGCAGGACGGCCCCGGCGCCCCGCACCGCCGCCTCCAGCGACACCGGGGCGAGCAGGTCCCGCGGGGGCAGCGTCCGCACCCGTACTCCGGAGGCCGCGAGCTGCAGCCCGACGTGCCGTCCGACCGCCCCGGAGACGCCGATCACCAGCACCCGGGACGTGCCGTCAACTCGCTCATCTGTCATGCATCGAACGTAAGCGAGAAGGATGAGACGCCCAATGCGTGCGGGTCTAGGGTCCATGCGTCAGCGTCTACCCGGCGCGTCCACCCGGGTGCGCGCCGGCCCGGTGCGCCGGGCCGGGCTCAGTTGTGCAGGAAGCCCTCCAGCGACACCGCCAGGGCCACCGGGGCCTCGTACATCGGGTAGTGCCCGCTGCCGCCGAGCTCCTCCAACTCGGCGTTGGGGTAGTGGGCGAGGAAGGTTCCGCGCATCACCTCGGCGGTGAGGGCGAGGTCGTGCTCGCCGACGATCACCTTGACCGGCACCGGGTTGCCGTCGATCCGGCGCTGGAGGTCGGCCGTCGCCCAGTCGCGGACGTAGCCGCCGAAGGCCTCCGGGGTGGACAGCCGCAGGGACTGGTCGACCATGCGGTCGAGCCAGACCCGGCCGGCCCGCTGTCCGGTGACCAGGTCCAGGATGGCGAAGCGCTTCTCCCGGTCCTCGGCGGCGCCGTAGAACAGCGCCTCGCCCGCTTCGTCCAGGGGGTACGCCCCGGCCGGCACCGGGGCCAGGCCGACCAGCTTGCGCACCCGCAGCGGCGCCTCGGCGAGCACCTGCTGGGCCGCCTTGCCGCCCATCGAGTGACCCACCAGCGAGAAGCGGTCCCAGCCGAGCTGGTCGGCCAGGGCGAGCGCGTCGGAGGCGATCTCGGCGAGGGTGTACGCGCCGGGGACGTCCTTGCGCTGGCCGTAGCCGCGGTAGTCGAGGAAGGCGTAGCTGAAGGCGTCGCCGTCGAGGTAGTCGAGGAACGGGCCCCAGCCCTCGCTGGTGCCGAACCAGTCGTGCAGGACCAGGACGTGGTGGTCGCCGGTGCCGGTCGAGCGGTGAGGGATCGTCATGCCAACGGTCGTTCCCCGCGCACCGCCCGCCCGAACGGACGGTGCGCGGGGGCGGGCGGGCCGCTGCTCGCCGAGAGGTCCTGGAGCCGGGCGGCGCCCCGCGCCGTGGGTCTCACCCGGTCGAGTGAACTCAGGCGTCGCGCCGGGCGAAGGCCGGGGCGTGCTCGGGGAGCGGGCCGAAGGCGATCAGGCGGGACAGCAGCAGCGGGAAGCCGGGGACGTGCCGGGCGAGCCGCACCAGCCGGGTGGGCGGGCCGGCCTGCCGGCCGGTGAGGACCGGCTCGAACATCACATGGTGCAGGACCTGTTGCACCCCCTGCATGATCACGGTCGGCCGCCACCGGCGGTGCTGGACCCGGGCCAGGGCCGCCACGGTCGGGCGTCCGTGCCGCAGCGGTCCGGCGAGCAGGGCGGCGGCCGCGACGGCGTCCTGGATCGCGAGGTTGATGCCCACCCCGCCGGCCGGGGACATCGCGTGGGCGGCGTCGCCGATCAGCAGCAGCCCGTCCCGGTGCCAGCGGTTCAGCCGGTTGAGCCTGACATCGAGCAGGTGGACGTCGTCGAGGCCGGCCAGCCGGTCGACCCGGTCGGCGTACTGGGGCAGCAGTTCGGCGATCCGGGCGCGGAACCGTTCGATGCCCTCGGCGCGCAGCTGCGGGTCGGCGCCCTTGGCGCGGAAGTAGGCGATCTGGAAGTAGTCGGCCCGGGCGAAGCTCAACGCCAGGTCGCCGCGGCCGAAGCCGGGGACGAGGCTGGGCGGCAGGGCCTGCTCGTGAGTGTGCCGGGGCAGCCGGAACCACCAGGTGTCGAAGGGCACCGGGAACTCCTCGGGCACCAGGCCGGCCGCCCGGCGCAGGGTGGAGTGCCGGCCGTCGGCGGCGACGGTGAGGTCGGCGTGGAGCTCGCCCTCCTCGCCGTCCCGGGTGCGGTACCGGACGCCGGTCACCCGGCCGGCGCCGTCCCGGAGCAGGCCGGTCGCCTCGGTGTTCATCCGCAGGGTGAAGGCGGGTTCCCGCCCGGCCTCCTCGACCAGGAAGTTCAGCAGGTCCCACTGCGGGATCATGGCGATGTAGTTGTACGGGGGCCGCAGCCGCTCGTAGGCGCTCAGTGCGACGGGGCCGGCGTCGGGTGTCCGGACGACCAGGTTGCCGAGGCGGCTCTGCGGCAGGGCGGCGAACTTCCGGCCGAGGCCGAGTTCGTCCATCAGCCGCACGGTGGAGGCGTGGACGGTGTCGCCGCGGAAGTCGCGCAGGAAGTCCCGGTGCTTCTCCAGCACGGTCACCTCGACGCCGGCGCGTGCCAGCAGCAGACCCAGCATCATTCCGGCCGGCCCGCCCCCGGAGATCACGACGCTCATGGCTCTCCCCTTTCAGTGCTCGATCGATCACTGTCCGTGTGGAACCTGCCTTTACAGAGTCTCTGGAACCATTCCAGATGTCAAGTAGTACGATGCTCCACATGAAGGAGCTGGTGACGGCCGCCCTCACGGCGGCGAAGGAACGGGGCCAGGACGTCGCCGACGTCCCGCTGACGGCGATCGCCACGACGGCCGGGATCTCCCGCAGCACGCTGCTGCGCCGGCTCGGCGGCTCCCGGGCCGCGCTGGACGAGGCGGTCCGGGAGGCGGGGGTCGACCCGGGCGGACGGCCGCCGGTGCGCGAGCGCGCGATCGAGGCGGCGGCGCTGCTGGTGGCCGAGCGGGGCCTGGCCGGGGTCACCCTGGACGCGGTGGCGGACCGGGCGGACTGCTCGCTGCCCAGCCTGCACACCGTCTTCGAGGGGCGGGACGGCCTGCTCGCCGCCGTCTTCGAGCGGCACTCCGCGCTGCCCGGCCTGGAGGCCCTCGCCGCCGACCCGCCGGAGCGCCTGGAGGACACCGTCCGGGCGCTGCACACCACCTTCGTCGCCGCCTTCGCGCACGAGCCGCGGATCGTCCCGGCGGTCTTCGCCGACCTGCTCGGCCGGCCGGACGGCCCCGCCGCCCGGGTGGTGGCCGCCAACCTGCCGCGGACGCTCGACAGCCTCGACCGGCTGCTGCGGCCGCACGTGCGGGCCGGCCGGCTGAGGCCGCTGCCCACCCCGGTGCTGATCCAGCTGCTGCTCGGCCCGCTGCTCAACCACGTCCTGATGCGGCCGGTGCTGGAGCCCGCCCTGGGGGCCGGGCTGCCCTCGATGGACGAGATCGTCGACATCTTCGTCGACGCCTACCTGCGGGCGGTCGCCGTCCCCGCGGCAGGATCCGGGAGCGACGGCGACACTCCCTGAGGAGGGCCGTGATCGGCAGGCCGCGGCGCCCGGTCCGCGGCCACCCGGCCCGCCCTAGGAGATCCGCCGGATCCGCCGCACCGCGAGGAACACCAGCAGCGCGGTCAGGGCGAGGAACAGCCCCGACTCGATCCCCTGGAAGGTCCAGAACCGGTCGGCGGGCTGGTACTCCATCGCGTTGGTGTACGGCCCGGCGCCGAAGCCGTGCTCGGCCATGTTCCTGGCGCAGTCGGCGGCCCCCGGGTCCGTGGCCGGCGGGCAGCCGATCTGCCCGTCGTGCAGCACGGTCTCGCCGGCGCCGTTGCGCACCACCTGGTCGAAGACCCAGTCCCCGGCATAGCGGTTGGGGAGCAGTCCGCTCTCCGCCGCGTACGTGGCCGTCTTCGCCGGGAGGAGGTACGGGCGGACCGCCGTCTCGACCAGGACGCGCACCGCGGCGAACGCGGCGAGCGAGATCCCCATCGCGGGCAGCACCTTGCGGGCCGCCGTGCCGGTGTACACGCCGAGCGCCACCGCGAACAGGGTGTACGCGATCGGGGCGACGCCCTGGACGTCGAAGCTCAGGTAGCCCAGCCGGCCCTGGCCGGTGGCCGCGAAGGGGCCGAACCACCAGGCCACGCCCAGCGCGTACGCGACCGCGAGCAGCACCGCGGCGCCGCCCACCAGGCCGAACTTGGCGAGCACCCAGTGCCGCCGGCTGATCCCCTGGGTCCACACCAGGCGGTGGGTGCCGTTCTCCACCTCGCGGGCGACCAGCGGCGCGCCGAAGAACAGTCCGACCAGCACCGGCAGCAGCACGAACAGGACGGCGACGTAGAGGAGTCCGCCGTACTGGTTCTGGAAGCGCTGGTTGAGGCCCTCGCAGCCGCCGCCCCCGGTCAGCAGGCTCTCGTGGCCGAGCTTGGCGAGGCAGGAGCCGAGGCCGCTGCGGTCGAGGGCGCCGCGCATCGCGAGGCCGGTGGGCACCATCACGGCGGCCAGCGCGGCCAGCGCGGCGAGCGTCCAGAACAGTTGCTTGCGGTGCTGGCGCCAGATCAGCCAGGTCATGCCGCCACCTCCGGGGAGAACCGGGTGTCGCCCGCGCCCAGGTAGGCGAGGACGAGGTCCTCCAGGGTCACCGGGTGGACGGTCCAGACGTTCTCGTCCACCGGCCCGTCGGTGCGCACCAGTAGGGTGGACTGGCGCTCGGTGTGGCTGGCCTGGATGACGGCGGTCACTCCCGGTACGGACTCCGTGCCGGTCCGGGGGCCGGTGATCCGGCAGTGCTCGGCGAGCAAGTCGTCCACAGTGCCGGTCAGTTGGACCTGTGCGCTGTTCAGGACGACCAGGTGGTCGCAGACCCGTTCCAGGTCGGCGAGCAGGTGCGAGGAGAGCAGCACGGTGGTGCCGCTCTCGGCGACGGCGCCCATCAGTTCCTGCATGAACGCGTGCCGGGCCAGGGGGTCGAGGGCGGCCACCGGCTCGTCCAGCAGCAGCAGTCGGGGCTGCTTGGCGAGCGCCAGGGCCAGTGCCACCTGGGCGCGTTGGCCGCCGGACAGTCGGCCGACCGGCTTGTCGAGGGGGATGCCGAGGCGGGTCAGCCGGTCGCGGGCGGGGGCGGCCTCCCAGTGGTGGTTGAGCTTGCCGCCCATGGTGATCAGCTCGTCCCCGGTGAAGTCCGGGTAGAGCGGGGTGTCCTGGGCGACGAATCCGATCCCGGCCAGCGCCGCGACGCCCTGCCGGGGGTCGCGGCCGAACACCCGGACCTCGCCGGCGTCCGGTTCGAGCAGTCCGACGGCCAGGTGCAGCAGGGTGGACTTGCCCGCCCCGTTCGGGCCGACCAGTGCGGCGATCCGTCCGGCCGGGAGCTGGAGCGAGCAGCCCTCCAGTGCCCAGGACTTGCCGTACCGCTTTCCCAATTCGCGTGCTTCCAGTGCGACTTCCGTCATGTCTTCCCCCTGTTGAGTGTTGCCCGCATCGTGGTGTCGATCAGCGCGGCGATGTCCTCGTGGGCGAGTCCGGCGGTCTCGGCCTTGCGCAGCCAGACCACCAGGTCCTCGCGCAACTCGGCCTGGTTGGCCAGCGCGGGGCCGGCCAGCGTGCCGACCAGGAAGGTCCCCACGCCGGGCCGACCCTCGGCGAGCCCCTCCAACTCCAGTTCCCGGTAGGCCTTGAGGACGGTGTTGGGGTTGATCGCCAGGGTGCGCGCCACCTCGCGGACCTTCGGCAGTTGGTCGCCGGGCCGGGCCAGTCCGACCCGCAGGGCCTGCTTCACCTGAAGCACGAGTTGCATGTAGGTGGCGACCCGCGAGCGGCTGTCGAGGACGAACTCGATCACTAGTTGTTCTCCTGTCTTATGACAGTAAGACAGGATGGGTGAGCGAAGGTCAAGTCGTCAATCGGAGAAAGGTGTTGACGAACGGTAGGTTGTACGCGAAAGGCTGCGGTCAGCCCAGGAGCAGTCGGTCGCCGACCCGCAGGCGACCCGGGGCGGCGACCTCGGCGAGCGCGTCCAGCCGCCCGTCGTGGGCGTGCACGACGGCCTTGAGGATCTCGGGCGCGTGCGGAAGTCCGGGCTGCGGGGCGCCCGTCATCGCGCAGCGCTCGCTGGAGGCGACGAAGGAGAGCCGGGCGCTGCCGGGGGCCTCGCCGGACGCCTGGCGGCCGAGCCAGGCGTCCTCGACGAACGGCGGGGTGCCGGGCGGGGTGCGCAGCACGATGTTGGGGCGGAACCGGCGCTCGTCGATCACGGCGAAGGGGACGGCCTCGCGGACCCAGTCCAGGGTGGCGGTGCTGAGCACGCTGACCGGCAGCCGGTCGAAGTGCGACACGGCGTCCTCGCGGGCGAGTTCGACGTCCTCGCGCTGGAGGTAGGCGCGCAGGAAGGCGTTCGGCCGGTCGACCGGGCGGCCGAGCGGATCGAACAGTTCGGGGCCGTCGATCCGGTGGCCGAGCCGGGCGGAGAGGCGGAGCAGGCCGTCCATCCGGCGGAAGCGGCGGGTGTTCTTGCCCGAGCCGAGCTTCCCGGCCTCGTCGCGGACGGCGTAGAGGCGGTCGCCGGCCAGGCCGCGTCCGTCCACCTCGACGGAGTCGAGCCGCTCGCCGCCGGTGGACTTCACGGGGTAGCGCCAGAGTCGCTCGATCACTCCGATGATCTCAGCCATGGCCGGAAAGCGTACTGGCGTTGACGGGGGATGGTCTAGACCAAGTCTCGGGAGTCTACTCGCCGGTTCAGCCCAGCCGGGCCACCGCCCGCACGGGTGCGCCGTCCGCCGCGACCAGCCGCAGCGGGAACAGCGAGACCTCCACCGGCAGGCCGGCCTCCTGGGCCGCCAGCAGCGGCCGCAGGTCGGTCAGGTTCTCGGCGATCACCCCGCCGCCGGACGCCCCCAGCAGCACCCGGTGGGCGGCCAGCGTCGGCTCCTCGGCGGTGCCGTGGTCGTGCTCGTCGGTGAGGTCGGCGAGCAGGGCGGCCACCGTGGGGTCGCCCGGGCCCGGGTCGGGGGTCGGGTCGACGCTGAGCGCGTCCACCCCGACCGTCCGCACCCCGGCGGCGACGATCGCCTCGGCGGCGGCGGGGGTCAGGCTGGGGTGGGCGAGGTAGGCGTCGGTGCCCCAGTGCCGGGCCCAGCCGGTGGCCAGCAGCAGGACGGTTCCCTCGGCGGCCCGCTCCAGCGCGGGTGCCAGCAACTCGGGGGTGACGGCCGTCCGGGGCTCCAGCCCGCGCAGGTCGGCGATCACGGCCGGGCCGGTGAACCGCTCCAGCGGCAGCCCGTCCAGGGTCGGCCAGGTGACGTCCACGTGGTACGGCGCGTCCACGTGCGTCCCGGACTGCGAGCCGAGGTGCAGGGCCAGCACGTTCACCCCGGCGGTGGCGGTGGTGAGCGCGGGCTCCAGCAGGACGGCCGGGTCGCCGGGGTAGACGGGCATCGCGGTGGTCACCTGATGGGTGAGGTCGACGAGGGTCGCTGCCATGCGGCCCATCCTTCCAGGGGTCGGGGCTCCTGGACCCCCTCCCGGCCGGCCCGGGCCGAACGCGCAGGTCGAGGCGGGTCAGAATTGCCCCATGGGAACTGCGAAGCGTCAGCCGTGGGTGGTCGGGGTCTCGGGCGCGTCGGGGACGCCGTACGCGGCCTCGGTGATCCGCGCGCTGCTGGCCGCCGGCGAGGCGGTGGACCTGATCGTCAGCCGCGCCGCCCGGCTCACCATCCTGGACGAGACCGGCATCTCCTTCCGGGACGCCCACTGGCGCGCCGACCTGGCCGCCTGGCTCGGGAGCGACCGGGGCCTGGACGACGTCCGCTACTGGCCCGCCGGGGACTTCGCGGCCGGCCCGTCCAGCGGCTCCTACCCGGCCAAGGGCATGCTCGTGGTGCCCGCGACCACCGGCGCGGTGGCCGGGATCGCGCTCGGCCTGAGCAAGGACCTGCTGCAGCGCGTGGCCAGCGTCACCCTCAAGGAGCGCCGCCCGCTCGTCGTCTGCGTGCGCGAGACACCACTCAACGGGGTGACGTTGAAGCACTTGGTGGAGCTCGACGCGCAGGGGGCGGTCGTCCTGCCCGCTTCGCCCGGTTTCTACGCCGGCGGCTCCACCGTGCGCGAGCTCGTGGACTTCGTGGCCGGGCGGGTGCTGGACGCCGTCGACGTGCCGCATTCCCTGTACCTGCGCTGGGAAGGGGAGTTGGGCGCGGCCGCCCGCAGGACGGCCGGCGGCGACGGCGCTCCGGCTGAGGGGGAGTAAGGAGACCGGGGGCGGGAGAGTATCTTCTCTGCGATATCCGGGTCGGTCGGCGCAGGGCGCCTTTGAATCCGGATAATGATCTGTGGGTCTGGCGAGGTTCGGAAGGACGCGGACGGTATATGGACACGGTGGACAGACAGCTCATCCAGGCGCTCCGGGAGAACGGCCGCGCGTCCTACGCCGAGTTGGGCCGCCTGGTCGGGCTCTCCGGCCCGAGCGTCACGGACCGGATCAACCGCCTGGAGCAGGCCGGGGTCATCACCGGCTACCGGGCGACGGTCAACCCGGCCTCGCTCGGCTTCGGCGTGACGGCCCTGATCGGCCTTCAGCTCACCGACGCCGCGGACCACGAGGACGTGGCGTTCCGGCTGAAGGACCTCAACGAGGTCGAGGACTGCTGGTTCATCGCCGGTGACGACTCGTACATGCTGAAGGTCCGGGTGGCCGACGTGGCCGGCCTGGAATCGGTGGTCAAGCGGATCTCGGGCACGAAGGGCGTGGCCCGAACCCGCACCACCGTCGTACTCTCCACGAAGTGGGAAAACCGGGTGAGTGAACTTCCTCCTGTAGGAGAGTGACGCATGGCGCTGGTCGGTCTGGAGGAGCTGCGGGCGGCTCGGCAGCGGATCGCGGGGGTCGCCGTGCGCACCCCACTGGTTCCCGCTCCCTGGGCGGCCGAGGGGGAACGGCGGCTCTGGCTGAAGCCCGAGAACCTCCAGCCGACCGGGGCGTTCAAGACCCGCGGCGCCTACAACCGGCTGGCCGCGCTCACCGAGGACGAGCGCGCCCGGGGCGTGGTCGCCCAGTCCAGCGGCAACCACGCGCAGGCGGTGGCGTACGCGGCCCGGACGCTCGGCATCAAGGCCGTGATCGTGATGCCGGACACCTCGCCCGCGGTGAAGGTGGAGGCCACCCGCTCGTTCGGCGCCGAGGTGATCCTGGTCGCGCCGGAGGAGCGGGACACCCTGCCCGCCGAGCTGGCCGGGAAGCACGGCTACGTCTGGGTCCCGCCGTACGACGACCCGTTCATCATCGCGGGCCAGGGCACGGTCGGCCTGGAGATCGCCGAGGACGCCCCGGCCGAGCTGGACACCGTCCTGGTGCCGGTCAGCGGCGGCGGCCTGATCGGCGGGACGGCGGCCGCGCTCAAGCTCACCCGCCCCGGCATCCGGGTGATCGGCGTGGAGCCCGAGCTGGCCGCCGACGCCCGGGCCAGCCTGCGCGCCGGCCGCCGGGTCGAGTGGCCGGTCGCCGACACCTACCGGACCATCGCGGACGGGCTGCGCACCCCGTCGCTCGGCGTGCTGCCGTTCGAGCACGTCACCGCCTACGTGGACGACATCGTCACCGTCACCGAGGACGAGATCCGCGCCACCGTGGCCGTGCTGGCCCGCCGCGGCCGGCTGGTCGCCGAGCCCTCCGGGGCGGTCGCCCCGGCCGCCTACTTCCACCGCGCCGCCGAGACCGGGGGCCAGGCGGTGGCGGCCGTGGTCAGCGGTGGCAACATCGACCCGACACTGCTCGCCGAGCTGCTCTCGGCATAGGCGTACGCTCATTCCGGCAAGGAATCGAATGTCGGAGGAGGCGGGTCACCGCATGGACGCAGGGCTCAAGCGCGAGCTGGAGGCGAAGGTCTACGCGGGTGAGCGGCTGACCCGCGAGGACGGGATCGCGCTCTACGAGAGCGACGACCTGGCCTGGCTGGGCGGGCTGGCCCACCACGTGCGGACGCGGAAGAACGGCGACGTCGTCCACTTCAACGTCAACCGCCACCTCAACATGACCAACGTGTGCAACGCGTCCTGCGCGTACTGCTCGTTCCAGCGCAAGCCGGGCGAGAAGGACGCGTACACGATGCGCATCGAGGAGGCCGTCCGCCTCGCCAAGGCGATGGAGAGCGAGTCCCTCACCGAGCTGCACATCGTGAACGGCCTGCACCCGACCCTGCCGTGGCGCTACTACCCGCGCTCGCTGCGGGAGCTGAAGGCGGCGCTGCCGAACGTCTCCCTGAAGGCCTTCACCGCCACCGAGATCCACTGGTTCGAGAAGATCAGCGGCCTGTCCGCCGACGAGATCATGGACGAGCTGATCGACGCCGGCCTGGAGTCGCTGACCGGCGGCGGCGCGGAGATCTTCGACTGGGAGGTCCGCCAGCACATCGTCGACCACGACACCCACTGGGAGGACTGGTCGCGGATCCACCGCCTCGCGCACAGCAAGGGCCTCAAGACGCCGGCCACCATGCTGTACGGCCACATCGAGGAGCCCCGCCACCGGGTGGACCACGTGCTGCGGCTGCGCGAGCTCCAGGACGAGACCGGCGGCTTCCAGGTCTTCATCCCGTTGCGCTACCAGCACGACTTCCACGACTCCAAGGACGGCGTCGTGCGCAACAAGCTGATGGCCCGCACCGAGATGGCCACCGGCGCCGAGGCGCTGAAGACCTTCGCGGTCTCCCGGCTGCTCTTCGACAACGTCCCGCACGTCAAGGTCTTCTGGGTGATGCACGGCGTCGCCACCGCCCAGCTGGCGCTCAGCCACGGCGCGGACGACATGGACGGCTCGGTGGTCGAGTACAAGATCACCCACGACGCGGACAACTTCGGCACCCCGAACAAGCTCGGCCGCGACGACCTGCTCGGGCTGATCCGCGACGCGGGCTTCCGCCCGGTGGAGCGCAACACCCGCTACGAGGTCATCCGCGAGTACGACGGCCCGGACCCGATGCGCCGTGAGTCCCCGCAGGCGATGCGCCTCTGACCCCGTTCCGGTCCGTGAAGTCCTCCGCCGCCCCGGCCGTCCGTCGGCCCGGGCGGCGGTTGTCTTCACGGCCTCCGCACGGGGCCCGGGTTTACCAACGGGTACGGCGTTTGGCAGGATCGACGGCATGTCCGGTTCTGATCGTGCCACCGCGTACCCGCCGTACCAGCCGACGCAGGAGCCGGTCGACCTGATGCCGCAGCAGCAGTACGAGAGCTTCCAGCCGTACCAGCAGCCGGTTCAGCAGGACGCCTACTACGGCCAGTACCAGCCGTACGAGCAGGCCCCCGACGGGTACTACGAGGCGTACCGGCAGCCGTTCCAGCCGTACGAGGCCGAGCCCGTCCAGTACCCGGCCGAGCCCGGCTACGAGGCCGAGTCCGTCTACCGGGCCGAGCCCGTTCACGAAGCCGTTCCCGAGGCCCGCTACGAGCCCGTGCCCGACGCCCGTCACGAGCCCGTCCACGAACCCGCGTCCGAGGCCCGCTACGAGGCCGCGCCCGTGGTGCTCGCCGCCGCGCCCGTGGCGGGTGGCCGGACGGCCGCGCGGGGACGGCGGCGCAAGGCCAAGCAGAAACGTCACGGCAAGGCCGTGATGGCCGGCACCGCGCTGCTGGTCGCCGCCACCGCCGGCTGGTACGCCGTCGGCCAGGACGGCGCCAAGCCCGGCATCACCGCCGCCGACGGCCCCGGCCCGGAGGGCGTCAGCAAGCCCGACCAGCCCGGCCCGGCCCCCGCGGCCGCCCAGGCCGCCTCCGACCGGCAGGCCGCGGCCCCGGCCGCCGACCGCAGCCAGACCCGTACGGACGGCTCGGTCGCCGCGATACCCGGCCTCGGCGCGAAGTTCACCGCGCAGATACCCGCCGAGACCACCCAGGTCGTGGTCGCCTCCGGCCAGGACAAGAACACCGACAAGAACGCCGTCACCCTCTGGACCCGCACCTCCGAGGGCCGCTGGCTGGCCGGCGAGACCTGGCAGGGCCACAACGGCAAGAACGGCTGGACCACCGACCACAACGAGGGCGACCTGCGCAGCCCGATCGGCGTGTTCAACCTCACCGACGCGGGCGGCCGCAAGGCGGACCCGGGCAGCAAGCTCCCGTACGACAAGGACCCGAGCTTCGTGGTCTCCGGCACGGGCTTCTTCGGGGACCAGCTGGCCGGCTCCTTCGACTACGTGGTCGCGATCAACTACAACCGCGTCGCCGGCAACTCCCCGCTCGACACGCGCCGCCCGATGGGCTCCAAGAAGGGCGGCGGCATCTGGCTCCACGTGGACCACGACGGCCCGACCCACGGCTGCGTGTCGATCCCCGAGGACAAGATGGCCCAGCTGATCCGCACCCTGGACCCGGCGGCCCACCCGGTCATCGTGATGGGCGACACCGCCGCGCTGGCCGCCTGACCTCGGCGTACGCGGAACCCGGGCCCCCCAAGGCCCCTTGTCCACCTCCTACAGATCGAGGGGGCGGATCCTGTCGCCGGTCATACCATGCTGACCAGCGGGTAACCCGGTTCCATGGCAGTATGAGCGGTTCTCGCATTGTGGCACTCGGGCACTACCAGCCCCCCAAGGTCCTCTCCAACGCCGACCTGGCGGGGCTCGTCGACACCGACGACGAGTGGATCCGCACCCGTGTGGGCATCCGCACCCGGCACATCGCCGAGGAGGAGAGCCTGGTCGACCTCGCCACCGAGGCGGCGCAGAAGGCCCTCGCCAACAGCGGCCGGACCGCCGAGGAGATCGACCTCGTCGTGGTCGCCACCTGCACCGCGATCGAGCGCAGCCCCAACACCGCCGCCGCGGTGGCCGCCCGGCTGGGCGTGCGCTCGCCCGCCGCGTACGACATCAACACGGTCTGCTCCGGCTTCTCGTACGCCCTGGCCACCGCCGACCACGCGATCCGGGCCGGCTCGGCCCGCCGCGCCCTGGTGATCGGCGCCGAGCGGATGTCCGACACGCTCGACTGGACCGACCGCTCCACCTGCGTGATCTTCGGCGACGGCGCCGGCGCCGCGGTGATCGAGGCCCAGGAGGAGGGCGGCGAGCCCGGCATCGGGCCGGTGGTCTGGGGCTCCGAGCCGGAGCGGGGCGACGCCGTGGTGATCACCGGCTGGGACCCGGTGATCAGCCAGCAGGGCCAGGCGGTCTTCCGCTGGGCCACCACCCAGCTCGCCCCGCTGGCCCGCCAGGCCTGCGAGCGGGCCGGGATCGACCCGTCCGAGCTGAAGGGCTTCGTCCCGCACCAGGCCAACCTGCGGATCATCGACACGATCGCCCGCAAGCTGGGGCTCGGCGAGGACGCGGTGGTGGCCCGGGACGTGGTCCACTCGGGCAACACCTCGGCCGCCTCCATCCCGCTGGCCTTCTCCAAGCTGGTCGAGCGCGGCGAGCTCTCGCCCGGCGACCCGGTCCTGCTTTTCGGCTTCGGCGGGGGCCTGGCCTACGCCGGCCAGGTCGTGCGCTGCCCCTGACCCCACGGCGCCGCACGGCCCCCTGAACGGCTCCGCAAGGGCCCCGGAACGGCACCACGACGCCGTCCCGGGGCCGCACCCCGTCCGAACCCCGGACATGCCGGTGGGCGGGCACCCTGTCCCGGGTGCCCGCCCACCGGCATGTCTGGCGCGCGTGCGGTACGTCGGCGGACCTCCCCCGAGGACACGGCCGCCGTCCGTCGTTCCCCGGACAGGAGGCCGGGGCTGCGCGCGGAGCGGATGATGGGTCGGAGAACGGTCCTACTTGGGCGCCTTCTTGCCGGTGACGCCCAGGTACACCAGGGGAGCGAGGTTGGGCTTGAGGTCCTTGACCTTGACGCCCCAGGAGGTGAAGGCCTTCTGGTGCTCGGCCGCCGAGGCGAGCAGCGAGACCAGGGCCCCGGCCACGGCGTTCGGATCGAGCGACTTGTCGGCCTGACCCTTCGCCTGGAGTTCCTTGACGGCCTCCGCGAGTGGCTTGGCGACCGCGTTGAGGACCGTCATGCGGATCTTGAAGAACCGCTTGTCCCCTTCGGCGGCACCGAGCGTGACCACTCGGAGAATGGCGTCGTTCTTGCGCCAGAAGGCGAGGAATCCGTCGACCAGTTCTTCCGAAGTGGTCGGTCCGGACTTCCCTGCCCAGGACTTTCCGGCCACCAGCTCTTTGAGCTGGTCGGCGTCCTTGGCCATTTCCTCGGCGATTTCGAGGACAGCGCCCTCGACATCCGGGAAGTACTGGTAGAAGGTCGCGGGGGAGGTACCCGCCATACGGGCGACGTCGATGACCTTGACGTCCCGATAGGGCGACGTGCTGAGCATCTCGCGGAGGCAATCGAGCAGCTTCTGCCGCGTCTCCTGTCCGCGTCGCCCGGCGACGCGACCGTCGACGGTGCGAACTTGTCCTGTCATGCCGTCAGCTTACCGTGGCACGATCTTGGCGCGATTCGGTGATGCGACTATTACTCCGCACGGGGGTTGGTATAGCGGCATGAACCACTTCGGACGGATATTCACCGGGCTCCGAAGCCCCTGTTGAAGCCCCCCCGTGTGCTTTTGACCTCACAGCGTGACGGCGAGTCCGCTGAGGGGTGGTTGGGTGACAGAGCGTGACGACGGCCGAAGGGTGCGGTCCCGTCCGGAAGTGGACGGTCCGGGGCTCCGGGCGCAAGCCGCCCCCGGAGCGGGCGTCAGGATCCGGCCGTTCCGTCCTCGCTGGTCAGAGGGCTGTACGGGGCGTCGTCCGGGCCCGGACGACGGGTTCCGGGGGGTGGGGGAGGTTGGATATGCGTAGGACGGCATTGGAGAATCGGGTCCGGCACCACGCGGCGGGTGCGGACAACGGGGAGGTGGCAGCGGAGTGGACCAGCTGACGGCGCACGATCCGAGGCGGATCGGGCCCTTCGAGGTGCTGGGGCGGCTCGGCGCGGGTGGGATGGGACTGGTCTACCTGGCGCGTTCCGCGTCGGGGCGGCGGGTGGCCATCAAGACCGTGCGGGGTGAGCTGGCCGAGGACGAGCTGTTCCGGGTCCGCTTCGCCCGGGAGATCGCGGCGGCCAAGACGGTCGGCGGCTTCTACACGGCGGCCGTGGTGGACGCGGACGCGGACGCCCGGGTGCCCTGGCTGGCCACCGCGTACATCCCGGCCCCCTCGCTGGAGGACCTGGTCGAGGACTGCGGCCCGCTGCCGGTGGAGGCCACCCGCTGGCTGGTCGCCGGCATCGCGGAGGCCCTCCAGTCCATCCACGCGGCCGGGCTGATCCACCGCGACCTCAAGCCCTCCAACGTCCTGGTGGTCGAGGACGGCCCGAAGGTGATCGACTTCGGCATCGCCGCCGGGGTGTCCAGCACCCGGCTCACCATGACCAACGTCGCGGTCGGCACCCCCGCCTACATGTCCCCCGAGCAGGCCCGGGACAGCCGTACCGTCCGGGGCGCCAGCGACGTCTTCTCGCTCGGCTCGCTGATGGTCTTCTGCGCCACCGGGCACCCGCCCTACCGGGGCTCCAACCCCGTCGAGACGGTGTTCCAGCTGCTGCGCGAGGAGCCGGACCTGACCGGCATGCCGCCGGAGCTGATGGACCTGGTCCGCGCCTGCATGCAGCAGGCCCCCGAGCGCAGGCCCACCCCGGCGCAGATCCAGACCGAGCTGGCCCCGCACCTCTTCTCGCGGGACGACGCCTCCGGCGAGGCCGGGGAGTGGCTGCCGGCCAACGCGCTGGAGCTGATCGAGCGCAAGCGGGGCCGCCGTCCGGCCGCCCCGCCGTCGCGCCCGCCGGCCGGCCCGGCCCAGCCGCCCCCGCATCCCCAGGGCCCGCCCGCGCACGTCCCGCCCGCGCACGTCCCGCCCGCGCACGTCCCGCCGCAGCACCTCGGCCCGGCCGACCCGCGCACCAACCCGGGCGGGCGGCACGCCCAGCCGCCGGCCGGGCCGGTGCACAGCCTGCCGCAGCCGGGCCCGCACTCGGACGCCGAGATCCCGACCGCGAAGATCGCCTCCCCGAACCGGCACCGGGCGCCGACCGGCGGCTCCGTCGAGGTGCAGCTGTCCGGTGCCTCGGTGCGGATAGGCCCGGGGCCGCGGGCCGAGTACGAGCAGCCCGGCCCGAGCACCGCCCCGGCCACGACCGACTGGGTCCGCCGGGCCCCCACCCCGCCGCCCGCGCCGGTCGCCCGCTGGCGCCCCTGGCGGTTCCGGATGTCCAACGACGTCTGGGGCACCCCGGTGGTCGCGGACGGCACGCTCTTCGTCTCCAGCTTCGAGGTGCACGCGCTGGACATCGCCTCCGGCGAGCGCCGCTACAAGACCCGGGACGTCGCCTGGGCGCTCGCGGTGGACGCCGGACGGGTGCACGCGGCGGACGGCCCCCACCTGTACACCGTGGACGCCGCGGACGGCACCGAGCGCTGGCGCACCTCGCTGGACGGCTGGGTCTACTCGCTCTCCGCCGCCGACGGCGTGCTCTGCTGCGGCATCAGGGGCGGCGGCGTCCAGCTCCGCTCGGCCGCCAACGGCGCCGAGCTGTGGCGCGCGGACGACGCCCAGCCGGACTACGAGAACCCGCAGTCCGGCCCGGTCCTGGTGGGCGGCGCCGCCTACTACTACGGCGGCGGGCGGCTGCGCTGCGTCGACCCGCGCGGCGCGGGCCTGCGCTGGTCCTTCCCGGTCGGCGAGGACGTGCCCTCGCAGCCGGTGGAGCGCGGCGGCGTGCTGTACGTGTCGGCCGGCACCCGGGTGTACGCGCTGGACGCCGCCAGCGGGGCGGAGCGCTGGCGCTTCGAGGCCCCGGTGGTGCTGTTCACCCCGCCCGCCCTGGACTCCGACGCGGTCTACGTGGCCGACTACCTGGGCACGGTCTACGCGCTGGACGCGGCCACCGGCCTGGACCGCTGGCGCGGGGTCACCGGCCGCCGCCAGGGCGCCGACCCGGTGGTGGTCGCGGACGGCATGGTGCTGGTCGGCAACGGCGAGGTGCTGTACGCCTTCGAGGCGGCCGGCGGCCGGGAGCGCTGGCGCTACACCGCCCGCGGGGAGATCGTCGGCTCCCCGGCGGTGGCCGACGGCCTGGTGCACCTGGGCAGCCGGGACCACTCGCTGCACACCCTGGACCTGGCGAGCGGTCAGCTGCGCTGGGAGCTCGGCACCAAGGGCGAGCTCACCGGCTCGCCGGTGGCGGTCGGCGGCCGGGTCTTCGTCGGCTCCAAGGACCGCTGCGTGTACGCGCTGGACGCCTTCTACGGCACGGCGGTGCCCGCCCGCTGAACCGCGGGGCGGACACCGCCGGGTCGGCGCCGCCGGAGCGGCGGCGCCGGGTCGTGCCTCAGGCCTTGCGGGCCCCGGGGTGGCGGCTGCACCAGCCGTCCCACGCGGAGGAGACCATCTCCGTCACGTCGTGACGGGCGGTCCAGCCCAGCTCGCGGTGGATCAGGTCGGCGGAGGCCACCACGCGGGCCGGGTCGCCGGCGCGGCGCGGGGTCACCTCGGCGGCGGTGTCGTAGCCGGTGACCTTGCCGATCACCTCCAGCATCTCCTTGACGCTGACGCCCTCGCCGCGGCCGATGTTCAGCACCAGGGAGGTCGCGCCGGCCGGGTCGGCGGCCATCCGCTGGGCGGCCGCCACGTGCGCCGAGGCGATGTCGGAGACGTGGATGAAGTCGCGGACGCAGGTGCCGTCCGGGGTCCGGTAGTCGTCGCCGAAGATCCGCGGGGCCTCGCCGGCGGTGAGCCGCTCGAAGACCATCGGGATCAGGTTGAACACCCCGGCGTCGGAGAGCTCGGGGGAGGCGGCGCCGGCCACGTTGAAGTAGCGCAGGGCCACGGTGGACATGCCGTGGGCCTTGCCGGCCGCGGCGACCAGCCACTCGCCGGCCAGCTTGGTCTCGCCGTACGGGCTCATCGGGGCGCAGGGCGTGGACTCGGTGACCAGGTCGACGTCCGGCATGCCGTAGACCGCGGCGGAGGAGGAGAAGAGGAAGCGCTTCACCCCGCCCTCGGCGGCGGCCTCCAGGACGGTCTGGAGGCCGATCATGTTCTCGCGGTAGTACAGGAAGGGCTGCTCGACGGACTCGCCGACCTGCTTCTTGGCGGCGAAGTGCAGGATGCCCTCGACGCCGTGTTCGCGGATCGCGGCGTCCAGGGCGGCGCGGTCCAGGGTGGAGCCCTCGATCAGGGGGACGCCGGCCGGCAGCCGGGAGGCGTCGCCGGTGCTGAGGTCGTCCAGGACGGCGACGCGCTCCCCGGCGTCGAGCAGCTGTCGGACGACGTGTCCGCCGATGTATCCGGCACCGCCGGTGATCAACCAAGTCATGTGCCGATCCTAGGCGTTCGGATTCGATCGCCACGTTCGGGCGAGTCGAGGCCGCAAAGCGGACAAAACGGTGAAAAGCTGAGCAGGATTTCCGTGCGTCCACACCTGCGCCCGTTCGGCGCGGTGACGAATCGGAGGCAGCCAGGTGCGCCGTCACAAGGAACACGCCAACCCCCTGCCCGCCGGGCCGCGGCCGCCGGGCGGGCGGCTGCCGGGGGCCGTCGCGGTGGCGCTGGCGGCCGTGCTGGCACTGGCCGGGTGCAGCAGCGGCACGTCCTCCTCGTCCACCGTCGCCGCCACCGGTTCGTCCCCGGCGGCCGGCTCCCCGCAGGCCGCCTCGTCGTCCGGCCAGTCGAACGGCGGGATCCAGTTGCAGGACGCCTACCAGGCGGTGATCGCCAACGTGCTGCCCTCCGTGGTGCAGATCACCACCGGCGACAGCCTCGGGTCCGGGATCGTCTACGACGACAAGGGTGACATCGTCACCAACGCCCACGTGGTCGGCACCGCGACCACCTTCACGGTGACCCTCGCCAACAGCACCACGGCGCTGGACGCCGGCCTGGTCGCCAGCTACCCCGACTCCGACCTCGCGGTGATCCGGCTGAACAACCCGCCGAGCGGTCTCAAGCCGGCCAGCTTCGGCGATTCGGGCAAGGTCCAGATCGGCCAGATCACCCTCGCCATGGGCAGCCCGCTGGGCCTCTCCAGCAGCGTCACCCAGGGCATCGTCTCGGCCATCGGGCGGACCGTCTCCGAGCCCCAGGGGCCGGGGTCGCCGGGCGCCACGATCAGCAACATGGTGCAGACCTCGGCGGCGATCAACCCGGGCAACAGCGGCGGTGCGCTGGCCGACCTGGACAGCAAGGTGATCGGCATCAACACCCTCGCCGCGACCGAGCCGCAGACCAACGGCGCCGCCGCCCCCGGCATCGGCTTCGCCATCCCGGCGAGCACCATCACCAACATCGCCGACCAGCTGATCAAGCAGGGCAAGGTGACCAACTCCGGCCGGGCCGCGCTCGGCATCACCGCCCGGACCAGCTTCAACCAGCAGTTCCAGCCCTCC
Source organism: Kitasatospora sp. NPDC041917 (assembly GCF_055589745.1). Lineage (NCBI taxonomy): Bacteria > Bacillati > Actinomycetota > Actinomycetes > Kitasatosporales > Streptomycetaceae > Kitasatospora > Kitasatospora sp. NPDC041917. Next base: position 52,823 of record NZ_JBVJBI010000014.1, on the reverse strand, counting down.
GGCGCGGTCATCGTGGAGGTCACCCCGGGCGGGGCGGCGGCCTCGGCGGGGCTCCAGGCCGGGGACGTCATCACCAAGATCGGCGACACCCAGGTGGACTCGCTGAACGCGCTCACCACCGCGCTCGCCTCGCTCAGCCCGGGCACCAAGGTCACCGTCACCTACACCCGCAACGGCGCCACCAAGACCGCCGACGTCACCCTCGGAGAGCTGGCAGCCGCCCAGACCTCGCCCTGAGCCCCGGTACGGGGACGCCGGGCCGCACGCCGCGCAAGGGTTCAGCGGGCCGGGTGCCGTACCGGACCGGCGCCGGGACCTCGTCTCCGCCTCGACGAGGTCCCGGCGCCCTGCCGTGTCCGGGGGGAGGGGGCGCTCAGCGGCGGGCGGCGCGGGTGCGCCAGGGCAGCTCGACGGTGACGGTGGTCGGGCCGCCCTCGGGGCTGTCCACCAGGAAGACCCCGTCCACCGCGCGGATCCGCTCGGCCAGCCCGGCCAGTCCGCTGCCCGGGTAGGGGGCCGCGCCGCCCTTGCCGTCGTCCTGGACCAGCACCATCAGCTGGTGCTCCGAGCGCCAGACCTCGACCGAGGCCGAGCGGGCGCCGGCGTGCTTGGAGACGTTGGTCAGCAACTCGCTGACGGTGAAGTAGGCGATGCCCTCGACCGCCGAGTCGGGGCGCTCGGGCTGCCCGTCCGGGCCGGTCAGGTCGACGTTCACCCGGACCCCGCCGGGGACGGTGCAGCGGGCGGCGACCGAGGACAGCGCGGCGTCCAGGCCGCGGTCGGTGAGCACCGCCGGGTGGATGCCGCGGGCCAGGTCGCGCAGCTCCTGGAGGGCCAGCTTCACCTCGCCGTGGGCGTTGTCGACCATCCTGGCGGCGGCCGCCATGTCGTCCTCGGACTCCACCTCGCGCAGCCGCTCCTTGGCCATGCCGAGGTCCATCGCCAGCGCGACCAGCCGGGCCTGGGCCCCGTCGTGCAGGTCGCGCTCGATCCGGCGCAGGTCGGCGGCGGCGGTGTCGACCACGGTGCCGCGGTCGTCCTCCAGCTCGCGCACCCGCTCGGCCAGGGCGCCCGGGAAGAGCAGCGACTCGATCAGGATGCGGTCCACCGCGGCCAGCCCGCGGACCACCCAGGGCAGCACCGGCCAGAGCGCGATCACCGAGATCAGGGTCAGCGCGAAGCTGAGCACGCCCCAGGGCAGCATCAGCACGTTGTAGAGCGCCGAGCGCCAGTTCAGCAGGTCGGTGAGCTGGGCGATGGTGTAGCCGACCATCCCCGGGCGGCGCGGTTCCACCGGCTGCGGCTCGTCGATCCCGGAGTCGTAGGCCGACCGCGCCCGCCGCCGGCCCAGCGCGCCCAGGGAGCGCGAGAGCGCCAGGCCGCCGGCCAGCAGCGGCAGGCCGATCACGGTGATCGACATCCCCAGGCCGACCGAGAGCGTGGCCACGGCCAGCACGAAGCCGAAGATGCCGAGCGGCAGGTTGAGCAGCAGTCGTCCGACTTGGTGCCACATCCTCTTGCCGTACAGCGGTGGGCGCTCCATCCGAGCGTCCTGCTCCTTGATGGCGTCCACGGCGCGGTGCAGCGGCTTCATCGGATCTACCGTCCCTCTTCGTCGTGCGGCTGGACCAAGCTTCCCGAACGGCGGGCGGGGGATGCCATGGGGGTGATACATCTTCCCGGTCGGGGGTTAACCCCACCCCCGGGCCCGGTCGCCGGCGGTCCGCCACGGTGTCCACCGGCCGTCTTGCGGACCGAGCAGGTTTCGGGCGGAGCGGAGCGGTCCCCTTAGACTCACGCTTTGGCCATCGTTAGGCCCGTGAGAGTAAACGTCGTAGAACTGTCCTTAGGGCGGGTTCTCGGTCGAGGTGGAGGCGAAGGCATGGAGGGGAAGCACGCGGCTGCCGTCGCGGCCGACCCGGCGGTCGGCAGCGGCTACTTCGACGCGTACGCCGCGATGGGTCTGCTGGCCGTCGTCGGGGTGCTCTTCGTCGCCGTGGCGTTCACCGCCAACCGGCTGCTGCGACCCGTGGTGTACTCGCCCGAGAAGCTCCTCACGTACGAGTGCGGAGTGGACCCGGTGGGCGAGGACTGGGCGCACACCCAGATCCGCTACTACGTGTACGCCTTCCTGTACGTGATCTTCGCGGTGGACGCGATCTACCTGTTCCCCTGGGCGACCGTCTTCGCCACCGCCGGGTACGGCGCCGGAACCCTGATCGAGATGTTCCTGTTCATCGGCTTCCTCGCGGTCGGGCTGCTCTACGCCTGGAAGAAGGGCGTTCTGGAATGGACGTGACGCACTCCCACTCGCACGGCGGCGCCGAGGGCGGTCCCGTTCCGCTCGGCCTGCCGGACCCCGCGCGCCCCGGCGCCGTCGAGCGCCGCGGCATCGGCCCGCTGGCCCGGCTCGCGCCGGACCCGGTCAAGGTGGTGCTCAACTGGGGCCGCCGCTACAGCCTCTGGTGCTTCAACTTCGGCCTGGCCTGCTGCGCGATCGAGTTCATCGCCGCGTCCATGGCCAAGCACGACTTCATCCGGATGGGTGTCATCCCGTTCGCGCCCGGACCCCGGCAGGCTGATCTGATGATCGTCTCCGGGACGGTGACCGACAAGATGGCGCCCGCCGTCAAGCGCCTCTACGAGCAGATGCCGGAGCCGAAGTACGTCATCTCCTTCGGCGCCTGCTCCAACTCCGGCGGCCCGTACTGGGACTCCTACTCGGTCACCAAGGGCGTGGACCAGATCATCCCGGTGGACGTCTACGTACCCGGCTGCCCGCCGCGGCCGGAGGCGCTGCTCCAGGGCATCCTCAAGCTCCAGGAGAAGATCGCCGCCGAGTCCCTGCCGGACCGCTACGCGGCGCCCGCGTCGGCGCTGCGCCGTCCGCTGGTGACCGGGCCCTCGCACGGCACCGGGACGGGCTCCGGGGACGTTCCCGAGGCCGGAGCCCCGACCGGGGCGCCGGCCGGCTCTTCGACCGAGGGAGGGGTCTCGTGACTTCCGCCGAGCAGTGCGCGGCGTCGGTCGGGGAGTGGGCGACCGGCGCCGAGGCGTACGGGCTGATCACCGTCGACGTCCCGGCCGAGAACTGGATCGAGGCGCTCACCAACGCCCGGGACGTCCTGGGGCTGGGCTTCTTCGACTGGCTGAGCGCCGTCGACGAGCTCGCCGAGGGCTTCTCCGTGGTCGCGCACCTGGCCGCCGTCGAGGCGCCGGGCGTGCGACACCTCGCGCTGCGAACCCGGGTGCCGCGCGACAGGGCGGCGCTGCCGACCGCCGTCGCCGTCTACGCCGGTGCCGCCTGGCACGAGCGCGAGACCCACGAGATGTTCGGCATCGACTTCCCCGGGCACCCCTACCTCGCCACCCTGCTGCTGCCGGACGGCTTCGAGGGGAACCCGCTGCGCAAGGAGTTCGTGCTCGCGGCGCGGGTCGCCAAGGACTGGCCGGGCGCCAAGGAGCCGGGCGAGTCCGATCACGGCGGCGGGCCGGCCCGGCGCAAGATGCAGCCGGCCGGCGTGCCGGACCCGAACGAGTGGGGGCCGCTCAAGGGCACCCTGCCGCCGGTCGCCGAGCGGCCCGCGCGCGGTGCGCGGGCGGCGGGCGCGGCGGCGCGGACGCCCCGGGTGGGCGCGGCCGGCGGTGCCGCCGCTGCCGGTGCTGCTGCCGCCGCTGAGGGCGGCGCTCCGGTGCGGGCGGACCGGCCGCGGCGGACCCGGTCGGTGTCCGAGGGGTCGGCGAGCCAGGCGGGCGCCGATGCCGCCGCCACTCCCGAAGCTCCCGCCGCTCCCGCCGCTCCCGCCGCTCCCGCCGCCGAGGGCGCACCGCCGGTGCGGGCGGACCGGCCGCGGCGGACCCGGTCGGTGTCCGAGGGGTCGGCCAGTCAGACGGCCGGCGAACCGACGGCCGAGCCCGCGGCTCCCGTACGGCCCCGGTCCTCCGACGCGCCCTGGCACAACCCGGTGCCCGCCCACGACGAGAAGCCCTCGGGCGAGAAGCCGGGCGAACCGGGCGAACCGGGCGAGCAGAAGGACGAGACCTCGGCCGGAGCGGCCGACCAGGACGGAGACGGCGCGTGAACCTGCTCGACACGGTGCTGCGCTGCGTCGCCACCCTCGTCGTCTTCCTGGTCTTCCCGCTGGTCATCGGCCAGACCGAGCACAAGGTCATGGCGCACATGCAGGGCCGGCTCGGCCCGATGTACGCGGGTGGCTTCCACGGCTGGGCGCAGCTCGTCGCGGACGGCGTGAAGTTCGCGCAGAAGGAGGACATCGTCCCGGCCGGGGCGGACCGCCGGATCTTCCAGCTGGCGCCCGCCGTCTCGCTGCTGCCGCACCTCTTCGTGCTGCTGGCGATCCCGGTCGGCCCGAACGGCTTCGTCGGCCAGGCGATCGACGCGGGCCTGTTCTTCGTGCTGGCCGTGATGGGCGTCGGCGTGATCGGCAAGCTGATGGCCGGCTGGGCCTCGGCGAACAAGTTCTCGCTGCTCGGAGGCCTGCGCACGGCCGCGCAGCTGATGTCGTACGAGCTGCCGATGGTGCTGGCGGCGGCCTCGGTGGCGATGGCCGCCGGCACGCTGTCGCTGCCCGGGATCGTGGACGCCTGGGAGTGGTACTGGCTGCCCTGGCAGGTCATCGGCGCGTTCGTCTTCTTCACGGCCGGTCTGGCCGAGCTCCAGCGCCCGCCCTTCGACATGCCGATCGCCGACTCGGAGATCATCTTCGGCGCGTACACCGAGTACACCGGTCTGCGGTTCGCCCTGTTCCTGCTGTCCGAGTACGTGGGCATCCTGGTGGTGTCCGCGCTGACCGCGGTGCTCTTCCTGGGCGGCTGGCACGGACCGCTGCCGGACCAGCTCGGCTGGCTCTGGATGATCCTCAAGACCTTCGCGCTGGCCTTCGTGGTCATCTGGCTGCGGGTCACCTACCCGCGTCTGCGCGAGGACCAGCTGATGCGCTTCGCGTGGACGGTGCTGATCCCGCTCGCGCTGGTCCAGCTGGCCCTCACCGGCATCATCAAGGTGGCGATCTCATGAGCTTCCCCGGTATCGGCCTCGCCAAGGGCCTGGCCGTGACGCTGCGGACGATGACGAGGAAGAGCGTCACCGCGCAGTACCCCGACGTGCAGCCGGTGCTGCCGCCGCGCTCGCGCGGCGTCATCGCGCTGCTGGAGGAGAACTGCACGGTGTGCATGCTCTGCGCGCGCGAGTGCCCGGACTGGTGCATCTACATCGACTCCCACAAGGAGACGCTGCCGGCCGCCGAGCCGAACGCCCGGGCCCGCACCCGCAACGTGCTGGACCGCTTCGCCATCGACTTCTCGCTCTGCATGTACTGCGGGATCTGCATCGAGGTCTGCCCCTTCGACGCGCTGTTCTGGTCGCCGGAGTTCGAGTACGCGGAGACCGACATCCACGAGCTGACCCACGAGCGGGACAAGCTCCGCGAGTGGATGTGGACCGTCCCCGCGCCGCCGGCGCTGGACCCGGCGGCCGAGGAGCCCAAGGAGATCGCCACCGCGCGCAAGGCGGCGGACAAGCTGGCCGCGGCCGCCGCGGCGGCCGCGCAATCGGCCACCGACGAGAAGGGTGACGACGCGTGACCGGTGCCACCACGCTTCTCGCGGCGACCGGCTCCCTGGAGCCGGCCGCCCGTTCGTTCCTGTCCCCGACCGGCCAGGAGATCGTCTTCCTGCTGGTCGGCATCGCCGTGCTCGGCTCGGCCGTGGTCTCGGTGACCACCAGGCAGCTGGTGCACGCCGCGCTCTGGCTGGTGGTCGCGCTCGGCGGGCTGGCGGTGGAGTTCCTGCTGCTCACGGCCGAGTTCATCGCCTGGGTGCAGGTGCTGATCTACCTCGGCTCGGTGGTCGTCCTGGTGCTGTTCGGGCTGATGCTCACCAAGGCGCCGATCGGGCGCTCGCCGGACGCCGATTCCAAGAACCGCTGGGTGGCCCTGGTCGCGGCGCTGGCCGCGGCCGGGACCCTGGTCACGCTGGTCGTCGACGCCTTCCGGACCTCCTGGATCGACCTCGGCCAGGGCGGCGGCTCGGCCGCCGTCACCGGGGCCAGCCTGTTCCGGCACTGGGTGCTGCCCTTCGAGGCGCTGTCCGTGCTGCTGCTGGCGGCACTGGTCGGCGCGATCGTGCTGTCGCGCGGCTCCAAGCGGCGGGTGCCGGCGCCCCGGGCGGGCCGGCTGCGCGCCGGGCGGCCGGTCGGGTCCAACCGGACGGTCGCCGCGACCGCGCCGAAGCCGGCTCCGGCGACCTCCGAGCAGTCGACCTCCGAGCAGTCAACCTCTGAGCAGGAGGGCTGATGCACCTCGCCTACCCCGCCGTCCTCGCCGCGCTGCTGTTCAGCGTCGGCGTGTACGGCGTGCTCGCCCGGCGCAACGCCGTCCTGGTGCTGATGTCCGTCGAGCTGATGCTCAACGCCGTCAACCTCAACCTGGTCGCCTTCGACGCCTGGCTGCGCGACTCGCTGCACGCCGGGCAGGCGCTCACCCTGTTCACCATCACCGTCGCCGCCGCCGAGATCGGACTGGGGCTCGCCATCGTCCTGCTGCTGTTCCGGGCCCGGGGCACCGCGGACATCGACCGGGCCACCGCGCTCGGCGACCCGGCCGAGGCGTTCGCCGTCGAGGAGACGCCGGTCGACGCCGAGACACCGGTCGACACCGGGGCGCCGGTCGGAGCCGAGGCACTGAAGGGCCGGGCCACCGCATGAACCTCGCCCTTCCCGTACTCGTCCCGGCGCTGCCCGCGCTCGGCGCCGCCGCGACCCTGGCCGTCGGCCGGAAGGCGCCCGGGCTGGCCCGGCCGCTGGCCGTCGTCCCGGTCGCCGTCTCGGCGGTGCTCGCCCTGGTGGTCGCCCTCCAGCTGGGCACCGGCCAGACCCTGGACGCCGCCACCCGGCTCATCCCGACCGGCGGCCCGGACATCGCCCTCGCCCTCCACCTGGACGGCTTCAGTTCGCTGATCTCGGTGCTGGTCGGACTGGTCGCGACCTGCGTCCAGGTCTACTCGACCGCGTACCTCAAGGAGGACCCGCGCTACCCGTCCTACGCGGCGCTGGTCTCGCTGTTCACCGCGGCGATGTTCCTGGTGGTCTACTCGGGCGACCTGATCGTGCTGCTGGTCGGCTGGGAGGTCATGGGCCTGTGCTCGTACTTCCTGATCGGCCACCACTGGGAGACGGCGGACGCCCGCTCGGCCTCGCTGAAGGCCTTCCTGGTCACCAAGCTCGGTGACGTGCCGTTCCTGTTCGGGATCTTCCTGCTCGGCGCGGACGCCGGCAGCTTCCGCATCCCGGACGTGCTGGCGGCCGCGTCGGAGGGCCGGCTCGGGCACCCGACGCTGACCGCCCTGCTGCTGCTCGCCGGCGTGGCCGGCAAGAGCGCGCAGTTCCCGCTGCACACCTGGCTCCCGGACGCGATGGCCGGCCCGACCCCGGTCTCCGCGCTGATCCACGCCGCCACCATGGTCGCGGCCGGCATCTACCTGGTCGCCCGGCTGCTGCCGGTCTTCCTGCTGTCGGGCGCGGCGCTGGTCGTGCTCGCGGTGATGGCCGCCGTGACGATGATCGGCTCGGCGCTCTGCGCGCTCGCCCAGGACGACCTCAAACGGGTGCTCGCCTACTCCACCGTCGGCCAGCTCGGCTACATGGCCGGCGCGCTGGCCTCCGGTGACCGCGAGGCCTCGGTCTTCCACCTGGTCACCCACGGCGCGTTCAAGGCACTGCTGTTCCTGGCCGCCGGTGTGGTGATCCACGCCGCGCACACCAACTCGATCTCCGCGATGTCCCGCATCCCCGGGCTGCGCAAACGCGTCCCCGACGCCTACTGGACGACGGGCATCGCGCTCGCCGCCCTGATCGGGCTGCCGCCGTTCTCCGGCTTCTTCAGCAAGGAGGCGGTGCTCACCGCCGCCGAGCACGCCGCCAACGGCGAGGCGCTGACCAACGGCCTCGGCCCGGCCTCGGCGGTGCCGCAGGCGGCCGGGTGGATCGTGCTGATCTCCGCCGGACTCACCGCGCTGCTCACCGCCGCGTACGCGGCCCGGCTGTTCCTGGTCGCGTTCCACAGCCCGGCCGGGGCCGCCGCGGCCGCACCGCAGGTGCTGCCCGCCGCCGACCGGGGCACCGTCGTGGCCGACCACGAGGCCGGCGCGCCGTACTCGCCCGAGCTCGACGAGGCCGACCCGGCCACGGCCGAGCCGCCCGCGATGCGCTGGCCGCTGTGGGTGCTGGCCGTGCCGACCATGGGCTTCGGCATCGTCGGCCTGCGCTCGGACTGGCTGCCCGCGCTCCTGGACGGCGGCTCGCTGCGGCCCTCCGCCGTCACCGCCGTCACCGGCACCGGGCTCGCCGTGGTCGGCGCGCTCGCCGCGTACGGCGCCTGGCGCTCGGCGGCCGCCCGGCTGGGCACCGGCCGCCCGGCACCGGCCGGCCGGGTGCCCGAGCAGGGCGGAGCCCCGGCCACCGAGGTGATCGTCGCCGACCCCGGGCGCACCCTGCTCGGCCCGCTGTTCGGCCCGGCCCGGCACGGCTTCGGCGTCGACCGGCTGTACCGGGCGCTGTTCGTCCGCCCGGTGGTCGCCGCCGCCAAGCTGGTCCGATTCCTCGACCGCGAGGTCGTCGAGGGCTACGTGCAGGGCAGCGGCATCGGCGCCAACCTGCTCGGCCGGGCCGTCCGGCTCGCGCAGACCGGAAACGCGCAGACCTACCTCAGCGCCCTGCTGGCCGCCGTCGTCCTGCTGGCCGTCCTGGTGGCGGTGTAGCCGGTGCTGCTGTTCTCCACCTCCGTCCCCTCGACCGCTGCTGGGAGCCCCCGATGAACGCAGTCCTCATCGCCCTCCTGGTGCTGCCGCTGCTCGGCGCCGCACTCACCCTGGCGCCGGTGTTCGGGCCGGACCGGGCCGTGGCCGGCCGGCGGGCACTGCGGCTGAACACCGTCGTCACCGGCGCGGTGTTCCTGCTCACCGTCGCCCTCGCGGCCGGCTTCGACCACGACGAGCCCGCCCGGATGCAGGCCACCACCGACGTGTCCTGGATCCCGGCCCTGCACGTGCGCCTCCACCTCGGGGTGGACGGCGTCTCGCTGCCGCTGATCGTGCTGACCGCGCTGCTCACCTTCCTCTGCGCGCTCTACTCGGAGAAGCGGCTGCCGGGCGGGGACGCCCGGGGCGCAGCCCCTGATGAGCCTCGTCCGTCGGCGCAGGCCTTCGTCGGGCTGTTCCTCCTGCTCGAAGTCGGCATGCTCGCCACCTTCGCGGTGCTGGACCTCCTGCTCTTCTTCCTGGCCTTCGAGATCGTGCTGATCCCGATGTACTTCCTGATCGCCCGCTGGGGGAGCGGCGCGAAGGTGCCGGCCGCCAACCGGTTCATCCTCTACACGCTGCTCGGCTCGGCCGTGATGCTGCTCGGCTTCCTGCTGATCGGCAGCAAGGCCGGCACCTTCGACATGCAGGCCCTGGCCGCCGCGCACGGCAGCGGCCTGAGCCACACCACCCAGGTGGTCGCCGCGCTGGCGATCCTGGTCGGGCTCGCGGTCAAGGCCCCGGCCTGGCCGCTGCACAGCTGGCTCCCGGACGCCCACACCGCCGCCCCGACGGTGGGCTCGGTGCTGCTCGCCGGCGTGCTGCTGAAGATGGGCACCTACGGCCTGGTCCGCGTCCTCCTCCCGGTCGTGCCGGACGGCGCCACCACGCTGGCCCCCTACCTGGGCGCCTTCGCGGCCGTCGGCATCGTCTACGGCTCCCTGGCCTGCCTGGCGCTTTCCCGCCCCGGCGCCAAGGGCGACCTCAAGCGCCTGATCGCGTACTCCTCCGTCGGCCACATGGGCTTCGTGCTGCTCGGCATCGCCTCCCTCACCCCGGTGGGCGTCAACGGCGCGCTGTTCGCCAACATCGCCCACGGTCTGATCACCGGTCTGCTGTTCTTCGTCGTCGGCGCGCTCAAGGACCGCTACGGCACGGCCGACCTCGACACCCTCGCCGGGGCCACCGGCGCCGCCCTGTACGGCCGGGCCCCGCGACTGGGCGTGCTGCTCGCCTTCGCCGCCGTCGCCAGCCTCGGCCTGCCCGGCCTGGCCGGCTTCTGGGGCGAGCTGCTCGCCATGTTCGGCGCGTTCGACCCGGCCGACGGCCTGTCGCGCCCCGCGTTCGTCACTTACATGGTCCTGGCCGGCCTCGGCACCCTCCTCACCGCCGCGTACCTCCTGATCGTGGTCAAGCGCGTCTGCATGGGGGACCCCGAGCAGCCCGCACCGGTGGCCGAGCTCGCCGACCTGCGCCCGTACGAGGCCGTCAGCTGGACGCCGCTGGCCGCGCTGACGCTGCTCGCCGGCCTCTGGCCCGCGCTGCTGCTCGGCCTCTCCGATCCCGCCGTCAAGCACCTCCTCGGGGGTGGCTGACCGTGCTCGCAGCCCAGACCGCCGCACTCGGACCTCACTCCACGGGGCAGCACACTGTGACCTCCCTCGCCGTAGCCAACCCGGGCAGCCTGATCCAGTCCGTGGACTGGGTGGCGATCGCACCGCCGCTGATCGCCGCCGTGGCCGCCCTCGCCGTGCTGCTCACGGACCTGTTCCTGCCCGAGCGGCACAAGAAGTGGCTCGGCCGCCTCACCGCGGCCGGACTCGCCCTCGCCCTCATCGCACTCCTCCCCCTCACCGGCGGATCACCCCGAGCGACCTTCTGTGCGCAGAACGTAGCAGGAGGGTCCGACAACGGCGGCTGCTCGTACGTCGCCGACCACTTCGCCCTGGTGTTCCAGCTGCTCGCCCTCGGCGGCGCGCTGATCGCGGCGCTGCTGTCGGCGCACACGGTGGAGGACGAGCGGCTGCCGCGCGGCGAGTACTGGTTCCTGCTGCTCTCCAGCGCCACCGGCGCCGCGCTGCTGCCCGCCTCCCGCGACCTCGCCACCATGGTGATCGCCCTGGAGGTCGCCTCGCTGCCCGCCTTCGCCCTGGTCGCGCTGCGCCGGGACGGCCGGGGCGCCGAGGCCGCCTTCAAGTTCTTCGTCTCCTCGGTGACCGCGACCGCCGTGATGCTGCTCGGCGTCGGCTTCGTCTACGCGGCGAGCGGCAGCCTGCACCTCGGCGCCGTCGCCCAGGGCCTGGAGCACGCGCCCGGGCAGCTCAAGCCGCTGGCCGAGGCGGGCGCGGTGCTGACCCTGGTCGGCTTCGCCTTCAAGGTCGCCGCCGTCCCGTTCCACTTCTGGGTGCCCGACACCTACACCGGCGCGCCGCTGCCGGTGGCCGGCTACCTCTCGGTGGTCGGCAAGGCGGCCGGCCTGTCCGGGCTGGCGCTGGCCACCACCGTCGCCTTCCGCCCGTACGCCCACACCTGGGGCCTGGTGCTCGCGGTGCTGGCCGCCGTCACCATGACCGCAGGCAACGTCGGCGCGCTGCGCCAGCGCTTCGACACCCGGTACAGCGCGGTGCGGCTGCTCGCCTGGTCCTCGGTCGGCCAGGCCGGGTACCTGCTGGTGCCGCTCGCCGCGGCCGGCTACGCGCCCACCGGCGCCGACCCGCTCGGTGCCACCGCCGCGTACGCGCTGATCTACGGCGTGGTGAACCTCGGCGCCTTCGGGGTGGTCGCCGCCGTCGGCCGCCGGCCCGGGACCAGCGTGGACGACTTCCGCGGCCTGTTCGCCCGCAACCGCTGGACGGCGCTGGCGCTCGCCTTCTTCCTGCTCTGCCTGGCCGGGCTGCCGCCGGGCGTGATCGGCCTGTTCGGCAAGGTCGTGGTGTTCCGCGCGGCGGTCGACGCCGGGCTGGGCTGGCTCGCCGTGGTGATGGCCGTCAACGTGGTCATCGCCCTGTACTACTACCTGCTGTGGACGGCCCGGCTGTTCGCCCCGGGGGACGAGCCCCTCGGGGAGGCCGCCGCCGGGCGCCGTCTGCCGGTGGGCCTCACCGCGACGCTGGGGCTCACCGCCTCGGCCGCCGTGGTCCTCTCGGTGGCGCCGCAGCTGGTCCTCCAGGTGGCGGGCGGCTCGCTGTTCTGAGCGGGCGCCGGACCGCGCCGGGGGTGCGGTCCGGGGCTGTCACGGCGGTGCCGGTGGTGCGGCCCGGGGCCGTCGCGGCCGCGCCGGTGGTACGGCGCTGCGGTGTCGCGTCGGTCACCGTGTCGGGTCACAAGGGAACAAGGCCCTCGGCCCCGCCCGTTGACCGGGCACGAGGGACGAGGCAGAAAGGGCTTCCCCACCGCACCACTGGAGGGCCTGACGTGCACAGCCGGCACAACGGACTGAGGACCGCCGTCCTGCTCGGCGGCCTCTCGGCGCTGATCCTGGTGATCGGAAGCCTCTTCGGTCGCACCGGCTTCGTGATCGCCCTGCTGGTCGCCCTCGGGACCAACGCCTACGCGTACTGGAACAGCGACAAGCTCGCGCTGCGGGCCATGCGGGCCCGGCCGGTCAGCGAGTTCGAGGCGCCCCAGCTGTACCGGATCGTCCGCGAGCTCTCCACCGCCGCCCGCCAGCCGATGCCCCGCCTCTACATCTCCCCGACCCCCGCGCCCAACGCCTTCGCCACCGGCCGCAACCCGCGCAACGCGGCGGTCTGCTGCACCGAGGGCATCCTGCGGATCCTGGACGAACGCGAGCTGCGGGGCGTGCTCGGGCACGAGCTGAGCCACGTCTACAACCGGGACATCCTGATCTCCTCGGTGGCCGGGGCGCTCGCCTCGGTGGTGATGTTCCTGGTGAACTTCGCGTGGCTGATCCCGTTCGGGCGCAGCGAGGACGACGACGGCCCGGGGCTGTTCGGGATGCTCGCCATCATGATCCTCGGCCCGCTCGCGGCCGGACTGATCCAGATGGCGGTCAGCCGCTCCCGCGAGTACCAGGCCGACGCCGACGGCGCCCGGATCACCGGCGACCCGCTCGCCCTCGCGAGCGCCCTGCGGAAGCTGGACGCCGGCACCCGCCGGCTGCCGCTCCCGCCCGAGCCGCAGCTCCAGACCGCGAGCCACATGATGATCGCCAGCCCCTTCCGTCCCGGCGAGGCCGGCGCGAGGCTCTTCTCCACCCACCCGCCGATGGCCGAGCGGGTCGCCCGCCTGGAGCGGATGGCGGGCCACGGGCGGTAGCGCGCCGCCGTCCGGGGTCAGCCCGTCTCCTCCTCGTACGCGAGCCGCAGGCGGTGGACGCCCTCGGCGACCTGGGCGGGGCTCTCGGCCGCGGCGTAGCTGAGGCGCAGGTGGGGGGCCGGGGGTTCGGCGGGGTGGTAGGGGCGGCCGGGGGAGACCTGGACGCCGGCGCGCAGCGCGGCCGCGGCGAGGGCGGTGTCGTCGACGCCGTCCGGGAAGCGCAGCCACAGGTGGTAGCCGCCGGGGCGGTGGGTGCCGAGGACGCCGGGCAGCTCGCGGTGCAGGGCGGCGACGGCGGCGGTGCGGCGGTCGCGCAGTTCGGCGCCGAGAGTGCGCAGGTGACGGGCCCAGGCGGGGTCGGCGACCAGTTCCAGGGTGGCCTCCTGGAGCGGCCGGGGCACGAAGAAGCTGTCCACCACCTGGGTGGCCCGCAGTCGGGCCAGCGCCGGTCCGCGCGCGGTGAGGGCGCCGACCCGCAGGTTGGGGGAGGCCGCCTTGGTCAGCGAGCGCAGGTGCACCACGACCCCGTCCCGGTCGTCGGCGGCGAGCGGGCGCGGCAGCGCGGGGGCGTCCGCGTGGACCAGCAGCCGGGCGAAGTCGTCCTCGACCACGAAGGCCCCGGCGGCCCGGGCGATCCGCAGCACCTCCTCCCGCCGTTCGGGCGACAGCACCGCCCCCGTGGGGTTCTGGAACAGCGGCTGGCAGACGAGGACCCGTGCCCGGGTGGCCGCGAAGGCGTCCGCCAGCAGGTCGGTGCGCAGGCCGTCGGCGTCGACCGGGACCGGGACGGGCCGCAGCCCGGCCGCCCGGACGACCGCCAGGATGCCCGCGTACGTCGGCGACTCCACCAGCACCGGCGAGCCGGGCGCGGCGAGCGCCCGCATGGCGACGGTCAGCCCGCTCTGCCCGCCGGAGGTGATCAGGACGTCCCCGACGCCGATCGGCCCGCCGTGGCCGCCGATGTCCCGGGCGAACCAGCCGCGCAGTTCGGTGAGGCCGTCGGTGGGCGGGCGGTCCCAGGCGCCCGGCCGCCGGCCGGCCCGGGCGAGCGCGGCGGCGAGCAGCCGCTCGGGCAGCAGCGAGGCGTGCGGGTAGCCGCTGTTGAGGTCGACGACGTCGGGCGGGGGCACCCGGAGGGTGGCGAACACGGGGGCGGCGAGCAGGTCGCGCGGGCCGGAGTCGGCGCTGAGCGCGATCTGCTGCCAGGAGAGGTCGCCGGTGCGGCCGGACGGTGCGGCGGGGACGGCCGGGGCCGCGGCGAAGGCCGCCGCCCGGAACACCCCGGCGCCGGGCCGGGAGACCACCAGCCCCTCGGCCACCAGCACCGCGATGGCCCGGGAGACCGTCACCGGGCTGACCTGGTGACGTTCCACCAGCGCCCGGCTGGAGGGCAGCTTCCGACCCTCCGGGTAGCGCTCGACCTCTCGCCGCAGGATGTCGGCGAGTTCGGTCACACTGCTACGCTCGTTCATGACGGCACAAGATAGCGCTACCCGGCTTCGGGCGGTAGCACCTCGCCAGGCCCCCGCTTCCGGCACCGCCCTCGCGGCCCTCGCCGTGGCCTCCTTCTCGCTCTCCTTCCCGGCGACCGCGTGGTCCCTGACCGGCTTCGGCCCGTGGTCCGCGACCGGCCTGCGCGGCGCCCTCGCCGGTCTGCTGGCCGTCCTCCACCTGGCGGCCGTCCGCGCCCCGTTGCCGCAGCGGCGGCACTGGCCCGGACTGCTGGTGGTCTCCGGCGGCTGCGTCCTCGGCTTCCCGCTGCTGACCACGCTCGCCCTGCGCACCTCCTCGACCGCCCACTCGGCGGTGGTCATCGGCGTGCTGCCGCTGGCCACGGCGACGGTCGCGGCGCTGCGCACCGGTCGCCGGCCGTCCGGGGCGTTCTGGGCGGCGGCGCTCGCCGGGGCCGCCGCCGTGCTCGCCTTCACCCTGGTGCAGAGCCACGGCCGGCCGACCGTCGCCGACCTCTACCTGTTCGCGGCGGTACTGCTCTGCGCCGCCGGGTACGCCGAGGGCGGGCGGCTCTCCCGGGACCTGCCGGGCGCCCAGGTGATCGCCTGGGCGGTGGTGGCCGCCCTGCCCGCGACGCTGCTGACCGCGGCGCTCGGGCTGGGCGCCGAGCCGGTGCGGTTCGGGGCGCAGGCCCTGGTCGGGCTGGCCTACACGGCGGCGGTCTCGCAGCTCGGCGGGTTCGTGCTCTGGTACCGGGGGATGGCCGCGATCGGGGTGCCGAGGGCCAGCCAGCTCCAGCTCGCGCAGCCGCTGCTGACACTGGTCTGGTCGGTGCTGCTGCTCGGCGAGCGGCTGCCGGCCGCGGCGCCCGTCACCGCGGTGGTGGTGCTGGTCTGCATCGCGGTGACCCAGCGGGCCCGGTCCTGACCCGCGGGCGCCGCAGGGCTGCGCCGTACGTTCCCGAACCCCCGATCCGACCGGTTCGGCGCGGCCCCTTGCTCGTTAGGATGAACCCGTGCCCGTCGGTCCGGGCGAGGCATCCGGAGGGAGTGGGCCGTCATGGCAGACGAGAGGCACGCCCCGGCGGCCGGGGACGCGCCGACCCGGCGCCGCGGCCAGGGCGAGCTGGAGGCGCAGGTGCTCGCGGTGCTCCAGCAGGCGCCCGGCCCGGCCGCCGCGGGATGGGTCCAGGAACGCCTGGAGGGCGACCTGGCCTACACCACGGTCATGACCATCCTGTCCCGGCTGCACGCCAAGAGCGCCGTGACCAGGACCCGCTCCGGCCGTTCCTACCTGTGGCAGGCCTCCTCGGACGCCGCCGGGCTGGCCGCGCTGCGGATGCGCCGGATGCTCGACGGGGAGGCGGACCGGGACGCCGTCCTGGCCAGCTTCGTCAGCGCGCTGCTGCCGCACGACGAGGAACTGCTCCGGGCGCTGCTGGACGCCGCGTCCGCCGATCCGGCAGTGCCCGACCGTGAGAGCTGACCCGTGGGCCTCTTCGTCTTCCTCCCGCTCGTCCTGCCGCTCACCGCGGTCCCGATCGCGCGCCTGACCGAACAGCACCTGCACCCGCGCGGCGCGGCCCGGCTGATGACCGTGATCAGCGCGGTGATGGCGGTGTGCAGCGCGCTCTGCCTCGGGCTGATCGGCGTGGTGGGCACCGCGCAGATCCCCGGCAACCCGCTGCCGGACAGCTGGTCCGACCCGGAGGTGCGGGCCGCGCTGCCGTACCACGAGACGGTCGGCACGGCCGCGATGTGGCTGCTGGCCCTGGTGGTCCTCGCCTGCGCCCGGACGGTCGTGCGGCACCTGCGGGTGCGGGCCCGGGCCCGCCGGGCGCTGAGCGGGCTGCCCGTCGGGCCGGGACCGGCCGGCGACCTCGCGGTGCTGCCGGACCGGAGCCCGTACGCCTACGCGCTGCCCGGCTCGCCCGGCCGGGTCGTGGTCTCCACCGGGATGCTGGCCGGCCTGGCCGCCGACGAGCGCGAGGCGCTGCTCGCCCACGAGCGGGCGCACCTGCGCCACCGCCACCACCGGTACCTGCTGACCACCCAGCTCGCCGCCTGCGTCAACCCGTTCCTGCGGCCGCTGCAGGACGCGGTGGCGTACAGCGCGGAGCGGTGGGCGGACGAGGACTCGGCGCAGGCCGTGGGGGACCGCCGGATCACCGCGCGGGCGGTGGCCCGGGCGGCCCTGGTCTCGCACGCCGCCCCGGCCCCCGGCTTCGCGGCCTTCGCCGCCCCGGCCGCGGCGGCCGGCCCGGTGCCGCGCCGGGTCGCCGCGCTGCTCGGCCCGGTGCCGACCTCCCGCAACTGGCCGCCGGCGAAGACCCCGGCGGGCCTGGCGGCGATGGTCGCGGCGATCGGTACGGCGGCGTCGGCGCTGTGCGCGCTCAACGCCGCCGTGGCCCTGCTGGTGGTGCTCAAGGCCGTCACCCCGCTGTAGCCGGCGGGGCTCCGGAGCGTCCCCCCGCTGCGGCCGGCGGACCCTAGAGCGTCGCGGCCAGCTCGTCGACGGCGGCCTCGGCCGCCGCCAGGGATTCGGCGGCGAGCGGCTGGAAGGCGTTCAGCGCCGGGATGTCCGCGGCCCGGGTGAGCTCGGCGGTGACCACGTGCAGGTGCTCCGCCGCGACCCCGATCCGGTCGAAGTACGCCCGCAGGTACGGAACCTGGAAGTCGCAGTGGGCACGCGGCGTGCCCGGCCCGTAGCCGCCGCCGCGGACCGCGACGACCACCACGCGGGTGTCGCGCAGCAGCGGCTCGCCGGTCTCCGGATCGTGGTGGACGCCGGGGAAGGTGACCCGGTCGATCCACGACGTGAGGCCGGCCGAGACGGTGTAGTTGTACATCGGGCTGCCGACCAGCAGGACGTCGGCGGCCCGCAATTCCTCGATCAGCGGACGGCTGAGCGCCCACTCCCGCGCCTCGTCCGGCCCCTCGGCGAGGCGGCCGATGTCGTCCAGCGGGAGCACCCCCTTGCGCTCGGTGCGGCGGCCGAGGGCGTCGTAGGCGGCGCGCACCGGGGGCACCGGGTCGGCGGCGAGGTCGCGGTGCCGGTGCTGGACGCGGGCGCCGTGGCGGACGCGCCAGGCGTCGGCGAAGCGGGCGGTCAGGGCGTGGCTCACCGAACCGGACGGGCTGATGCTCGAATCCAGGTGGAGCAGCGTGGTGGAGGTCATGGCGGTCTCCTGGTCACCTCGGAGGGGGACGGATCGTCATAGCGGTGACGAGCCGCGCCGAGGAAAGGTGACCGATGGACCGGAACGCGATGCCGGGGGCGGCGGACGGGCGGGCGCGGAGCGGGGGAGCGGCCTCGGGGGCGGGACGCCCGGAGGCCGAACGCTTCGAGGCCGAACGCTCGAACGCCGTGCGCGTGGACGCCGTGTGCTCGGACGCCGAGCGCGTGAACGCCGAGCGCTTCGAGGCCGAGCGCGGCCGGCTGCGGGCGATCGCCCAGCGGATGCTCGGCTCGACCGGCGAGGCCGAGGACGCCGTGCAGGAGGCCTGGCTGCGGCTGGTCCGCACCGATCCGGCGGAGATCGGCAACCTGCCCGGCTGGCTGACCACGGTGGTCTCCCGGATCTGCCTGGACCTGCTGCGGGCCCGTGCCGCGCGCCGCGAGGAGCCGACCGACGAGGCGCTGCCGGACGGCTCGGGCGGCGGCCCGGAGCCGGAGCGGGAGGCGCTGCTGGTCGAGTCGGTGGGCCGGGCGCTGCTCGTGGTGCTGGACCGGCTTGGCCCGGCCGAGCGGGTCGCCTTCGTGCTGCACGACGGCTTCGCGGTGCCCTTCGACCGGATCGGGCCGATCCTCGGACGGACCCCGGTGGCCGCCAAGAAGCTGGCCAGCCGGGCCCGGCAGCGGGTCCGCGGGACGGCCGCGCTGCCCCCGGAGCCACTGGCCGGGCACCGGCGGGTGGTGGAGGCCTTCCTGGCCGCCGCCCGGGGCGGGGACCTGGCCGACCTGCTGGCCGTGCTGGCTCCCGACGTGGTGCGCCGGGCCGATCCGGCGGCGCTGGGGCCCGGCCGCGACCCGGTGGCCCGGGGCGCGCGGGCCGTCGCCCGGGAAACCACGGTCTTCGGCCGCCGGGCCCGCTACGGCGCGGTGGCCCTGGTGGACGGGGCGCCCGGCATCCTGATCGCCCCGGACGGGCGGCTGCGGCTGGTGCTGCGGGTGGCGGTCGCGGACGGCCGGGTGGCCGGCTACGAGGTGGTGGCGGACCCGGTCCGGCTGGCCGCGCTCGACCTGGCCGTCCTGCCGGAGTGACTCCTTCCCGGGCGGGGGCTGCCGGACTGTGTCCCGCCCGGGTGAGGGCTGCCCGGCGGGGCGCGGCGGGCCGGTCGGGGGCCGGGCCGGTCGGCGCCGGGTCAGTGGGTGATCCGGACCAGCATCTTGCCGGTGTTGGCGCCGCGCAGCATGCCGAGGAAGGCGTCCACCACCCGGTCGAAGCCGTCCACGACGGTCTCGTCCGGGACGACGGCGCCCGAGCGCAGGTGCGGGACCAGGAAGTCGTACAGCTCCGGCCGGGCGTCGAGGTGGTCGCGGACCAGGAAGCCCTCCAGTCGCAGGCTCTTCCCGACCACGTCGAACAGGTTGCGCGGGGCGGCCGGCGGGTTCCCGAGCCGGTTGTACTGGGCGACCGCGCCGCACCAGGCGATCCGGCCGCGCTCGCGCAGGGCGCCGATGGCGGCCTCCAGGTGGTCGCCGCCGACGTTGTCCAGGTAGGCGTGCAGCCCCTCGGGGGCGGCCTCGCGCAGTCGGTCCGCGATCGGGCCGTCGTGGTAGTCGAAAGCGGCGTCGAAGCCGAGCCGCTCGGTGAGGCGGGCGGCCTTGGCGGCGGAGCCGGTGCTGCCGACGATCCGTCCGGCGCCGAGCAGCCGGGCGAGCTGCCCGGCGGCGGTGCCGACGCCGCCGGCGGCCGCCGAGACGAAGAGCGTCTCGCGGGGCTGGAGCCGGGCGATCCTGGTCAGCGCGACCCAGGCGGACAGGCCGGTGCCGCCGAGCACCGACAGGTGGGAGCTGAGCGGGACGCCGGCGAGATCGGGCAGCAGGCTCGCCCGCTCGGCGGTGACCACCGCGTGGGCGCGCCAGGCCTGGCGGTGCTGGACCAGTGTCCCGACCGGCAGGGCGTCGGCCCGGGACTCCACCACCCGGCCGAGGGCGCGGCCCTCCAGCGGGGCGTGCAGCTCCCAGCCGCCCTCCTCCATCTCCTCGCGCATGTACGGGTCGACGGACTGGTAGAGGTTCTCGACCAGGGCCTCGCCCGCCGCGAGGGCCGGGACGGTCTCCTCGACGAAGGCGAAGTTCGCGGCGGTCGGCGCCCCGTCGGGGCGGGAGACCAGGTGGACGGCGCGGGTGGTGGAGCGGGACATCGGGGGCTCCGGACGGGAGAGGACGGGCGGACGTGATCACCGTAGGAAGCGCGGGAGCCGCCGGGCAGGGGCGCCGGTCGATGGAACGGCGGCATCCATGAGCAGGATCGATGGATCGCGGGATAGGTTCGGCCGTATGACCGATCTCGCCCCGCACGAGCTGCGGACCCTGGTCGCCGTCGAGGAGGAGCGGAGCTTCACGGCGGCCGCCGCACGCCTGGGCAGTACCCAGTCCGCCGTCTCGCACGCCGTCCGCGCCTGCGAGCGGAAGCTCGGCGCGGTGCTCTTCGACCGCGGGCGCCACGGCGCGCGCCCCACCGAGGGCGGCGCGCGAGCGGTGGCGTACGCCCGCCGGATCCTGCGGCTGCTGGATGCGATGGGCCCCGAGGTGCGCGGCGCGGGAGCGGACGGGCCGCTGACCGGCACCCTGCGGATCGCCGCCTTCCGCAGTGCCGCCGCCCACCTGCTGCCGCCCGTCCTGGCCCGGCTCGCCGAGCGCCACCCCGGGCTCGGCACCCACGTCCGGATCGTCCGGGAGCTCGGCCGCGGCACCGCCGGGGAGGTCGCCGACGGTCGCGCCGACCTCGGGCTGGCGACGCTCGACGCGGGCGGCCCGCCACCCGCCCCGGGCCTGGTCGCGGTGCGGCTGTACGAGGAGTCGTACGCGCTCGCGCACCCGCACGGCCACCCGGCGCCGCGCGAGCTCCCGCTGGTCGACTGGGACGAGAACTGCGGCTCGTACACCCGGGACTGGTGGCAGCGGCAGGACTGGATCCCGCCCGCGACCGTGGACGTGGAGGACGACACGGTGGCCCTCTCGCTGGTCGCCCAGGGCCTCGGCATGGCGATCATGCCCCGGACCGCCCTGCTCGGCGCCCCGGCCGGCCTCGCCGTCACCGACCTCGGGCCGCGGCCGCCGAGCCGCTCGGTCGGGTACGTCACCACGCCCGAGCTGGCCGGGACGGCCGCCGTCCGGGCGCTGATCCGCGAGCTGCGCGAACTGCCGCTGCCGGCCGGGCTGTCGGCGGCCCGGCCCCCGACCGGCCGGACCGCGACGGCCCAAGCCCCGTAGGCCCGGACCCCACGGGCCCGGACCCCACGGGCCCGGACCGCGCGGGCTCAGGCCCCGCGGGCTCAGGCCTCGACGGACCGGTTCCCGACGGCAGGGCCCTCGACGGGCCGGTCCTCGACCGCCTCCCGGAGCTTGCGGAACTCCTCGGCCAGCCCGTCCAGGGTGTAGTGGGCGTTGAGGCCGCTGGGGTTCGGCAGCACCCACACCTCGGTGCCGCCGATGCCCTCCGGTTGCCGCCCCAGCGTGGCCCGGCGCTGCCCGAAGGCCGTCCGGTAGGCGCCGATGCCGAGCACGGCCAGGGCGCGCGGGCGCAGCCGCAGCACCCGTGCGCGCAGCGCGGCGCCGCCCTCGCGCAGCTCCTCGGCGGTCAGCTCGTCCGCCTTGGCCGTGGTGCGCGGGGCGACGTTGGTGATGCCCAGGCCGAGTGCGAGCAACTCCCGCTGCTCGTCCGGGCGGTACTGGCGCCCGGTGAAACCGGAGCGGTGCAGGGCCGGCCAGAAGCGGTTGCCCGGGCGGGCGAAGTGGTGGCCGGTGGCGCCGGACCACAGGCCCGGGTTGATGCCGCAGAACAGCACCCGCAGCCCGGGACCGGAGACGTCCGGGATGGTGGTGTCCTTGGCGGCCAGCAGCTGCTCGGCGGTGGGCTTCATCGGTGCGCTCGGATTCACCCGGCCAAGTCTGCCGTGCCCTTGGCCGCCTCCTTCGCCGCGTCCTTCGCCTCCTTCGCCTCCTTCGCCGCGCGCTTGGCGGTGTCCCTGGCGATCTCCTTGGCCGCGTCCTCGGCGGTGAGCTCGGCCGCGCGCTCGGCCGTGTCCTCCACCGGGCCCGGGGCCGGGGCCGGCCCCGAAGTCGCGACGGCCGCCCGGCGGTTGCGCAGCCGGCGCAGGCCGAACACCACCACGGCCGCGTAGGCCCAGCCGACGAAGACGTCGATGATGAAGTGCTCCGCGCCGTAGACCAGGGTGAAGGTCATCGCGAGCGGGTAGGCGACCAGTACGGCCCGCAGCCAGCGGTTGGCGGTGGGCCAGAAGAAGAACAGCAGCATCGCCGGGTAGGCGGAGTGCAGCGAGGGCATCGCGGCGACGTCGTTGGCGAACTGACTGCCGTTCTCCAGCAGCGAGTCGGCCTGCGGCAGCCCGCTCACCGAGATCACTTCCCAGACCACCCGGGACAGGTGCGGCAGGTTGCCCTCCTGGGAGACCAGCCACGGCGGGTCGGCCGGGTAGAGGAGGTAGGTGGCGAAGCCGGCGAAGGTGAGCGTCAGGTAGGCGGCGAGCAACTGCCGGAAGCGGTGGTGCGCGCGTCGCCAGAGCACCGCGAGCAGCAGGAAGACCACGAAGAAGTGCGAGAGGTAGACGGTCACCGCGGCGTAGTCGTACCAATGCGGTGAGCCGGCGGTGTAGAGCGCGTGCTGGAGCCGGACGGTCCAGGTCTCGCCGAAGCCGAGCACCTCGTCGAAGCGCAGCTGCGGCAGCCAGTGCGGGGCCCACGGGGTGTGGGCGCCGTAGCCGCGCAGCAGTGAGTACGCCCACACCACGGCCATCACCGGGACCCAGTCACGCAGGACCAGGAGGAAGCCGCGGGGGCCGTGCCCGCTGTGCACGGCGGCGGTCAGCAGGGCGGCGATGAGCCAGAGGAACAGCACGTCGTTGGCCGCGGGGATGCCCTCGGTGCGCAGGAACCAGAGGAGGCACGTCAGGTAGAGCGGCCAGGCCAGCCACCGGAGTCTCGACCAGCCCGTCACGCGTGGGCGGGGCGGAGGCACCGGGCGTGGCTGCCCGGCCCGCGCGTCGTGCGGGGCCGGGGGGAGGGTCTTGGTCATGCGCACCGAAACTAGCAACCCAAACTTGGAGGACTCTGGGTGAAATATGACTGGATCGTAAGAACGTCCGATCCGGTCGACACCCGGTTCGACAGGTGAATTCGACTGGTGGTTCGACAGGTGGTTCGACGCACGGTCGGGCGCGGGTCAGGCCACGATGCCCAGCTCGTGCGGGGTGTTGTTGAAGCGTCGGCCGCCGGCCGGGGTGACGGTCACGATGTCCTCGATCCGCACCCCGAACCGGCCGGGCAGGTAGATCCCCGGCTCGATCGAGAAGCACATGCCCGGCACCAGCGGCCGTTCCTCGCCCTCGACCAGGTACGGAGGTTCGTGCGTGGTGGTGCCGATGCCGTGGCCGGTGCGGTGGATGAAGTACTCGCCGTACCCGCCCTCGGTGATCACCCGACGGGCGATCCGGTCGATCTCCTGGCAGGCTACCCCGGGGCGCACTGCCTCGAAGGCGGTCTGCTGGGCCAGTCGGACCAGCTCGTGCACCTTGCGCACCTCGTCCGGAACGTCCGCGCCGACATGCACCGTCCGGGTGGTGTCGGAACCGTAGCCGTCCTTGAGACCACCGAAGTCCAGCACCACGGTGTCACCCGTACGGATGACCCGGTCACCGGCCTCGTGGTGCGGGTTGGCGCCGTTCGGCCCCGAGCCGACCACGGTGAAGTCGACCTGGCTGTGCCCGTACTGGATGAGCAGCGCGCCGAGGTCGGCGGCCACGTCGGTCTCCCGGCGGCCGGCGAACTCGACCTCCAGGATGCCCCGGTAGGCGGCGTCCGCCGCGCCGCCGGCGGCGGCCAGGCGGTCCAGCTCCTCGGTGTCCTTGACGGCGCGCAGCATCGGCAGGCAGTCGGTGAGCGAGATGAAGGAGACGCCGGGCAGCGCGGCCTGGAGGCCGAGCAGGTGCAGCGCCCAGGTGTTGTCGGAGACGCCGTACCGTCCGGCCGGGTCGAGCAGCGGGCCGACGGTGGCGAACGGGTCCTCGCCGTCGGACCAGTCGAGCAGCCCGACGGCCGGGGCGCCGACCGCCTTCTCGGCATCCGGGCGCTCCAACTTGGGCACCACCAGAGCGGGTTCGCTTCCGGCGGTGAGGACGAGGGCGGTCAGCCGCTCGGTGATCGCGGTGGGCGAGTAGCCGCACAGGTAGGCCAGGTCGGGACCGGGCGCGACGACCAGGCCGGCCAGACCGGCGGCAGTCGCCTCGGCGGTGGCCCGGGACATCCGGGCGGTGTGGTCCTCGACGGTGAAGGGGTGGGGCACGGCGGTTCCTCCTCGGGGGCCGGACGGGCGCTGCTGGGACTCCATCGCGTCAACTCCATCACGTCCTCGTCGAGTTGGTGAAGCTCTCGGGGAGGAACCGGCGCGATCCGGACGGCGATGCGGATCGCTCTCCGGGCGGCGATCCGGTGGGTGCTCCGGTACCGGGGCGAGGCGTGGGCGGGTGCGGCGGGTCCGCGGCCCGCCCCGGGAAGCCCTCGGGGGCGGGCGGTACCCGGCCAGTTCACCCGGTTGCCGGGCCCGCCGCATGCGGCGGACGGCCGTGCGGGTGAGCGGCGGCCGACCCGGGGTGTCAGTCCTGCCGGTCGGCCGACTCGGCCGACTCGGCCGAATCGGTGGACTTGGTGGATTCAGCGGATGCGGCGGACTCGGCAGCGGGCCACACGGCGCGCCGCAGCGTGCGGCTCGCGGTCGCGGCCAGCAGGGCGGCGGCGAGCAGGGCGCTGATCCCGACCAGCGCGGTGGCGGGGGAGGAGCGGTCCAGCAGCAGGCCGGTGACGAAGCTCCCGGCGGGCATGCCGGCGGTGAGCAGCGTCATGGTCGCCGCGATCACCCGGCCGCGCAGCGCGTCCGGCACCTGACGGAAGACCAGCAGGTCGAGCATCACCCGCAGGGTCGGCACGCCCGCGCCGAACACGAACAGCGCGGCGAAGACGGTCGGCGCCCCGCCGGGCAGCAGTGGCGCCAGCGGGACCGGTACCGCGCTCCAGGCCACCGCCAGCAGCAGCACGCCGGGGCCCGCCAGCCGGTGCAGCCGGGCGACCAGGGCGGTGCCGGCCAGCGCCCCGACCGCCTCGCCGGCCAGGGCCAGGCCGATCCCGGTGCCGCTGGTGCCGTGCTCGCGCAACAGCACCATGACGGGCAGCAGCAGGGAGGCCCCGGCGAGATTGATCACCAGCAGGACGGCCAGGGCGGTCCGCAGCAGCGGGGAGGCGGCGAGGACGCGGAAACCCGCCAGGGCGCTGTTCCCGGTGGACCGGTCGGCATCCCCGGACTCGTGCGGGCTGGGGAAGCGCACCGCGACGGCGGCGGTCACCGCGAGCAGGGAGGCGAGCGCGGCGCCGAGGAAGGGGACCGCGTGGCCGAGCCCGAACAGGAATCCGGCCAGTGGCGGTCCCGCCAGCGAGGCGCCGCTCATCCGGGCCTCGTCCTGGGCCAGGGCCTGGGAGAGCTGCTCCGGCGGGACCACCGAGCGCAGCGCGAGCAGCCGGACCGGGCCGCTGTAGGCGATCGTCGCGCCGATCACGGCGGCGACCAGCAGCAGGTGGGCCAGGTTCGGCGGGCCGAACGCCAGGGCCGCCGGGACGCTGGCGAGGGCGAGCAGCCGGGCGCTGTCGGCGGCGATCAGCACCCGGCGGCGGTTCACCCGGTCGGCCACCACGCCGCCGTGGACGCCCAGCAGCAGGGTGGCGGCCATCTGCACGGCGCCGAAGGCTCCGGCGGAGGTGGAGGAGCCGGTGAGCGCGAGGACCAGCAGGGGGAAGGCGGTGTCGCCGATCACCATGCCGAGGGTCGCGGAGGCCTGGCCGGCCCAGAGGGCCTGGAACCGCAGGTTGCGCCGCAGCGGTACGAGCGGCGGCGGTGCGGGCGACGAAGGCGCGGACGGCGAAGGTGCGGACGGCGAGGGCATGGACGGCGGGGCGGCGGCCGGTCCGGGGTGCTCCATCGCCGCTGTCGTCGTCGGTTGGTCCGTCATGTCCCGCCCCCATCGTTCGCGATTGCGCAATCATTCACGTCTGCATGAATGATGTCGTAGGCGTCATTGGTTTCGCAAGGGTGATTGATGGCTCGGTGGTGAGCGCTCACCGGGGCGTGATTGCGAACGGAGCGGCCGATCTGGAAGGGTGGCCCCGTGGTCGAGCACACACCGGAGGCCGCCGACAGCGGCGAGCAGCAGCCCGTCACCTGGGTCAAGGAACGCCAGGTGTCCGACGTCGCGGTGCTCAAGGCCCTGGCCGACCCGCTGCGCCTGGCCATCCTCGGCGCGCTGCAGTCCTCCGAGGACCGTCCGCTGACGGCCAAGGAGCTCGCCGCCACGCTCGACGAGCCGCAGACCAAGCTCTACCGGCACATCAAGCAGTTGGAGAAGGCCGGGCTGGTCCTGGTGGCCGGCACCCGGCTGGTCTCGGGCATCGTGGAGAGCCGCTACCGGGTCGCCCAGGGGGCGATCCGGCTGGCCCCGGAGATGTTCACCGCCGACTCCCCGGCCCGCTCCGAGGCGTACGAGGCCGTCGTGGCCGCGATGGACCGGGTGCGGTCCGACTTCCGCGCCAGGATCGCCGAAGGCCGGCTGGACTTCGGCCGGCCGCCCGGTGGTTCGGGCCCGCCGTCCGGACTGTTCGCGGACTTCGCGCTGCGGCTCAGCCCGGACCGGCTGGACCGGCTGCGATCCCAACTGGCCGAAATCTTCGACGAACTGAACGAAGAAGGGCCGAGTGCGGCCGAGGATGCGCTGGATGTGACCGTCTTTACCCTGCTCTACGGTCTCCGACCGGGCACGGAATCATAAATTCCGGGTCGTCTGTCGGTGCGGTGGGACACCATGTCCGGCATGTCCTACGAACTCCAGGCGCTGATAGGAACACGGGAGCTGCTGACGGTGGCGGCGGCGGAGGTTTCGACGGCCCGGGTGGTGCCGTTGGCGCAGGGGCTGGCCCTGATCCCGGTCACCTCCGCCGTCCTCACCGCGCTCCAGGGAGACGGCGTCCTGCGCAGGCCCGGCGGTGGGGCCGGGCCCGGCCGGCACGCGGACGGCTTCGAACTCCGGCTGGCCGCCTGGTCGAAGGCCGGGCCGATCGCCCGCGTCGAGGCGCGGTACTTCGGTGGCGGCGGCACCCAGCGCGCGGCCGTCTGGCTGGACGGCGCGGTCACCCTCGGCCCGCTCACCATCGGCGAATTCGAGCCCGCCCCGGCCGAGGGCACCCCGATCTCCCGCGCCCTGCGGCGTATCGGCGCCCGCACCGAGGAGGGCCGGGCGGACGAGTTCGAGTCGGTCGGTCTGGGCCGGCACCGCACCACCGGCGGCTGGGCTGAGCCGGCCGACTGACCCCGCCGCCGTCCGTGCTCGTTCCCGCGCCCGTGCCCGTGCCCGTGCTCGTGCGGTCAGTGCGGGGTGGGGGATTCGGCCTGCCAGCGCCGGCCGATGGAGCGCAGGAGGGCCGGGTAGACGCCGAGGTACCGGAAGGGCTTGATGGCGGCCATGTAGAGGTGGCCGAGGAGCCCGTTGGGCTTGACCAGGACGGCCATCTGGGCGCGGTACGTGCCGCTGCCGGGAGCGGTCTCGACCCAGCCGAGGTGGAGGATGCCGTGGACGGTGCGGTTGGCCGTCTCGGCGGTCCACTCGTCGTGGAGCAGGTAGACGGAGCGGAACGGCGCGGAGCGGGTGTCGGGGCCGCGCGGGGCGTCCCGGAGATCGGCGGGGAGGCGGTCGCGGAGGGTGGGGACGCGGGTGCCGAGGCCGGCGTCGGGCTTGTCCCAGCCGAGCAGGGCGCCGAGCTTCCAGCGGGCCGCGAAGAGGAGGCGGACGACGGGGGAGGCGGACATCGGGGCGCCGGTGCCGTTGGCGAACTGGTCGACCAGGCGGGCG
The DNA here is from genome assembly GCF_055589745.1 of Kitasatospora sp. NPDC041917. Lineage (NCBI taxonomy): Bacteria > Bacillati > Actinomycetota > Actinomycetes > Kitasatosporales > Streptomycetaceae > Kitasatospora > Kitasatospora sp. NPDC041917. The sequence continues at coordinate 25,146 of NZ_JBVJBI010000014.1, read as the reverse complement.
AGGTCGTCGGGGCCGCCGGGGGTCGGCAGGGCCCACACGTCCTCCAGGCGGAAGTCGGGGGCGATCTCGTGGATCCGCCACGGGCGGGAGGTGTGTGCCGTGCGGGGGAGTCTCATCTGCGTGCCCCTGTCTGTACGGTGCCGTATAGAGCCAGGCTAGACCCGTGTGTACGGTGGCGTATGCACAAGGGTGTGAGCGTGAGGAGCGACACAGTGGAACGAGACGCGGCGAGGGGCCCGGCATGGGCGTGACGCGGACGCCGCGCGCCCGGTGGATCGAGGAGGGGCTGCGGGCGCTCGCGGCCGGCGGCCCGGAGGCGGTGCGCGTCGAGCCGCTCGCCCAGGCGCTCGGCGTCACCAAGGGCGGCTTCTACGGGTACTTCCGCAACCGGGGCGCGCTGCTCGACGAGATGCTCGACACCTGGGAGCGGGAGGTCACCGAGGGTGTGATCGCCCAGGTCGAGGACGAGGGCGGCGACGCCCGGACCCGGCTCGGGCGGCTCTTCGCGATCGCCGCCACCAGCGGCGACGGGCCCGTGACCGGCACCACCGTCGACCTGGCGATCCGCGACTGGGCGCGGCGCGACGAAGCGGTCGCCGAACGCCTGCGCCGCGTGGACAACCGCCGGATGGCCTACCTGCGTTCGCTCTACGCGTCGTTCTGCCCCGACCCGGACGACGTCGAGGTCCGCAGCCTGATCAGCTTCTCGCTCCGGATCGGCCACCACCTCGTCGCCGTCGACCACGAGGGCCGCAGCCGCGCCGAGGTGATGGAACTGACCCGCGATTGGCTCCTGCGCTAGAGCCTGTCCCCGGCCGGTCGGGCACGCGGAAAGCGGGCACGGAAAGCGGGCACGGAAAGCCGCGCACGGAAAACGGCGCACGGAAAACGGGGGCGCGGCACCGAAGAAGGTCCGGTGCCGCGCCCCCGTTGTGTCCCGCAGCCGCTCGGAGCCTGCGTCGCCGCAGGCCGGGGCCGGTGCTAGCGGTAGTTCACGTACTGGAGCGCGAAGTCCAGGTCCTTGCCCTTGAGCAGGGCCTGCACGGCCTGGAGGTCGTCGCGGCTCTTCGAGCTGACGCGCAGCTCGTCGCCCTGGACCTGTGCCTTGACGCCCTTCGGGCCCTCGTCACGGATGATCTTCGCGACCTTCTTCGCGTCCTCCGTGGTGATGCCCTCCTTGACGTTGGCGAAGATCTTGTACTCCTTGCCGGACAGCTGCGGCTCGCCGGCGTCCAGAGCCTTCAGCGACAGGCCGCGCTTGATGAACTTGGTCTGCAGGACGTCGAGGATGGCGCGCACGCGCTCCTCGCCGTTCGCCTTCATCTCGATCTTCTCGGCGGTGCGGCTGATCTCGCCGCCGACGCCCTTGAAGTCGAAGCGCGTCGCGATCTCACGGGAGGTCTGGTTGATCGCGTTGTCGACCTCCTGCCACTCGACCTTCGAGACGATGTCGAAACTGGAGTCGGCCATGGGTGTTGGTCTCCTTGATGCTCTGGCTTCACTGGCACGGCCCGCCCTCGCGGGCGTCCGGAGTCCCAGCCTATCCAGCGCCACACCGGCCCCGCCCGTACCGCCCGCCCGTGGTTCCTTGATCATCGCGTGATCTATCGAGTGGCGGAGCACCCCCCGGCATCGGGTATGGTTTACCAAGTCGAACGGGGTGAACACCCCGGGAAACGAAGATCCTGGCTGGTTGCCCGAGCGGCCAAAGGGAGCAGACTGTAAATCTGTCGCGCAAGCTACGCAGGTTCGAACCCTGCACCAGCCACAGGATAGAGAAACGGCCTCTGAGCTGCGGAAACGCAGATCAGAGGCCGTTTTCTTGTGCTCGAACACCGGTTGCGCCGGATGGTCGTTTTAGGCGGTTTGTCTCACCTCGTTTCGCCCGGATCCCAGTCCTGACCAGCGGTTCCGGACCAGGCGCGGACCAAGGTCATGCAACTGAGCGCTTCAGCAGCGGCTGAGTGGTTGAGCCAGCGAGGTGCTGGTGCCTCTTGCAGCCGGTGTGCCGTGTGAAATTGAACCGGCTGGGGTGGGTTCCGCCCGGCGCTCATGTAGTCAGCGGAAGCGCTCAGCCACGGTTGGAGGAATCGCCGTAGTCCCGCCGCCACAGCACGTGCTGTGTCTCCAGATCCTCCACCTCAATCCACGCGCTCGCCGGAACGGGTCCTTCGGTGACGTACCAACGGTCTGCGGTGTCGTTCCACTGGCTCAGTCGACCATACGGGTCGTCGTCGATCGGGACGCCGATCGACTTCCAGGCCTCGCGGACGACGTTGTCCCTACCCCAACGGGGCCAGTGATGGACGGAGTGCTCAGGCAGAACGACCGTGAACCGCACCGGGCGCAGACCCCGAAGGTCAAAGGGCAGGGAGTCAGGGTCGGGGCTGTCGCTGAGGTGAACCGTCGCGGCTACCCCGGGTTGGCAATTGTCGTTTATCCACAGGGCCTTCAACGTGCCGGAACGTTCGATCGCGGGCCACGGCTCGCGCCTGGAGAAGTGGTAGAAGGTCCGGACTGCCGTCGAGCTCTCGGCGCTCTCACAGCTTCCTCGAAGGTCCTGGACCTTGATCGGGTCGGAGGGAATCTCATCAGCCACCCGCCCATCCTAGGTCGCGCGGCTGTCTGATCCTGGGGCCTTCAAACTCCGTCTGAGCCAGCCGCCTAACGCTCGATTCGCCGACTGAAGGGCTCAGTCATAGGTCAGGGGCCGTCGGGCGGTGGCGGGGGTGCGGTCCGCCGCTGGAGCCGCTCGGTGATGAGCCGGTTGGCGTGGTCCTCGTCGCCGTGGATGCACTTGGCGTAGACCCGGAGCAGGACGGCGATGCTGTGCCCCGCCCGCCGGGCGCACTCGGCCACCGGCACTCCGGAGGCCAGCCAGAGCGAGATCCCGGCGTGCCGGGCGTCGTACGGGCGCTTGGCGAGCGGCGTGGCCCGCTCCTCCTCGCTGAACACCTCCGCCCGCCCGGCGGCCCAGACGACGCCGTACCCGCTCTCCTGCACCATGCCGTTCCGGAAGGTCCGGAACAGCCGGCCGTCCGGGGCGGTGCCGTACTGCTCGATGTGCTCCCGCAGCAGCTTCACCAGTTCGGGCGGGATCGGGACCGGCCGGGTGGCCGACTCCGCCCGGTGCTTCAGGCCCCGGGGGTCGTGGGACGCCCCGCTGTCGGTCCAGGACGAGCCGACGCGGGGGCTGTTCCCGTTGAGGTTGAGCTTCCCCCAGCCCTCCGCCGGCAGGACGCACCGATCCTTGCGCAGGTGGACCACCTCGCCCGGGCGCATGCCCGCGTAGTACATGCACCCGAAGAACGCCACCAGCCGCGGCCCGCGCCTGCCCTGCCGACCGACCGCCTCCAGCATCGCGGCCGCCTGCTCCGGGCTCATGACGTACTCCGGATCGACCTCCTCCTCGGTCCGGGGCGGCTGCCACTGCACCGACGGCAGCGGGTTGGTGGCCAGCAGGCCGTCCTCGACGGCGCGGCCCAGGACGTGGTTGAGAATCCGGCGCTTCCGGAGCGTGGTCGAGGCGGCGGCCTTGGTGCCGTCGAGCTTCACCGAGAGGGCGGCGAGCAGGCGACGGACCATCTTCGGGTCCGCCAGCTCGGACACGTCCACGGAGTTACGCGCCACCCAGGCCAAGGCCCTGGCGACGTCGGCCGGCGGCTCGTCGGTCCAGCGGTTCACGTTGAAGGCCCAGCTGTACAGCGCGCGCCGCACGAGCGGCTTGTCCGGCATTCCGGTCTTGCTCTTGACCAGCTCGAACGTGACGCTGGCCAGGGCATCGGCCCACGTCGTCCGGGTCTTGGCCGGGGCGCCGTCCCAGCGGGCCTCGACGTAGTTCCGCCCGTGCTGGTACCAGGTGACGGAGTTCTGCTCCTCCTGGCGCTTGCGGAGCTCCGCGAGCGGGAGGCCCGTCTCGGTGTCGAAGGGCTGGTGAGAAGCCGCCGCGACGAGCAGTTCGGCCTTCCGGCCGTCCGCCTGGGTCTTCGTGAGGTAGGACTCGGAGAACTCCCGGCCGTTCACCGTCCACCGGACCATCCACGGCTTGCGGCGGTCCGGACGGTGGCGGTGGTCCCAGAAGGTGACCTTGTAGGAGGTGGGCATCAGGCAGCCACCTCGCAGGCAGCCAGCCACGCGTCCAGGTCGACCCGGTCGACCCGGACCTGGCCGTTGGGGAGCTTGATGAGGCGCGGAGCCTGGCCCCGGGCGCGCATCCGGTAGAAGGCGGCACGGGACATGCCGAGTTCGGCGAGCACGACGGGGAGCTTGAGCAGTTCGCGCTTGGGCATGGCGAAGTCTCCTGCTGTGGGTGCGGAGGGTGGCTGCGAAGTGTTACGAGCCCTCGCGCGGGCGGCCGCGGAGGGCGGAAGGTGTCAGGCATGTCAGGGGAACTCGCTGACCTGCCGGTACGGCTCCTGGCCGGGCGTCAGGGATTGTCAGGGCTGTCAGGGGATCTCGGCTATCCCTGACAGCCCTGACGCGCCCTGACCGCTCGTCCGGCGGCGTATCGCCAGGTCAGGGCTTTGTCCTGACGTTCCTGACGGTTACGTGATCGGGTTCGCGTCCGCGGGGGCGCTCAGAACCGGGTGGACGCGGTAGGTGACGGCCTGAGGCCGGCCTCGCTGGCCGCTGGCCGGAGTCTGGTCGGTGCGGAGCCAGCCGTGCTGTTCGAGCAGAGCGAGCGCGGGCTCGACGTCGACGACCTTCTTGAACCGCCGGGACGACGCGACGGCGTCGTGCGCCTTGATGTGGGTGCGGTGGGTGCCATCCTTCTTCGGCCGCTGGAGCCACTGGAGGAGGGCGTGGGCGTCCTCGGTGGCGGGGTCGGCGGCGATGAGGTCGAAGACGGCGAGGGTGTGGGCGGTGTAGTACTCGGCGATCTCGGCGGCGCGGTCGACGGTGCCCGCCTCGACGGGCGCGCGCCAGTCGCCGCCGACGTGGTCGGCGAGGTGGAGGAGGACCGCGATGCGGGCGATGTGGCCGACCAACTTGCCCGCCCAGTCCTTGATGTGGGCGAGCGGCTCGTCCGGGCGGAGCTGGACCTCGAACTTCTCCTGCAGCTTCTCGACGGCGAGGTCGGCGGCCTCGGTCATCGTGACGACGACCGGCTCGTCCAAGGCGGTGAGGGCGCGCAGGAGCGCGGACAGACGGACGTCGTACGTGGTGGCGACCGGTTCGGGGACCGGGGTGGTGCGGATCTTGCGGTAGCCGAGGTTGGAGGGCGGGAGGGAGTACAGGAAGCGGGCGAGCAGGCCGCGGTCGCGGGCACCGGGGGCGGCGCCGAGCTCCTGGAGGACGGCGGGCTGCGGGGTGACGCCGATGGTGAGCGCGGGCTTGTCGACGGTGGGCTGCTCGCGGGTGATCCGGTCGGCCTGGAGCCGCTCGCCCTTGTGGGCCTGGAGGAAGACTCCGAGGTTGGGCTTGCTGCTGTAGCGGCCGACGATGCTGTCGAAGAGGTCGCCCTCGGGGGAGAGCGCGGCCAGACAGCGGTGGACGCCGAGCTGGTGGGTGACGGTCTCGGGGGTGATGTCCCCGGACAAGGTCAGCCGCGGGCTCGGCGGGACGACGATCTCGTCGGCCAGCATTCGGGCGCCGGAGATCTCGGCCACCAGGTGCGCGCGGTCGAGGTCCGGGTTCTTGCGGGCCTTGGCCATCAGCGCCTCGACCTCGGCCAGAGCGGCCTCCTTCGCGGTCTCGGCCTCGATGATCCGAGGCCGGGCCTCGGCCCGCAGCTCGTCCTCAACCCGGTAGACGGGGCCGGTCATGAACGCGAACACGTCGGACTTGCGGCTGGCGGGCGGCATCGCGCACACCAGGTAGAGGTTCGACTGCTCGCGCCAGCCGGGCCGGATCTCCACACCCACCCGGCCGCCGGCGGCGGTGGACAGCGCGGCCAGGGACATGGTGGCGGCCATGTCGGCCGGGGTCTGGGTGAACTCCGCCACCGCCTCCACATACGCGCCCACCCACCCGGGCAGGGCACGGACGGGGAACGTGGGCAGGGCGCCGTGCGAGCCGAGCGGAACGGGGTCGAGCCAGGTCTCGCCGGAGGCGAGGTCCGCGAGGGCGGCGAGCGCGGCGGTGCGGACGGCCTCCAGGTCGGCCTGGTCGTCGCCGGCCATGTGGGCGAGACGGCTGGTGGCGGTGTTGATGCGGCGCCGCTCGGCGGCCACGCGCACGATCTCGGCGTAGTACTCGCCGTTCGCGGCGGTGGGAGTGGCCTGGATGCAGGTGTGCAGGTAGCCGGGCCCGCCGATGCGGCCCAGGTCGCCCTGGCCGCGCAGGACTTCGGCCAGCAGCATTGGGTCGACCGGCCGCTCGCCGCTGGCCGCCATGCGGGTGATGGCGCGCCAGATCGTCTCGTGCGCGGGGTGGTAGAACACGCCCGGGTCGCCGAGCTGGGCGGCGAGCGCGGGGATCTGGGCGGGGTCGAGCAGGGCGGCGCCGATGACGGCCTGCTCGGCGGCCTTCACCTCGGCGGGCTCGGGCCGGAACGGGATCACGTTCGGCGCGTACTCGGTGCTCAACGAGTTGATGACCGGGCCGTTCACCGGACGCCGCCGAGCAGGTCGGCGACGAGCGGGGCGAGGTTGCGGTTGGCGTGCTCGGCGAGAGCGGCGACCACGGTCTTGGCCTCGGAGGTGAGCGTGCGGCCGGGCCGGGCCGCGGTGGGGGCGATGAGGATGCTATCCGGGATCGGGAGGAGCACGGTGGCGGTCACCAGGACGGCGGGGAGGTCGGTGCGTTCGGGGCTGACCATTACGGGCCACGGCTCGCCGGGGCGGGACCACGGGGAGACGCGCTCCCAGTCCAGCGGGTGGCCGGTGGGCCGGTGCGCGAGCGCGCTGTGCTGCAGGCCGATCTTCGCGCAGAACTGGGCGCCGCCGTCGTGGTCGACGTACACCTCGACCCGGTCGATGTCCGGGCGCATGGTCGCGTAGCCCGGGGACATGATCGGGCTGGTCGCGATGCGCCACGCGGCGGCGGCGAACTCGACCGGGCGGAGCGGTTCGCCGTCCTCGTGGAAGTGGCCGGCGTGGTGGGCGATGTAGGCGCCGTAGCGGGAGCGGCCGTCGCTGGCGTCCCGCCGGTCGGCGATGTCGTTGATGATGACGAGCGTGGAGTGGTCGAACTGGGGCATGCTGGTCCCATCTCTGTGAAGGGGATGCACGGCCCCGCACCGGCCGACTCTCTGCCAAGAACAGGCGGCCGGTGTGGGGCTTCGTGCTGCGTGGATCATGCGGCGTTGGCGCGGCCGACGATGATCGTTCGGGCGGGGTTCTCGGGGTCGGCGCGCATGACGAACCCCTCTCGGGTGGACCACTCTTCGGTGTTGTTGGCGTTGGTGTTGGCACTCTGACCTGCGCCAACGTTGGCAACAGAGTCGGGGAGAGGAGCGGGGGCGGAGGGGGAGCGGAGCGCGGGCACGTCCTGGTGGTGAACGCCGGGCCCGTTGCCGTCCGGGGTGCGGACCCCTCCGCGGACCGGGATGCCGGCCTCGGAGAGGAGGACCCGGACGGCCTTGGTGGAGGGCTCCCAACCGCGGTGGGAGGCGGCCAGATCGGCCGCCAGCCGGGTGAGCAGAACAGAGTTCCCAGCGGTGGTCAGGGAAGCGGTCAGGGAGTGGGTCTCGGCGGGGGTCGGGGTGGCCACCTCGGGGGCCTCCTGGCGGTCCTCCCCGGTGGGTTCCTCCTCGGTGGCTTCGGTGGCGGGCACCGGATGCCCCTGCTCCTGTTCTTCCTCGCCCTCAGCCGGGGCCTTGCCGGGGGTGGGGGCGTGGATCAGGGCGGCTATCCACCACGCCCCGATCAGGAGGCCGATGCCGGGCTCGATCCAGGGGCGGGCCAGGGACCAGACGAGCGGGCCGCCGACGATCAGCATCAGGGCGGCCGCGCCGGCGGCGTCGCCCGCCCGGCTCCGTGCGGCCTTGCGGGCGGCTTTGGCCTGGTCCAGCTCGAACTGGCGGGCCGCGACCTGCGCGGCTTCCCGGGCCTGGAGCATCGAGGCGCGCTTGGCCGGGTCGGCCTCCGTGGTGAGCTTCTTCGTGAAGGCCTCCTCGGCGGCCTGGGCGGCCTGGGCGGCGAGGTCGTCCTGCTTGGCCTTGAGCGCGGCGGCCTCGGCGCGGCGCTCGCGCTGGGGGGCCGTCAGCTTGCGGATGAGGACGGGCGTGCCGGTGGCCAACCCGGTGAACGGCCACAGGAGAGTGGGGACCAGCTTCTCGGTGGGGAAGATTCGTTCCATCGCCGTCAGCCGATGAACGAGTTGATCAGGCCGCTGAGGACGGAGGCGGGGATGGCCCAGAAGCCGCCGGCGCTCGCGTAGAGGCTGGGGGCGACGGCGCCGCAGATGACGTCCTTCCAGGGCTTCGGCTTGAGTCCGAAGACCGCGATGGTCAGCAGGGCGGCGGTCGCGCCGGTCTGCCACTCGCCGAGGGCCTGGTTGCCCTGGAAGCTGGCGCCGAGCTGGTTGCCGATGCCGCTCAGCTGCTGGAACGCGGTGCCGGCGTTGGCGCTCAACAGGCCGATGCCGAACGCCCAGTAGGGGACGTGGTCGGGGGTCACGGTGATCTTGTTCTTTCCGCGGATGCCGACGAGGAGGTACGCGGAGGTGACCGTGGCGGCGCCGCCGGCACCCAGCGCGATGAGGCTGCTCATGAGGTGTCTCCTTGGCGGGTCAGTAGAGGGGGAGGGCAGCGAGGAGCGGGGCGATGCCGGTGGCGACGGTGAGGCCGGAGGCGACCGGGATGCGCGCGGCGATCAGGATCAGGAGGGGTCCGGGGCGGCGGACCTCGCTCACGCGCAGGCGGCCCCGGTCACGCAAGTGGAGGTCGAGGGCCCAGCCGGCACCGGCCAGCAGCAGGCCGACGAAGGGCCCGCCCGGCGTGATCAGCTCGACCAGGCCGGTCGCGTAGCCGCTGACCGCGCTGATGGCGGTGAGGACGTACCAGCGGCGGAAGCGGCGGGTGCGGTCGGAGGATCCGGCCGTGGCGCGGGCGGCCTTGCGGTGCTGGCGGCGGGCCCGGGCCTTGGCCTCGCGCTGGTCGGCGAGCCGCTGCTCGCGGTGGCGCAGGTCGCGCTGGGCGGGTGTCTCCCCGGCCGCGGCGTGGGCGGCGTCCTCCTGGACGCGGGCGCGCTGCTTCTCCAGCTCGCGCTGGGCCTCCAGGCGGGCGGCCCGGTCCTCCGGGGTCTCGGAGAGCCGGTCCGCGAGGAGGTCGACCAGGCCGACGAGGTCGTCCCGTTGGGCGGGGCGGCTGGGGGTGAGAATGTCCTCGATCCGGTGGCGCTCGGTCTTCTCCTGGACGGTCTCCCCGACCGCGCCGAGTGCCGCGTCCATCCGGGCCCGCTGGCCCGCGAGCATCTCCTCGTACTCGACCTGCTGACGGGCAGTGCGCTGGGCCTCGGTCTCGGTGAGGAGTTGGCCGATCTGCTCTCCCACCTGGGAGGCGATGGCCGTGGCCTGCTCGGCGAAGAGCCTGCCGGCCGGGGCCCAGAAGGCCTCGGCGGCGGCCTCCATCGAGGGCGGCCCGGCGGGGGTGGCGGCGATCGGGGTCGGGGTGTGGACGGTGGTGTCCGGCAGGCCCGGGGTCGGGGGCTGGGCCGGGGCGGGGATGACGGGGCCGGACTTGCGCCACCACTCGGCCACGGGCTCGGGGCCGGGGGTGGGCATGCCGGCGGTGGGCGGCTCGGACGGCGGCGGCGGGATGGTCATCGGTCCCACCCGCCCCGGCGGATCAGTTCGCGGATGCACAGGACGGCGATCACGGCGTCGACCACCAGGAACAGCAGGCACAGCGTGTAGGCCATGGAGTCTTCCTTGGGAGGGGCCCGGCCGGAGCCGGGCCCGAGGGGTGGTCAGGAGGAGCGCCACCAGGAGCGGGGGGCCGGGGTGGAGTGCCAGGCCGTGGTGCTCTTGCTGGTGCGGAGGCTGTCGATCTGGCGCTGGCCCTCGCGGTCGGCGCGGCGGACGGCGGCGGCCCGGCGCTGCTGGCCCGTCTGGGGCTGCTGGCTACGGCGGAAGAGCTGCATCACGCGCTCCCTCAGCGGTCGGTGTCGGGCTTGTCGAGGTCGCGGCAGGTGACGGCGCCGGTGGTCACTGCGCGTTCTCCTCGCCGGGGCGGTTGCGCTCGGCCTCGACGGCGGCGCGCAGGCGGACGGCGGTCTCGTTGCGGCAGCCGAGCAGGGAGCGGACTTTGCGGGTCGACAGCTCCTCGCCCTGGGCGGCGAGGTCGGCGGCCAGCACCCGGACCCGGGCGAGGTCGGCCGGGTCGAGTGCCCGGTCCCCGGCCGGGGCGGAAGCGTTCCCGCCGCCGTCGGTCGAGGACCCGTCGTCGGGCTCTTCGGGCTTCGGTGCGGGTACGCCCGACCCGTTTCCGTAAAGGGCTTCGAGCGCTTCCGTGGTGATCGGGGAAGCGTTCCGCAGGACGTCGGGAACGGCGTCGAGGTAGACGCCGTCCGAGGGGCCGGAGGGCAGCGGGAGGGTGAGGGCGGGGAACGGGTCGTCGGGCATTCCCGGCCACAGGTCGGCCGGTGCCGGCAGCGTGCTCAGCTCCGCCACGCGGGCCCTCGCGTTGAGCCGCTGGGCGAGCAGCTCGGCGGTCAGCCCCGGCGTGGTGACGCCGTGGACGTACTCCCAGGCGATGCGCCACGCCTCGTCGGGCGACAACGCTCCGTAGGCGGCGGCGGACAGCAGACGGTCCGCGACCTCCCGCACCTGAGGGTGGTGCTCGGCGCGTTGGCGGGCGTGCTCGGCTTGCTCCTTCGCCGTCTTCTTCTCGGCGGTGGTCGGGCCGCGGCCGCCATGGGTCTGGAGGTCGGTCAGCCAGACGGCGCCGATGCTGGACAGGGCCAGCACGGCGGCGACCCACCGGGCATCGGTGTACTGCTGCCAGCCGTGGGCGAAGTTGATCCCGGCGGCAACCGTCCCAGCGGCCCAGGCGCCGAGGCGGTAGGTGTGGGTGGAGCGCTCGCCTTCGGCCTGGGCGCCCATGGCGACCAGCGCCCACGCGCCGCCCTCCAGCATCGCGGCCAGCAGCACCGCGAGCAGCAGCGCCACGTCCGCGTGGTCGAGCGCGGCGACCTGCGAGGCCACGGCCGACACGATCGAGCACGCCTGGACCAGCCGGACGAACGCCCTCGCGGGGCTCGCCGTGATCCAGCCGGTCACCCGGCCGAACCGCGCGGCCCGCACCGCCCGCCGCCGCTCCCGAGCCTGCTCGGCGTCGCGCTGGTCGGCCTGGCGCCGCTGGCGGGCCGCCTCGGCGTCCAACCGGCGCTGCTCGCGCTCATCCCGCCGGTCCGCCCGGGCGTCGGCCCGGACGGCCTGCTGGTCGGCGCGCCGCTCGGCACGGAAGTCGTTCAGCCCGCTCACCGCCGCCACCCCGCCTTCGGGGAGAAGCCGGCGGCCTCGGCGGCCTGCCCGGCGGTCAGCCGCCCGCGCCGGTCCAGCGCTTCGGTGACCCGGCCGACCTGCTCCCAGAGCGTGTCGAGGAGGGCGTCGGTGTGGTCGTGCAGCGCGGCCAGGTCCCGGCACGGGTCGTCGGAGGTCCCGAAGGTGACGTCCCGGCCGAAGGCCTCGTCCACGGCCCGGTAGATCTCGCGGCGATCGTTGACGGCGCCGAGTTCGGTCAGCCATCCGCGCCGGGTGGTCCACCGGCCGGTCTCGCGCAGCCACCGGTCCTGGGCCCGCTCGCCGGCGGCCAGCATCATCAGGCCGGTGCGGAGCGGGGTCGAACAGGGACTGATGACGACCGCTCCGCCGCTGTCGGCCTGGTCCGGGGCCAGGCCGAGGTCGTTGCGGATGAAGACGGCCTCGAACGGGATCCCGGAGTGCAGCAGGACCAGGACGTGGCCGGCCTCGTGCGTGGCGAACGCGCGCCGCAACTCGTCCACCGGCAGGTCCAGGGCCTCCGTGATGCCCACGCCCGACGGCAGCTCCGGGCGGGGGTTGCGGGTGGTCATCCCGTTCCGGGCGTCGAAGCGCCAGCCGGTGCGGTTCAGGGTGTCGCTCACCTCTGCCACCCCGCCTTCGGGGAGAAGCCAGCGGCCTCGGCGGCCTGCTCCTCCGTCAGCCGACCGTGCTCGGTCAGCGCGGCGGTCAGGCGGGTCACCCGGTCCCACAGCGTGTCGAGCAAGGCGTCCGCCTGGTCGTGGAGAGCGGCCAGGTCCCGACTCGGGTCGTCGCTGACGCCGTAGGTCAGGCCGTCGGGGTGCAAGCGGCGGGCGCACTCGGCGATGGCGTCCCGGTCGCCCTCGGCGAGGATCTCGACCACCCACGCGCGCGCCGGGGTCCACAGACCGGCCTCGCGCAGCCACCGGTCCGCGGCCCGCTCACCGGCGGCGGCGAACAGCATGACGTCGGCGGCCGGCGCGGTGAGGACGCCGGGGACCTCGATACGACCGCTGGGCGTGTTCGGGCCGTGGCCGAGGTCGTCGGCGACCGACACGACCGTGAGCCGCATGCCGAGGTGGAGCGCGAGGACCGCGTGGCCGGCCTCGTGGACCGCGATCTCCTCGCGCAGCAGCGCTTCCGGCAGGTCGAGGATGCGGTACGTGGTCGTCGGGAGGGCCACCACCGGCATGGGGTGACGGGTGACCGCCCCGAACGCGGGGTCCCGGTGCCAGGTCGAGCCGATGGTGGTGGTCACGCCGCCACCTGCCCCGCGCCGGCGGTGCGGTAGATGACGGCCGGACGCCGCAGCGGCACCGGCGCCATGCTCATCAGGCGCTCGGCGTAGGCGGCCAGCACCGGGTCCTCCCGGCGCAGGTCCGCCACGATGTCCGACGCGGCGTCCATCCGGGCCGCGCACTCGACCGCGCTCTCGCCGGGCACGCCGGTGAACAGCCGGGCGAACTCCGAGTCCGCGGCGAGACCGAGCGCCAGCTCGGCGAACTCGTCCTCGTCCAAGGCCAGCTGGCCTGCAACAATCGACCTCACGGGTCTACCTCCTCTCTCGTAGGGGTGGGCCCGAGGGCCGCCGCGCGTTCCTTGGCCGGGAGCACGGCGGCCCAACTCATGCGGGCCCAGCTACTCGTGGTGCACGAGTAGCCATGGCCGCGGCCCAGCCGCGAGCGGAAGGGCCGGGCCAAAGTCACTCGTTCACAGCTCAGGCCCCGCCCGCCGAAGCGGAGCAGGGCCCGTGATGCCGTCCTCTTGGGGAGCGTGCTCCCTTTCAGGCGCGGACGGCGTGACCTCTCGGTCTTGCCCTCCGGACTGCCAAGGCGCCGGGTGCCTCGGCCCGATCTATCCCGGGCCCCTTCGCCCCAGACACGGCAGCAGCCGGCCATTCATGGGCGCATTTGTGCAGGTCAGAGCAGCCCAAAGAAGGCCCCTCTGTGTCGCCCCTGTCTCACTTGGTGCGACACGCTCAACATAGAGAACCTGCTTAAGCAGGTCAAGAGAGTTGGGTTTCTCGCTCGTGTTGGACACCTCCTCTAGCATGGATTCATGGCCCTGGATCCGAATGACCCCCGTCCTCCGTATCAGCAGGTCAAAGGCTCATTGAGGGCCTCGATCCTCACGAAGCAGCCGGGCTTCCAGCCTGGCGACAAACTTCCTTCAGGCCCTGCGCTGGCGAAGCACTTCGGCGTGGCGCGCGGCACGGTAGACAGGGCGCTCGACGAACTCCGCACCGAGGATCTGATCGTGACCCGCCAGGGGAGCGGCTCGTTCGTGCGAGAGCGCACCTCGCGGCCGGTCGGGCTGCGGCCTCACCTTGAAACGGCCTTCGAGCAGCAGCAGGTGACCCTCGACTTCGCCGGGTTCTCCAGTGAAACGCTGCACAACGCGCTGCAGGAGCCGCTCGACAAGGTCCGCTCTGGCCGGTTCGCGCCCGAGTCGATCACCGTCCGACTGCTCCTGCCGGACACCACGGCGCCTATGGCCGTGCCGGTCCTGGTCGACGGACTGCAGGACGAGGTCGCCCTTCGGGAGCGGGCGCGGAACATCGCCCTGACGAACGCCGGCGGCATCGCGCACTCGGTGGAGATGCTGGCCGAGCTGGGCCTCGTCCAGAAGGCGACCGTCCAGGTCAAAGTCCATCGGGCATCCAGCCTGTTCAAGCTGTACATCCTGAACCGGACGGAGGCGTTCTTCGGCTTCTACCCGCTCCGCGAGCGCACCGTGACGATCGACGACGACGCCCACACCTTCTACGACGTCACCGGCAAGGACACCACCCTGTTCCACCACGTCGCCGGGCCGGACGACGCTTCGCTCGGATCGCAGTACGTCCAGCAGGCCCAGATGTGGTTCGACAGCGTGTGGAGCACGATTGCGTACGAGCGGCAGTCATGACCGCCACCCCTCAGCAACTCGCTGACGTGCTGCGGCCGGTGAAGCACGTGCTCCTCGACTTCGACGGTCCGGTGTGCTCGGTCTTCGCCGGCCTCCCCGCTCCGGAGGTCGCGCGCCGACTCCGTGAAGGCCTGCTCGCCGCGGGCGAGCAGGCCCCGGCCGGGGCGAAGGAGGAGAGCGACCCGCTCGCCCTGCTTCGGCTAGTCGCGGACGCTCGCTCGGGTCTCACGGCGAGCACGGACGCTGCGCTGGCCACGCTGGAGACCGAAGCTGTCCGGGGCGCCCGCCCGACCCCAGGCGGCGAATCGGTTCTGCGCGCCGCTGCCCGCTCCGGTCGGCTGGTCTCTGTGGTCAGCAACAACGCGGGCGAGGCCATCGAGACCTACCTCGCCGAGCATGGCCTCAGCGACTACGTGGCCGGCGTCTTCGGCCGCGCCCCGGGTGACCCCTCATCCATGAAGCCGAACCCGCGCCTCCTGCTCGAAGCCATGAAGGCCGTAGGCACTGAGCCGGAGCACTGCATCTTCATCGGCGATGCGGCCCGCGACGTCGAGGCTGGGAAGGCCGCCGGTGTCCTGACGATCGGCTATGCCAACAAGTCGGGGAAGGACGTCAAGCTGGCCGCTGCTGGCGCCGTGGTGGTCGTGGACTCGATGCACCTCATCGCCGACGCCCTCGCCTGACCTGGTGGGCAATCAGTGAAGGCCCAGACACGAGTGTTCCCATGAAACCTGTCTCCCGCTCGCGCTTGCTCCCCTACGCTCCGTCGTAGCAGGTGCTGGTCGAGGTGGAGGGGACAGTCATGACGGACGAGATCGCCCAGTTGGTGGAACAGGCAGGCCCGTACCTGGCGGCGGCCGTGAGTGCGTACGGCGGGGCCGTCTTGACCCGGGCGGAAGACAGCGCCGTGGAAGCGACCGCCAACCTGGGCCGTCGCGTCCTGCACGCGGTGTTCCGTCGCGGCTCGCAGAGCGAACAGGCCTCCTTGGAAGCTGCGGTCCAGGACGCCGCCGAGGACACCACCGACCCGGACGCGGCAGCGGCGCTGCGCCAGCAGATCAAGCGGGCCCTGCGCGATGACGCCGGACTGCGGCAGGAGCTGGCCGGCCTCGTCGGACCGGCCGCCGCCTCTGTGACGATCACCGCGTCCGGGGAGCGGTCGATCGCCGCCTACGCCATCAACACGGCCATCACCGGCGACGGTCACCACCTCGCCCAGTGACCGGGCCCCACTACAACGTCTCCGGCACTAGGGCGGCTGCGGCCCAGAGCATCGGCACCGTCCACACCGGCGACGTCATCGGTCTGCCCGCCGAGATCCTCACCGCCGCCCGCGACGTGCCGGCCCCGCCTAGCCTCACCAACCTGCCGCCTTACCCCCTCTGCCTTGGCCGCGAGGACGCCCTCGCCTGGCTCCGCACCACGCTCACGGCAGACGGTGGGACCGCGATCACCCAGGCCTCAACCGTTCACGGCCTCGGCGGCATCGGCAAGAGCACCCTGTCCCTCGCTTACGCCCACCGCTACCGCCACGCCTACGCCCTCATCTGGTGGATCGCCGCGGACTCCCCGGCCAGCATCGAGCAGTCCCTCGCAGGCCTGACCCTCCGGCTGCTCCCGTCCTGGGCCGGAACCGCCTCCCAAGGCCAGCGGGCCCAGTGGGCGATGACCTGGCTGCAATGGCACCCAGGGTGGCTGCTGGTCTTCGACAACGTCGAGAACCCGGCCGACCTCACCAGCTACCTCGGCGCGCTCAACGGTGGGCATCACCTGGTTAGCAGCCGCCGTGCCACCGGCTGGCCGCGCACTATCAGCACCTATCCTCTCGGTACCCTCGCGCCTGATGAGGCCGCCGAACTGATTTGTACCTACGCGTTCACCGATGGCAAGCCCACCCCCCGTGACCTCCGGGACGCCCGTGCGCTCGCTGCTGACCTCGGCCACCTCCCGCTCGCGCTGGAGCAGGCTGGCGCCTACCTGCGCCAGCACCCCACCATCAGCATTGATGCCTACCGCAGGCGCCTGCCCACCAAGCTGGACAAAGCGGCCGAGGGCATCGACGCCGAACGCACCATTGCCCGTATCTGGACGCAGACCCTCCAGGCTCTCGAAGCTCGGAACCCTCACGCCGTGACGGTCCTGCGAACCCTGGCCTGGCTCGGGCCTGACGACATCCCCGTCACCATCCTCGAAGCCGTCGACTACAACAACGACGACCTCCACGAGTCCCTCGGGCTCCTGGTCGCCTACAGCATGGTTACCGTCACCAGGCACAGCGTCAGCATCCACCGCCTCCTGCAGACGGTCCTACGCTCCACCGCACCCACCGAAACCGATGGATCGCTCACCGGTCGCCGCACAGCCGAGGAAGCTCTCTTCCAAGCGCTCGACCTCCTAGAAGACCAGATGCCCGCGGCTCTGAATGCCTTGATGTCCCACCTCATCGCCCTTGCCACCACCCGGCCCGCAGGGCTCGGCAGCGACCGTGAAGTCGTTCTCTACGGCGTTGCGGCCGACCATCTGTACCTGCAAGGCCACGACGCCCGCGTTCTGCCGTTTCGGCGCGCGATCGTCAGCCACGACGAACAGGTTCTCGGTGACACTCACCCCAACACCCTCATGAGTCGCAACAACCTCGCCAGCGCCTACCAGGCGGCTGGGGACCTTGAGCGAGCTATCCCCCTGCACGAGGCCACCCTCGCCCAGCACGAACAGGTTCTCGGTGACACTCACCCCGACACCCTGATCAGTCGCAACAACCTCGCCTACGCCTACCAGGCGGCTGGGGACTTCGAGCGAGCTATCCCCCTGCACGAGGCCACCCTCGCCCAGCGCGAACAGGTTCTCGGTGACACTCACCCTGACACCCTCATGAGTCGCAACAACCTCGCCAGCGCCTACCAGGCGGCTGGGGACCTTGAGCGTGCCATCCTCCTGCACGAGGCCACCCTCGCCCAGCGCGAACAGACCTTGGGCGACACCCACCCCAAAACTCTGATCAGTCGCAACAACCTCGCCGACGCCTACCAGGCGGCTGGGGACCTTGAGCGTGCCATCCTCCTGCACGAGGCCACCCTCGCCCAGCGCGAACAGACCTTGGGCGACACCCACCCCAC
>NZ_JBVJBI010000014.1:0-7641 GCF_055589745.1 Kitasatospora sp. NPDC041917 | reverse complement strand
CAATACCCTGGCCAGTCGCAACAACCTTGCCGGCGCCTACCAGGCGGCTGGGGACTTCGAGCGTGCCATCCTCCTGTTCGAGACCATGATCGCCCAATGCGAACAGGTTCTCGGTGACACTCACCCCAACACCCTGGCCAGTCGCGGCAACCTTGCCGGCGCCTACCAGGCGGCTGGGGACCTTGAGCGTGCCATTCTCCTGCACGAGGCCACCCTCGCCCAGCGCGAACAGGTTCTCGGTGACACTCACCCCGATACCCTCATGAGTCGCAACAACCTTGCCGGCGCCTACCAGGCGGCTGGGGACCTTGAGCGAGCTATCCCCCGGCACGAGGCCACCCTCGCCCAATGCGAACAGGTTCTCGGTGACACTCACCCCGACACCCTGATCAGTCGCGGCAACCTCGCCTACGCCTACCAGGCGGCTGGGGACTTCGAGCGAGCTATCCCCCTGTACGAGGCCACCCTTGCCCAGCGCGAACAGGTTCTCGGTGACACTCACCCTGACACCCTCATGAGTCGCAACAACCTTGCCGGCGCCTACCAGGCGGCTGGGGACCTTGAGCGAGCTATCCCCCTGTACGAGGCCACCCTCGCCCAGCGCGAACAGACTCTGGGCGACACCCACCCCAAAACTCTGATCAGTCGCAACAACCTCGCCGACGCCTACCAGGCGGCTGGGGACCTTGAGCGAGCTATCCCCCTGCACGAGGCCACCCTCGCCCAGCGCGAACAGGTTCTCGGTGACACTCACCCCAACACCCTGGCCAGTCGCGGCAACCTTGCCGGCGCCTACCAGGCGGCTGGGGACCTTGAGCGTGCCATCCCCCTGTTCGAGGCCACCCTCGCCCAGCATGAACAGACCCTGGGTGACACTCACCCCAAAACTCTGATCAGTCGCAACAACCTTGCCGGCGCCTACCAGGCGGCTGGGGACCTTGAGCGTGCCATCCCCCTGTTCGAGGCCAACCTCGCCCAGCATGAACAGGTTCTCGGTGACACTCACCCCAATACCCTGATCAGTCGCAACAACCTCGCCAACGCGATCTACGAACGAGACAAACCCTCCACTGCTTCGTGAACACCGACCGTCCTTCGTCAGGTCCATAGGGCAGTCATAAACCTCAAGTTGAGTTACGGACTGCGAGCATCCGGCTTCGAGGATGCCCGTCACCTGAGCCGTAGTTGCCGAGATGGAGCCCCGCTGCGAGCGCGCAGGTTCACGTGGGCACGTGGCCTGCCCGCATGACCGTGAGTGAGGCGTGGGGCCGGGGCACTGGCGGCGCTCGGCGGGTGGCGCGTCGAGGTGTGACGTGAAACACGAAGGGCCGGGGGCGGGGCGAGTAGCGAAGTCGCAGTCCGCCCCCGGCCCTTCGGCGCGCTCTCAAGGTGGTCCGATTGAGGGTCGCTCGGACCATGATCCGGACCGGTGGCGGACCAGATCCGGTCCGTGGGCAAGAGTTGCCAGGTCAGAGCGCCCCTGGTCGGCGGCCTGTAAATCTGTCGCGCAAGCTACGCAGGTTCGAACCCTGCACCAGCCACAGGATAGAGAAACAGCCCCCGATCTGCGGAAACGCGGATCGGGGGCTTTTCGTCGTGTTCCGGCGGTTCCGCGGGGGCGGGGCCGGTCGGGCTACTTATTGCACATTGCTTGCAATTACGGGTGGCAGGCAGCAGAGTGGGGGCCGGGGGTGGGAGTCCTTCGACAGAGCTGATCGTCTTCCCAGCCGGCGACCGCCGGGACAACGGCTCGCCCCACCCCCGCCAACAGCCACCGGACGGGGCCGGCGCGGCGCGGCCGCCGCGTCAAGGGCGCGTCAAGGCCGCTCGTGGCGGCGTCAGGAACGCGTAGGGCCCGCCGGGGCGGCGGGTGCGCGGACCGCAGGATCGGACCAACTACCGACTGCGGAGGTCCGTCCGATGTCCAGCGCCACCACCCCGGCCGTGACGGCCGAACCCGAGCCGCCGGACACCGGTACGGGCGACGAGCGGCACCGGCTCAGCGCGCTCGGCGGGCTGGCCGCGCTCTCGCTGGACGCCATGGCCTCGGTCGCGTACGGGCCGGAGTCGATCGTGCTGGTGCTCGCCGCCGCCGGGGCGTACGGACTGGGCTTCACGCTGCCGGTCACCGCCGCGATCGCCCTGCTGCTGGCGGTGCTGGTCGCCTCCTACCGGCAGGTGATCGCGGCCTTCCCGGACGGCGGCGGCTCCTACGCGGTGGCCAAGGCGCACCTGGGCCGCCGGACCGCGCTGACCGCGGCCGCCTCGCTGGTCGTCGACTACGTCCTGAACGTCGCGGTCTCGGTCACCGCCGGCGTCGCCGCGCTCACCTCGGCCGTCCCGGGCCTGTACGACGACCGGGTCTGGCTCTGCCTGGGCGTGCTCGCGCTGGTCACCGCGGTGAACCTGCGCGGGATCGCCGAGTCGGCGCGCTGGTTCATGGCGCCGACCGCCGTCTTCGTGCTCTCCATCCTGGCGATCGTCGTGGTCGGGCTGTTCCGGGACGGCCCGGCCAGCACCGCGGCCGCCGCCGGCCACGCCTCGGCGCTCGCCGAGAACGCCACCGCCGTCGGCGCGCTGCTGCTGCTCAAGGCCTTCGCGGCCGGCTGCTCCGCGCTGACCGGCGTGGAGGCGGTGGCCAATGCCGTCCCCTCCTTCCGCACCCCGCGGGTCAGGCGCGCCCAGCACACCGAGGTCGCGCTCGGTGCCCTGCTCGGCGTGATGCTGATCGGGCTGGCCGTGCTGATCGGCCGCTTCCACCTCCAGCCGGTCGAGGGCGTCACGGTGCTCGCCCAGCTCGCCGACGCCTCGCTCGGCCACGGGTTCGGCTTCTACGTCGTCCAGTTCGCCACCGTGGTGCTGCTCGGGCTCGCCGCCAACACCTCCTTCGGCGGGCTGCCGGTGCTGCTCGACCTGCTCGCCCGGGACAACCACCTCCCGCACGTGTTCGCGCTGCGCGCCGACCGCCAGGTGTACCGGTACGGCGTGCTGTTCCTGGCCGCGGTGTCGGCGGTGCTCCTGGTCGGCTCCGGCGGGGACGTCAACAGCCTGGTGCCGCTGTTCTCCATCGGCGTGTTCGTCGGCTTCACCGTCTGTCAGGTCGGCATGGTCCGGCACTGGCTGCTGCACCGGCCGTCCGGCTGGCGGTGGAAGGCCGCGCTGAACGGTTTCGGCGCGCTGCTCACCGGCGTCGCGGCGCTGGTCGTCACCGGCACTAAGTTCACCGAGGGCGCCTGGGGCATCGTGGTGGCGCTGCCGCTGCTGGTGGTGCTGTTCGAGGCGGTCCACCGCAGCTACGCGCGGATCGGCGAGCGGCTGGAGCTGGGCCGGGTGCCCGGCCCGGTGACCAGGCAGCGCAGCCTGGTCGTCGTCCCGGTGACCGCGATCACCCGGCTGACCCGGGACGGCCTGTCGGCGGCGCTCTCGCTCGGCGACGAGGTGATGGCGGTGACGGTGGTGCACGAGCCGGCCGCCGCGGAGGCGCTGCGCCGGGACTGGGAGCTGTGGCGTCCGGGCGTGCCGCTGGTGGAGATCCCGGACGTCCACCGCCGGCTGGGCCGGCCGATCGCCGACTTCGTCAACGAGCTGGGGGCGGAGCACGCCTACGACCGGCTGACCGTGCTGATCCCCGAGGTGGAGCCGGCCCGCTGGTGGCAGCGGGCGCTGCAGAACCGGCGCGGCGCCGTGATCGACCGTGCCCTGCGGCGGCACACCGACGCGGTGGTCTGCCGGCTGCGCATGCGGATGTGACCAGGAGCGGGGGAGGACGGCCCCGGACGGCAGACCGCCGTCCGGGGCCGCTCCGTTTCCCGGCACGGTCCCGGCACGTTCCCCGCACGGCGAGGCACGGCGAGGCACGGCGAGGCACGGCGAGGCACGGCGAGGCACGGCGAGGCACGGCGACGCCCGACGACGCCCGACGACGCACGGCGAGGCCCGACGAGTACCGACGAGGACCGCCGCCGCACCGCCGCCCGCCCCCGCCGGATCTCGGCCCGATCACGACGGTCTCGGTCCGGTGAAGCGCCCGTCAAGGCCGCGTCAACGTCGCGCCGTCACCCGTATGGAGGGCGTCAGGGCCCCATAACGCGCCCCTGACGGCTGGTTTGCTGCATCTGCCGGTCGTCCGCCGGCGCCGCGCGAGCCCTTCCGGCCCAGGTCGCGGCATCTCCCGAACCACTCTGGTGGAGCCCATGTCCGATCTCATCTACGTCGGTGTCACGGTCGCCGTGTTCGCCGTCATCGCCCTGATCGCGCGGGGGGTGGAGAAGCTGTGAGCGCCGAGAACATCGCTGGTCTGATCGTGGCCGTCGCCCTCGTCGGCTATCTCGTCGTCGCGCTGATCTACCCGGAGAAGTTCTGACATGAGCTCCACTCTCGCGGGCTGGCTCCAGGTCATCGCCCTCGTCGGCGCGCTGGCCCTGTGCTACCGCCCCCTCGGCGACTACATCGCCAAGCTCCTCACGTCCGCCAAGCACCTCGGAGTCGAGCGCGGCATCTACAAGGTGATCGGCGTCGACGGCGACGCCGATCAGCGCTGGCCGGCCTATCTCCGCTCGGTGCTGGCCTTCTCCGCCGTCTCCGTCCTCTTCCTCTACGGCCTGATCCGCCTCCAGGGCTACCTGCTGCTGAACCTGGGCGTTCCGCAGATGGAGGGCCACCAGGCCTGGAACACCGCGATCTCGTTCGTCGCCAACACCAACTGGCAGTCCTACGGCGGCGAGTCCGCGATGGGCCACCTGGCGCAGATGGCGGGCCTGGCGGTGCAGAACTTCGTCTCCGCGGCCGTCGGCATCGCCGTCGTCGCCGCGCTGATCCGGGGCTTCACCCGCAACAGGACGGACCGGGTCGGCAACTTCTGGGTGGACCTCACCCGGATCAGCCTGCGCCTGCTGCTGCCGATCTCGATCGTCTTCGCCCTGGTCCTGGCCGCCAACGGCGTGATCCAGAACTTCCACGGCTTCCACGAGGTCACCAACCTCGCGGGTGACGTCCAGAAGATCCCGGGCGGCCCGGTGGCCTCCCAGGAGGTCATCAAGCTGCTCGGCACCAACGGCGGCGGCTTCTTCAACGCCAACTCGGCGCACCCGTTCGAGAACCCGACCGGCTTCACCAACCTGGTCGAGATCTTCCTGATCCTGCTGATCCCGTTCGCGCTGCCGCGGACCTTCGGCCGGATGGTGGGGGACAACCGCCAGGGCTACGCGATCGTCGCCGTGATGGGCCTGTTCTGGGTCGCCTCGGTGGCCCTGCTGACCTTCGCCGAGTCGCAGCACCAGGGCAGCGCCCTGCAGGCCGCGGGCGCCGCGATGGAGGGCAAGGAGCAGCGCTTCGGCATCGCCGCCAGCTCGCTGTTCGCCGCCTCGACCACGCTGACCTCGACCGGTGCGGTGAACTCCTTCCACGACTCGTACACGCCGTTCGGCGGCGGGCTGACGGTCTTCAACATGATGCTGGGCGAGATCGCGCCCGGCGGTGTGGGCTCCGGCCTGTACGGGATGCTGGTGCTCGCGGTCGTCGCGGTGTTCGTCGCCGGCCTGATGGTCGGCCGCACCCCCGAGTACCTGGGCAAGAAGCTCGGCGGCCGGGAGATGAAGTTCGCCTCGCTGTACATCCTCACCACGCCGACGATCGTGCTGGTCGGCACGGGCGTGGCGATGGCCCTGCCGGGCGAGCGCGCCGGGATGCTCAACTCGGGCGCCCACGGCTTCTCCGAGGTGCTGTACGCCTTCACCTCGGCCGCCAACAACAACGGTTCGGCCTTCGGCGGCATCACCGTCAACACCGACTGGTACGACACCGCGCTCGGTCTGGCGATGATCTTCGGTCGTCTGCTGCCGATCGTCTTCGTCCTGGCGCTGGCCGGCTCGCTCGCCCAGCAGCAGCCGGTCCCGGCCACCCCGGGCACCCTGCCCACCCACAAGCCGCTGTTCGTGGGCCTGCTGTCGGGCGTGATCCTGATCGTCGTCGGCCTCACCTACTTCCCGGCCCTGGCTCTCGGGCCGATCGCGGAAGGTCTGTCCTCCTGATGTCCACCTCTACGCTCAACCCCGCACCGGCCGACAAGTCGGAGCCCGCCGCGCCGCACAGAGTGGCGAGCGGCCTGCTCGACCCGAAGCTGATCCTCGCGTCCCTGCCGGACGCGGTGAAGAAGCTCGACCCCCGGGTGATGATCAAGAACCCGGTGATGTTCGTCGTCGAGGTCGGCTCGGTGGTCACCACGGTCTCCGCGATAGCCGACCCGTCCGTGTTCGCCTGGGCCATCACCGTCTGGCTCTGGCTCACCACGGTGTTCGCGAACCTGGCCGAGGCCGTGGCCGAGGGCCGCGGCAAGGCCCAGGCCGACACCCTGCGCAAGACCAAGACCGAGAGCGTCGCCCGCCGGCTCACCGACTGGCCCGCCACCCGGGCCGAGGAGGAGGTGCCCGGCACCGCGCTGAGGCTCGGCGACCACGTGGTGGTCGAGGCCGGCCAGATCATCCCCGGCGACGGTGACGTGGTCGAGGGCGTCGCCAGCGTCGACGAGTCGGCGATCACCGGCGAGTCCGCGCCCGTCATCCGCGAGTCCGGCGGCGATCGCAGTGCCGTCACCGGCGGCACCAAGGTGCTGTCCGACCGGATCGTGGTGAAGATCGCCTCGGAGCCCGGCAAGTCGTTCATCGACCGGATGATCGCCCTGGTCGAGGGTGCCGCCCGGCAGAAGACGCCGAACGAGATCGCGCTCAACATCCTGCTGGCCTCGCTGACCATCGTCTTCCTGGTCGCGGTCGTGACCCTCCAGCCGATGGCCACCTACGCGGGCGCCCCGCAGTCGATGATCGTCCTGGTCGCCCTGATCGTGGCGCTCATCCCGACCACCATCGGCGCGCTGCTCTCCGCGATCGGCATCGCCGGCATGGACCGGCTGGTGCAGCGCAACGTGCTGGCGATGTCCGGCCGCGCCGTCGAGGCCGCCGGCGACGTCAACACCCTGCTGCTCGACAAGACCGGCACCATCACCCTGGGCAACCGCCAGGCCGCCGAGTTCCTGGCCGCCCCGGGCGTGTCCACCGACGAACTGGCCAGCGCCGCGCAGCTCTCCTCGCTCGCGGACGAGACCCCGGAGGGCCGCTCGATCGTGGTCCTCGCGAAGACCGAGTACGGTCTGCGGGCCCGTGCCCAGGGCGAGCTGACCCACGCCACCTGGGTGCCGTTCACCGCCCAGACCCGGATGTCGGGGGTGGACCTGGACGAGGCCGAGGGCGTCCACCAGGTCCGCAAGGGCGCGGCCGGCTCGGTCTCCAACTGGGTGACCGAGAACGGCGGTTCGGTCGGCGACGAGGTCGCCACCCTGGTCGACGGCATCTCCGCGGCCGGTGGCACCCCGCTGGTCGTGGCCACCAAGGTCGGCAGCGGGCCGGCCCGCGTCCTCGGGGTCATCCACCTCAAGGACGTGGTCAAGGAGGGCATGCGGGAGCGCTTCGACGAGCTCCGCCGGATGGGCATCAAGACCATCATGATCACGGGCGACAATCCGCTGACCGCCAAGGCGATCGCGGAGGAGGCCGGCGTGGACGACTTCCTCGCCGAGGCCACGCCCGAGGACAAGATGGCCCTGATCAAGAAGGAGCAGGAGGGCGGCAAGCTGGTCGCGATGACCGG
>NZ_JBVJBI010000013.1:0-230240 GCF_055589745.1 Kitasatospora sp. NPDC041917 | reverse complement strand
GGCTCCCAGTAGACGACTGGGTTGATAGGCCGGATATGGAAGCCCTGTGAGGGGTGGAGTTGACCGGTACTAATAGGCCGAGGGCTTGTCCTCAGTTGCTCGCGTCCACTGTGTTGTTCTGAAACAACGACCCGCCCGAATCTTTTTGTCGGGTGTGCGGTGACAGTTTCATAGTGTTTCGGTGGTCATAGCGTGAGGGAAACGCCCGGTTACATTCCGAACCCGGAAGCTAAGCCTTACAGCGCCGATGGTACTGCAGGGGGGACCCTGTGGGAGAGTAGGACGCCGCCGAACAATTCTTCAGAAGAACCCCCATCCGGGATCCGGATGGGGGTTCTTCGCGTTTCCGGGCCCAACGGGCCCAACGGGCCCAACGAGGCTTACGGGCTGACAGGCCGGCCGCGGGTGGGCCGAAAAAATCTCGGCCGGCCGTGTCGAGAACCCGTGCCCGGCACCGTCCCCGGGGTGAACGCGGCCAGAATGGGTCGCACCGAGCTCCGAGGAGACGACGATGGCCAAGTATCTGCTGCTGAAGCACTACCGGGGGGCCCCGGACGCGGTCAACTGCGTGCCGATGGACCAGTGGACGCCGGAGGAGGTCACGGCGCACATCACCTACATGCAGGACTTCGCGGACCGGCTGGAGAAGACCGGCGAGTTCGTCGACGGTCAGGCGCTCGCACCCGAGGGGACGTGGGTCCGGTACGACGGCGAGGGGCGTCCGCCGGTCACCGACGGTCCGTTCGCGGAGACCAAGGACCTCATCGCCGGCTGGATGGTGATCGACGTCGACAGCTACGAGCGCGCCGTCGAGCTGGCCGGGGAGCTGTCGGCCGCGCCCGGGGCCGGGGGGAAGCCGATCCACGAGTGGCTGGAACTGCGCCCGTTCCTCGCCATGCCGCCGACCATCACGGAGTGACCTGCCCGATGAACGAGGCCCTGTTGAGGAGCCTCACGCCGAGCGTCATCGGTGTCCTCGTCCGCCGCGGAGCGGATTTCGCGGCGGCCGAGGACGCCGTGCAGGAGGCGCTGGTCGAGGCGGTTCGGGTCTGGCCCGCCGGGCAGCCGCGCGACCCCAAGGGCTGGCTGGTCACCGTGGCCTGGCGCAAGTTCCTGGACGCGGCCCGGTCGGATGCCGCCCGGCGCCGTCGGGAGGACCTGGTCGAGCAGGAGCCGGGGCCGGGACCCGCGGCCGGTGCGGACGACACGCTCCAGCTCTACTTCCTGTGCGCCCACCCCTTGTTGACGCCCTCTTCGGCCGTCGCGCTGACCCTGCGTGCGGTGGGCGGGCTGACCACCCGCCAGATCGCCCGGGCCTACCTGGTGCCCGAGGCGACGATGGCGCAGCGGATCAGCCGGGCCAAGCGCGCCGTCTCCGGCGTCCGGTTCGATCAGGCCGGGGACGTCGCCACCGTGCTCCGGGTGCTCTACCTGGTCTTCAACGAGGGCTACTCCGGCGATGTCGACCTCGCGGCCGAGGCGATCCGGCTCACCCGGCAGCTCGCGGCGGTGATCGATCACCCCGAGGTGGCGGGGTTGCTGGCCCTGATGCTGCTGCACCACGCCCGGCGGGCCGGCCGGACCGGGCCCGACGGTGCGCTGGTGCCGCTGGCCGAGCAGGACCGCGCCCGCTGGGACACCGGACTGATCGCCGAGGGCATCGGGATCCTGCACAGGGCCCTGGCCCGGGACCGGCTGGGCGAGTTCCAGGCCCAGGCTGCCGTCGCGGCGCTGCACGCCGACGCCCCCACCGCCGAGGAGACGGACTGGGTGCAGATCGTCGAGTGGTACGACGAGCTCGTCCGGCTGACCGCCAGTCCGGTGGTGCGGCTCAACCGCGCGGTGGCGGTCGGTGAGGCCGACGGTCCGCGCGCCGGGCTGGCGGAGCTCGCCGAGCTGGACGACGCGCTGCCCCGGTACACGGCGGTGGCGGCGTACCTCCACGAGCGCGACGGGGACGCGGCGACGGCGGCGCGGCTGTACGCGGAGGCGGCGCTCAAGGCGTCCAACCTCGCCGAGCGCGAGCACCTGACCCGTCAGGCGGCCCGACTCAACGCGTGGTTGAGGGGGCGGACCCAGGAGTGACGGGGCGTCGGAACAGCCCGAGCGGCATCCGGAGGGCAGCGGCTCAGAGCCGGCCGGCGGCCTTCAGCGCCAGGTAGGTGTCGGCCAGGGCCGGGGCGATCCGGGCCGGCGGGGCGTCCAGGACGGTGACGCCGTGGCGGGTGAGGCGCTCGGCGGTGGCCCGGCGGTCGGCGCGGGTCTGTTCGGCGGCCGCCGCGCCGTAGACCGCGTCCAGGGTGCCCCGCCCGGCGGCGAGGACCTCCAGCTGCGGGTCGGCGACGGAGGCGAGGACGACCTCGTGGCGCTTGGTGAGCATGGGCAGCAGCGGGCGCAGCCCGTCCTCGACGGGGGCCGCGTCGAGGCCGGTGAGCAGCACGATCAGCGAGCGCTGGGGGGCCATCTTGAGTGCGGTGGCCACCAGTGAGCGCATGTCGGTCTCGTGCAGGGCGGGTTCCAGCCCGGCCATCGCGTTGGTGAAGGCGGGCAGTACCTCGTGGGCCGAGCTGCCGGCCACGGTGACGCGCTTGCGGGAGTCGTGGGCGAGCAGGTCGACCCGGTCGCCGGCCCGGGTGGCGAGGGCGGTGAGCAGCAGCGCGGCGTCGAGGGCGGCGTCCAGGCGGGGTGCGTCGCCGACCCGGCCGGCCGAGGTGCGGCCGGTGTCGAGGACGACGAGGATGTGCCGGTCGCGTTCGGGGCGCCAGGTGCGGACGGCGACGGTGTTCCGGCGGGCGCTGGCGCGCCAGTCGATGGAGCGGACGTCGTCGCCGGGCAGGTACTCGCGCAGGGAGTCGAACTCGGTGCCCTGGCCGCGGGTCAGTACCGAGGTGCGGCCGTCGAGTTCGCGCAGCCGGGCGAGCCGGGAGGGCAGGTGCTTGCGGCTGGCGAACGGGGGCAGTGCGCGGACCGTCCAGGGGACGAGGTGCGAGCCCTGGCGGCCGGCCAGGCCGAGCGGGCCGAGCGAGCGGACCGTCACCCGGTGGGCGTGGTGGTCGCCGCGGCGGGTGGGGGTGAGCACGGTGGTGATCCGTCGCCGCTCGCCGCCGGGGAGGGTCAGGGCGTGCCGGGAGGCGGCCTCGGCGGTGCCGGGGCGCCAGGCGGACGGGGCCCAGGCGTCGCGGACCAGGCCGCGGAGCAGTCGGCCGGACGGGTTGGTGACGGTCAGTTCGACCGTGGCGGGCTCGCCGAGCCGCACGGTGGTGTCGCCGCTCCGTCCGAGCCGCAGGCCGCGGACCGGGGCGGCGAGCACCAGGTCGACCGCGACGGCGACCAGCACCGCACCGGTGACCAGGCCGATCCCGGTCCAGGACGGCAGCAGCAGGCCCACGACGAGCGCGCCGAGTGCGGCGAGCAGGGCGGTTCGCCCGGTGAGGGCCATGCGGTGCGCTCCTTCGGAAGCCCGTGAGTCGGTGGCCCGTGGGCCGGTAGCCCGTGGGCCGGAGGGCCGGAAACGGGTGTGGTGCGGTGGGGTGCGGGACGGCGTGCCGCGGTGGGGTGTGCCCGGGTCAGCGGGGTGCGGGCGTCTGGGCGAGGACGGCCTGGATGACGGAGTCGGCGGTGACGCCCTCCATCTCGGCCTCGGCGCGCAGCGCGACCCGGTGCCGCAGGGTGGGCAGGGCGAGCGCCTTGACGTCGTCCGGGGTGACGTAGTCGCGGCCGGCCAGCCAGGCCCAGGCGCGGGAGGCGGCGAGCAGGGCGGTGGCACCGCGCGGGGAGACGCCGATCGACAGCGACGGGGACTGCCGGGTGGCCCGGCAGAGGTCGACGATGTAGGCGAGGATCTCGGGGGAGACGGTCAGCTTGGCGATCTGCTCGCGGGCGGCGACCAGGTGCTCGGGCCCGGCGACCGGGCGGACGCCGGCCGCGCGGAGGTCCCGGGGGTCGAAGCCGGCGGCGTGCCGGGAGAGCACCTGGAACTCCTGGTCGCGGTCGGGCAGCGGCAGGATCAGCTTGAGCAGGAAGCGGTCCAGCTGGGCCTCGGGCAGCGGGTAGGTGCCCTCGTACTCGACCGGGTTCTGGGTGGCGGCGACCAGGAACGGGACGGGCAGGGCGCGCGGTTCGCCGTCCACCGTGACCTGGCGCTCCTCCATGGCCTCCAGCAGGGCGGCCTGGGTCTTCGGAGGGGTGCGGTTGATCTCGTCGGCGAGCAGCAGGTTGGTGAAGACCGGGCCGGGCTGGAAGGAGAACTCGGCGGTGCGGGCGTCGTAGACGAGCGAGCCGGTGACGTCGCCGGGCATCAGGTCGGGGGTGAACTGGATGCGCTTGGTCCCCAGGCTGAGCGCGGTGGACAGGGTGCGCACCAGCAGGGTCTTGGCGACGCCGGGGACGCCCTCCAGCAGCACGTGGCCGCCGCAGAGCAGGGCGACGACCAGGCCCGTGACGGCGGCGTCCTGGCCGACCACGGCCTTGCCGATCTCGGCGCGCAGGGCGGTCAGCGCGGTGCGCGGGTCGGTGGCGGGGGTAGCGGGTGCCGTGCCGGGGACGGAGCGGAGCTGGGCGGTTGCCTGGTCGGTCACGGGTTCCGTACCTGCCTTTCGAGGGCGTCGAGGTCGTCGGCGAGCCGCAGCAGTGCGGCGTCGTCGGTCGGGGGCGGGCCGTACAGCAGGGCCCGGACGTCCCCGGCGGGCCGGGCGGGCAGCCGGTCGGCCACGGCGACGCAGAGCGCGTCGGAGTCGGGTGCGCCGGCCCGGAGCGGGACGCCCAGGGCGGGGGCGAGGCGGTGGGCGGTGGCGCCGCGCAGCGCCTCGGCGGCGCGGCCGCGGGCCCTGGCCCGCCGGTACAGGCGGGCGCGGCCCTCGGTGGTCTCGGCGGCGCGGACCACCACGGGCAGGTTCTCGCTGACGACCGGGCCGAGCCGGCGCCCGCGCCAGAGGGCGGCGAGCACGGCGGCGACGGCGAGCTGGTAGCCGGCCCAGTGCCAGCCGCTCGGCAGGAAGTCACCGAAGGTCTTGGTGCGGGCTTCCTCGGGGAGCGGGGCGGAGTAGTCGGGCAGGTGCCAGGTGAGGCGGGGCTGCGAGCCGAGCAGGCCGAGGGCGAGGGAGGCGTCGCCGTCCTTGGTCAGTTCGCCGTTGTGCAGGAAGGTTCCGCTGCCGAGCACGATGACGTCGCGGTCGCCGTCGCCGACCGGGAGGCCGACCAGCGGGTAGCCGTGGCCGCGGGAGTAGCAGCCCTCGCCGCGGCTGCCGCTGGTGTAGAGCATGCCGCCCTGCTGGGCGCTGCCGGCCCGGACGGCCTCGGTGAGCGTGCAGTCCGCGGGGGTGGAACGGACGGAGGCGTAGGCCGGTCCGCCCGCGTCGTCGGACAGCCGGATGCCGGGGGCGAGCGCGGTGAGCGCGGCCGGGCCGGGGGCGACCAGGACCAGCCGCCGGTGCCGGGCGGCGGCGACGGCGCGCAGCTGGGCGGGGCCGAGCAGGTCGGGTTCGGGCAGCACGAGGGTGTCCGGTCCGGCCGGGGTGGTGGTCGGGTCGGTGCTGAACTCGGCCTTGATGCCCTGGCGTTCGAGCAGGGCGACGACGGCGTGGGCGCCGTCGCGGTCGTACGAGCGCGGGTCCAGCGGCGGGTAGCGGCGGTCCTGGTCGAGGGCGGACACGGCGGCGGCGCCGATCAGCAGGGCGGCGAGGACGGCCAGGTACCAGCGGGCCCGGCGCCACAGGCCGCGCGTGGTGGGGGTGAGGCTGGTCGGGGCGCCGGGTGCCTCGGTGCCGGGCGGGGGCGTGGGGACGGTACCGGTCATGCCGCTCCTCCCGGGGTCGGGGCCGGGACGGCGGCACCGGCGGTGTCGGGCGCGAGGACCGGGCGGGTGCGCTCCAGGCTCCGGTCGAGCTCGTGCAGCAGCCGGTAGGCGTCCTGGTCGGCGGTGCGCTCGCCGTACGCGATGTCGTCGAAGGTCCGGGCGGCCGCGGCCAGTGCGGCGGCGTGCTCGGGCAGCGCCCGGCCGGCCTCGGTGGCGGCCTCGTCGGCGGTGCGGCCGGGGCGGATGTCGAGCAGGGTGCGCTCCTCCAGGCTGCGCACCAGGGCGCGCATCTGCTCGCGGACGGCTTCGGTCCAGCGTCCGGCGGCGGCGTGCCCGGCGGCGTCCGCCCGGTACTGGTCGGCGCTGCGCGGGCCCTCGGCGCCGTACACGTCCGGGACGGTGCGGGCGGCGCGGCGGGGTGCGCCGAGGCGCCACCAGAGCGCGGCGCCGATCAGCACCGCGACGATCAGGAAGAGGATCAGTCCGGTGGTGCCGGTGGTGCCGTCGCCGGAGATGCTGTCGAGCGCTCTGGCGATGTGGTCGTAGATCCAGTCCGTGATCCGCTGCAGCACGGACGGGTCGTGCCTGTGGTACTCCGCGTCGAGCAGTTCGTCGCGGGCGGCCTCGCGCGCCGGGTCACGCGGCACGGTGACCGGTGCGCCGCCCGCGGCGAGCAGCCCTTCCCCCCAGTTCGGCATCCGGCTCAGCGCCTCGCTGACGTCGGGTGGCCCGGGCCGCCGCCCCAGCCGGTGCCGCCGTGCTCGGGCAGGCCGGCCGCGCGGGCGAGCTCGATGTCCAGGGCCTCGCGGCGGATCCGCTGGTCGATGTAGACCAGCACGCCGACGGCGGCGATGAACGGGGTGGTGAAGGTGCCGGCGATGATCCCGGCGACCGCCAGCAGGAGCAGCATGGCGACGCCCTGGTCGGCGCTGTCGGGCAGGCCCTGGCGGCCGAGCTTCTCGAAGCCCAGCAGCAGGCCGATGAACTGGGCCGGGACCACGACGACCATCGCGACGACGAACGCCAGCACGTAGCCCAGCACGGTGATGCCGAGGACCCGCCACCAGGCGCCGCGGACCAGGCGCCACGAGCGCGACAGCGCCGTCAGCACGCCCTGCTTCTCCAGCATCAGGGCCGGGGCGGCGAGGCTGAAGCGGATCCACAGCCAGACGGCGACCGGCAGGGTCAGCAGACCGACCAGGCTCAGCAGGCCGGTGACGGCGGCGGAGCCCTGGCCGGCGAGGCCGTACCCGGCCATGGGGGCGAAGCCGAGCAGGATCACACCGGGGCCCATCAGGGCGGTGAGCAGGGTCAGCCCGAGCAACTGGAGCAGCCGGGGGCGGGCGTCGCGCCAGGCCTCCCCGGCGGTCACCGACCGGCCGAGGACGGCTCGGCTGACCACGATGGTGAGCAGCGCGGTGGCGAACACGTTGAGCAGCAGCTCCAGCGGCAGCCCGGCCAGCAGCCGCAGGGTCTGGGTGGACTCGCCGGTCTTCCCCTTGACCAGCAGGTTGACCACGACGGAGCCGGCCTGGGAGAGCACGGCGAGGCCGAGCGAGAGCGCGAGCACGGTGCGCCAGTGCCGGCGGACGGTGGTGACGGCACCGTCCAGCAGCTCGCCGAAGCTCAGCGGGCGCAGCGGGATGACGCCCGGCTTGGGGCTCGCCGGGGCGCCCCAGCCGTACGGGCGGTGGCCGCCGGGAGGCTGCTGCCCCCACTGCTGCCCCCACTGCTGTCCCCACTGCTCTCCGGGCCGGGGGGCGCCGGCCGGGCCGGGGCGGCCGGCGGTGTCCTGCGGTGGTGCCGACGGCCCGGGCACGGCGGCGGGCGCGTCGGCCGGGGGCCGGGCGTCGTCGCGGGGCGGCTCGGACGAGCTGGGCGAGGCCCAGCCCGGGGTGTCGGTCATCACTGCTCCTCGGAGGGCGTCACGGGCGCGACTGCGAACGGATCTTCCGCCCGCGCGCAGCGCCCATCGTGCCATGGGGCCGGAAACCGGCCCCATGGCGATCCGGTTGCTGATCGGCAACGGTCCTCGGCGGCGGGCCGGGCGGTGGTCCGCAGCGGGTCCGCGGTGGGTCCGGAGGGGGTCGGGAGGCGTTCCCGGCGGGCGCATTCGCCCGGTATGGCCGGAATGCACCGGTGAGGGAGTTGGCCGTTCTGGAGCATTGGCACTGCTGTGCGGCAGGTCACAATCCGGTAATGAGAAGATGGACGCATGAAGGGACGCGTCCTCGTCGTTGATGACGACTCCGCACTGGCCGAGATGCTCGGCATCGTGCTGCGGGGTGAGGGTTTTGAGCCGTTTTTCGTCGCGGATGGGGACAGGGCGCTAGCGGCGTTCCGGGAGACCAAGCCGGACCTGGTCCTGCTGGACCTGATGCTGCCCGGTCGGGACGGCATCGACGTGTGCCGGCAGATCCGGGCGGAGTCGGGCATCCCGATCGTGATGCTGACCGCGAAGACCGACACGGTCGACGTGGTGGTGGGTCTGGAGTCCGGCGCCGACGACTACGTCACCAAGCCGTTCAAGCCCAAGGAGCTGGTGGCCCGGGTGCGTGCGCGGCTGCGCCGCGCCGAGGAGCCCACGCCCGAGCAGCTGACCATCGGCGACCTGGTGATCGACGTGGCCGGCCACTCGGTGAAGCGGGACGGCCGGGGCATCCCGCTGACCCCGCTGGAGTTCGACCTGCTGGTCGCGCTGGCCCGCAAGCCCTGGCAGGTGTTCACCCGCGAGGTGCTGCTGGAGCAGGTCTGGGGCTACCGCCACGCGGCGGACACCCGCCTGGTCAACGTCCATGTGCAGCGCCTGCGTTCCAAGATCGAGAAGGACCCGGAGCGCCCCGAGATCGTGGTGACCGTCCGCGGCGTCGGCTACAAGGCCGGACCCAGCTGACGTGACGGACCGGGCAGACGACACCCTGTCGGGTTCCGCGGCCGACGGGGCCGGTGCCGTGCGCGGCGACGTGCTGAGTTCGACCACCCGCCGCCGGCGAGGCCCTTCCGCCGTGGTCGCGCTGGTCAAGCGTCAGCTGCGCCGCCCCGTGCACCGGGTGGCCACGCTCTACCGCCGGTCGATCCAGCTGCGCGTGGTCGCGGTGTCCCTGCTCGCGTCCATCGCGGTCGTCCTGGTGCTGGGTGTGGTCGTGGTGGCGCAGGTGCGCACCGGCCTGCTCGACACCAAGATGGACGCCGCCCGCGCGCAGGCCCGGATCGGCTTCCAGGTCGAGCAGAAGAAGATCGACGAGGCCCGGGACCAGAAGCTGCGGGGCACCGCCGACCCGACCGTCGACGAGACCGGCACCTGGCTGCTGCGGCAGGTCAACGACCTGGCCGGGAGCGGGCAGACCGTCTACTCGGTGATCGCCATGGCCCCCGGCACCGGCGCCGTCGTCCCCGACACCGCCGGCTTCGCGCCGCGCTACTCGGGCGACATCCAGCCGATCAGCATCCCGGACGCCCTGCGGGCCAAGCTCGCCTCCGAGCCCGGCCAGATGTTCGACCAGCCGACCCGGATCCACCGCTCGCCCGAGAGCGGCGGGAAGTCCGAGCCCGGGCTGGCCCTCGGCATGCAGTTCGTCGGTCCGGCCGCGGCCGGGAACAGCTACCAGATGTTCTACGTGTTCTCCTTCGGCCAGGAGACCGACACCCTCAACCTGGTCACCGGCACCCTGGCGACCGCCGGGGTGTTCGTGGTGATCCTCATGGGCGGCATCGCCTGGGTCGTGGTGCGCCAGGTGGTCACCCCGGTCCGGATGGCCGCCGGGATCTCCGAGCGGCTCGCCGACGGCCACCTGGAAGAGCGGATGAAGGTCACCGGGACGGACGACATCGCCCGCCTCGGCGAGTCCTTCAACCGGATGGCCAACGCCCTCCAGGCGCAGATCCGGCAGCTGGAGGAGCTGTCCCGGGTGCAGCGGCGGTTCGTCTCGGACGTCTCGCACGAGCTGCGCACCCCGCTGACCACGGTCCGGATGGCCGCCGACCTCATCTACGACAGCCGCGAGGACCTGGACCCGATGGCGGCCCGCTCGGCGGAGCTGCTCCAGGGCCAGCTGGACCGCTTCGAGTCGCTGCTCGCCGACCTGCTGGAGATCAGCCGCTTCGACGCCGGCGCCGCGATCCTGGACGCCGAGCCGGTCGACCTGCGCGAGATCGTCGCCCGGGTGGTCGAGGCCGCCGAGCCGCTCGCCGAGGCCAAGGGCAGCGCCGTGGTGATCCGCGGCGACGGCGAGCCGGTGCTGGCCGAGGTGGACTCCCGACGGATCGAGCGCATCCTGCGCAACCTGGTGGTCAACGCCCTGGAGCACGGCGAGGGCCGTGACGTGGTGGTCCGGCTGGGCTCCGCGGACGGCGCGGTCGCGGTCGGCGTGCGCGACTACGGCATCGGACTCAAGCCGGGCGAGGCGTCCCGGGTGTTCCACCGTTTCTGGCGGGCCGACCCGTCCCGGGTGCGGACCACCGGCGGCACCGGTCTCGGCCTGTCCATCGCCGTCGAGGACGCCCACCTGCACGGCGGCTGGCTCCAGGCCTGGGGCGAGCCCGGCGGCGGCTCGCACTTCCGGCTCACCCTGCCGCGCACCCGCGGCGGCGAGATCACCCGTGCGCCGTTCCGGCTGGAGCCGGAGGACTCCCGCAACAACCGGGGCCTGGGCGCGCAGGGCACGCCGTACCGGCGGGCGATCAGCCCGTCCGGGGCGACGGCGACGGCCGCGGTCGAGGACCAGGCGGAGACGCCGGAGGCCGTGGGCAGCAGCCTCGGCAGCGGGCTCGGCGGGGTGCTGAACATCGGCCCCGGGCTGGGCCGGAGCCGACTGCCGGAGGGGCCGCGCGCGGACCCCTCGGGCGTGTGGACGGCCGCCGGGTACGGGGCCACCGGCGCCCAGGTCATGGTGGACCCGACGCCCGGACGGCCGTCGGTGGCACAGCGGACGGCGGAGCCGGACGTGACGGGCGGGACGACGGACGCGGAGGGGTCGCAGCGTGCGAGGGACGAGCAACAGGACTGAGCCGAGGCTCCTCGCGGCGGTCGGCACGCTGGTCGGCGCCCTGGTGGCGAGCGGCTGCGCGACCATGCCGGATTCCGGCGGCATCGCCCGGGTGGAGCTGCCCCAGGGGTCGGCCGACAAGAACCTGCAGGCCCGGGTCTACCCGGTGGCACCCGGCCGGGGCGCCAAGCCGCGCGAGCTGCTGACCGGGTTCCTGGACGCGGTGACCGCCGACGAGGGGTACGACACCGCGCGCAAGTACCTCACCGAGAGCGCCGCCGCGGAGTGGAAGCCCGAGGCGGAGATCCGGGTGCTCTCGTCCACGACCATCCCGGGCGGCCAGGACGTCACCGACGCGGACACCACGGTCTCGGTGCCGGTGAGCGGGCAGTTGGTCGCCACCGTCGACGAGAAGCACTCGTACCAGCTGGTCGCCGGGCAGAACAACGTCTCCTCCGACTTCACCTTCGTCCGGGAGAAGGACGAGTGGCGGATCGACAAGCTGCCGACCGGCGTGATCATGAACGAGACCAACTTCCGGAACAGCTTCCGGCAGGTCGCGCGGTTCTTCTACACCGCGCCCGACCCGTCGGCGGTGGCCTCCGGGAACGTCGGCCAGGAGGTGCTGGTCGCCGACCCGGTCTACCTGCGGCGCCGGATAGACCCGCTGGCCACGGCGGCCCAGGCGGTGGCCGACGGGCCCTCGACCTGGCTCTCGCCGGTGGTCCGGACGGCGTTCCCGAGCGGCGTCAGGGTCGAGCGGGTGACCATCGACGACGGCAGGGTCGCCCACCTGCAGATCGGCGGGGTCGACCTCGGCGAGCCGATGGCCTGCCGGCGGATGGCGACCCAGTTCTTCTACACCCTCGCCGACCAGGGCAAGGGCCAGGTCGAGCGGCTGGAGCTGAAGGGGCCGCACGGTTCCTGCACCGTCGGCCGCGGCGACGAACCGCCCACCGGCCCCGGTGCGCTGGCCGGGCCGACGCCCGGGAAGCAGTACTACCAGCGTGCCGACGGCGCCCTGGTGGCGACCGACGAGGGGGGCCCCGGAGATCCGGTCCGCGGCGTCCTCGGCAAGCCGCAGTCGAACACCAAGCCGCCGCTCGGCGCCGTCGCGGTCGGCCGCAGCGGCACCCAGGTCGCGGCGATCAGCGAGGACGGCCACCAGGTCTACTCGGTGCCGCTGTCGGACAGCGCGGTGACCATGGGCGAACCGGTGCTCAGCTCTCCGGCCAAGGGCGGCGACAAGGAGGACGGCTTCGCCTCGCCCACCTGGGACGGCCGCGGCGACCTCTGGGTGGTGGACCGCAACAAGCAGGCCCCGCGGGTGGTGATGGTGCGCGGCGCCAAGTCGTACACCGTGCCGGTCGAGGGGCTGACCGGGCAGACCGTGCAGTCGCTGAAGATCTCCTCGGACGGCGTCCGGGTCGCCCTGGTGGCCAGGACCCCGGGCTCGGCCGTCCGCTCGCTGTGGTTCGGGCTGGTGGTGCACGACGGCACCCCGCAGGCGCCGACCGTGAAGATCACCGGGCTGCGCCGGGCCGCCCCCACGCTCACCGACGTCGCCTCGGTGTCCTGGGCGGAGACCGACCAGCTGCTCGTGCTCGGCAAGGAGGCCGACCGGACCCAGCAGCTGTACTTCATCAGCACCGACGGCTCGCAGAGCACGGACACCCAGCTGCAGAGCGCCGAGAGCATGACGACCGTCGCGGCCTCGGAGTCCCGGGGGGACAGCCTGACCCAGGCACCGCCGGTGCTCGCGATGGGCGAGGTCAAGCAGGCGGACGGCAAGCCGAGCGAGATCAAGGCCTTCCGCCTGGTCAACCACCAGTGGCGGGAAGCCTCGCTGATCGACAAGCCCCGGTCCTTCCTCTACGCGGGCTGACGGCGCGTCCGGGCGGGCCGACGGGCCTTCCCGGGGGCCCGCCGCGGGGCCCGCCGCGTGAGCTGACGCGGCGGCGGTCAGCCGGCCGGGCGCGCGGTGGCCGCGACCGTGGCCCCGGCCCGGGCCGGCAGGCCGGCGTCGGCCAGCGCCCGGGCGGCCTCGGCCAGGCTGGCCCCGGTGGTCACCAGGTCGTCCACCAGCACCGGGTGACGGCCCGCGAGGCCCGTGGGCCCGGTCCGGGCGCGCGGCAGCACGGTCAGTGCTCCGCGCAGGTTGCGGCGCCGCTCGGCCGCGTTCAGCCCGGCCTGGTCGGCGACCGGCCGGGTGTGCCGCAGCAGCGGCGCGGCCCGGACGTCCAGGCCGGTCCGGCGCAGTGAGCGGGCGGCCGCCCCGGCCAGCCGCAGCGTCGGATCGTGCCCGCGGGCGCGGACGGCCGAGCGGGCCGAGGGCATCGGGACCAGCAGCAGCGGCGCGGCCCCGGCCCGTGCCCCCAGGGCGGAGCGCACCGCCCGTCCGAGGGCCTCGCCGAGCGGCCCGGCCAGCCGCAGCGCGCCCCGCTCCTTGTGGGCGAGCAGCAGCTGCCGGACCGCACCGGTGTACGGCGCGGCCGCGTGCGTCCAGGGCAGCAGGGTCGGGGCCGGCCGTGCGGTGGCCAGCGCGCGCCGGCAGGCCGGGCAGAGCTGGGTGCGCTCGCTGCCGCAGCCCGCGCAGTCGGCGGGCAGCAGGACGTCCAGCAGCCCGGCCAATGCGTGGCCGAACGGCCCTTGGGCGGCCGGCGGGCGGGTGGCGGAGGGGGACGGCGGCACGGCTGCTCCTGGCGGTGGCAGGCACGGAGAGTCAGCACAGGATCCGCCGTATGGGGGGCGTTGTCCAGGTATTTACCCATACTTCACCCGCGAGAGGGTAGACAGGGTGGACCAGCTTGACCGCCCGACCGCAGTATCGGGTCATACCCTCCTCATCGCCTGGGGAGGCGGAAAACCCGTGTGAGGTGTTCGATAAGGCCCAGGGGGTTTCAACCGTCCCTGGTGGGGAGGAAGTGAGGTGAGGGCCAGTCGTTTCCCGCCGCTGGCGGCGGGGGCGGGGGGCCGGCAGTGGATGGGCTGGTCCAGCTGGGTCTCAGTCCGGTCCGGTAGCACCCGGATCGGCGTCAGCACGAGGGATCGGAGTTCTGCGTGGACATCGTCGTCAAGGGCCGCAAGACCGAGGTGCCCAAGAGGTTCCGCGAGCACGTGGCCGAGAAGCTGGAGAAGGTCCAGAAGTTCGACGCCAAGGCCATCAGCCTCGACGTCGAGGTGTCCAAGGAGCACAACCCGCGGCAGGCCGACCGCTCCGATCGGGTCGAGATCACTCTCCGCAGCCGCGGCCCCGTGATCCGGGCCGAAGCCGCCGCCGCCGACCCGTACGCGGCGCTCGACCTGGCCTCGGCGAAGCTCGACGCGCAGCTGCGCAAGTCCGCGGACCGGCGTCGGGTGCACAAGGGCGGCGCGAACGGCCGCACCCCGATCAGCGTCGCCGAGGCGACCGCGGCCCTGGCCGCGCTCCCGGCCACGACGGCGCCGGAGGGCGAGACGAACGGCGCCGTCCGCAAGACCATGATGGGATCCCTGGAAGTGGAGGGCGAAGGCCCGCTGGTGGTCCGGGAGAAGACGCACCCGGCCGCCCCCATGGCGCTGGACCAGGCGCTCTACGAGATGGAGCTGGTCGGCCACGACTTCTACCTCTTCGTGGAGAAGGACAGCGGCCTGCCGAGCGTGGTCTACCGCCGGCACGGTTACCACTACGGCGTCATCCACCTGCAGACCGACCTCGCGGCCGGGCCGGGCAGCGGGGCGGGCGGCGCGATCGGCGGGTCCGACGACGAGGACTGACCGTCCGAGCGGTGATGGAGGGGTGACCCCGGCGGCCCTGGCCGCCGGGGTCACCGGCGTTCGGGCGTGTCCGCCGTTCGGGGCGCCCGGCGAAGGGGTCACCCGATGCGGGGGAATCGACACCGGAGGGTGACCGCAGCGGGTTTGGGGCGTGGAATGATTGGCGCACGACGACCCGCGAAGGGGGAGGAGCGGATGGGGGATCACTTCGGGCTGGGGCCCGGGTCCGGGCCAGGGCTGCCGTTGGGGGCGGAGGACGAGTCCGCGTACGAGCCGCGCCGGAGTGAGCCGATCCGCGTCCTGGTGGTGGACGACCACGCGCTGTTCCGCCGCGGGCTGGAGATCGTGCTCGCGGAGGAGCCGGACATCAAGGTCGTCGGCGAGGCGGGGGACGGCGCCGAGGCCGTGCTGAAGGCCGCCGACCTGCTGCCCGACATCATCCTCATGGACGTCCGGATGCCGCGCCGCAGCGGGATCGAGGCCTGTACGGCGATCAAGGACGTGGCGCCCAGCACCAAGATCATCATGCTGACGATAAGCGACGAGGAGGCCGACCTCTACGAGGCGATCAAGGCGGGGGCCACCGGCTACCTGCTCAAGGAGATCTCCACCGACGAGGTCGCCACCGCGATCCGCGCGGTCGCCGACGGGCAGTCGCAGATCAGCCCCTCGATGGCGTCCAAGCTGCTCACCGAGTTCAAGTCGATGATCCAGCGCCGCTCCGACGACCGGGACCTGGTGCCCGCGCCCCGGCTCACCGACCGGGAGCTGGAGGTGCTCAAGCTGGTGGCGACCGGGATGAACAACCGGGAGATCGCCAAGGAGCTGTTCATCAGCGAGAACACCGTGAAGAACCACGTGCGCAACATCCTGGAGAAGCTCCAGCTGCATTCCAGGATGGAGGCCGTGGTGTACGCGATGCGGGAGAAGATCCTCGAAATAGGGTGAGCCGGGCGGGACTCAGCGGTCCGTCAGCAGTTTCTCCAGGGTCGGGCGCAGCCGCTCGTCGTGCAGCGTCCCGACCCGCACCCCGTCGCAGCCGACCCAGTCGGCCGCCTCGCGCAGCGCCGTCGCCAGTGCCTCGACGTGCCGGGCACCGCCGCCGTCCAGGGAGATCTGCCGGGCGACCAGGGTGCGCCCCTCGCGGGCCGGGTCGACCCGGCCGACCAGCCGGCCGCCGGTCAGCAGCGGCATCGCGAAGTAGCCGTGCACCCGCTTGTGCTTGGGCGTGTACGCCTCCAGCCGGTGCGTCATGCCGAAGATCCGCTCGGTGCGGGCGCGGTCCCAGACCAGCGAGTCGAACGGCGAGAGCAGCGTGGTGCGGTGGCGCCCGCGCGGGGCGGTGGCGAGGGCGGCCGGGTCGGCCCAGGCCGGGGCCGGGTCGCCGTCCGGGCCCCAGCCGGCCACCTCGACCGGGACGAGCCCGCTGTCGGCGAGCACCGGGTCCAACTGCTCGGCGCGCAGCCGGTGGTAGTCCAGCAGATCGGCCCGGGTGGCCACGCCGAGCGCGGCGCCGGCCTGGCCGACCAGGGTGCGCAGACAGTCCTCGTCCGACCGGTCCTGCCCGAACAGCTCGGCCGGGACGGCCTGTTCGGCCAGCGCGTAGACCCGCTTCCAGCTCCGGCGCTCGGTGCAGACCACGTCCCCGAAGGCCAGCGCCCGCTCGACCGCGATCTTGGTGTCGGACCAGTCCCACCACTCGGCGGTCCGCTTGGCGCCGCCCAGCTCGGTGGAGGTCAACGGCCCCTCGGCGCGCAGCTTGTCGAGCACGGCGCGGTAGGTCTCGGGCGCGACCTGGTGGCCCCAGAGGTGGCCGCGGTCGCGGTAGCGGCGGCGCCGGAAGGCGAACAGCGGCCACTCCTCGACCGGCAGGACGCAGGCCGCGTGCGACCAGTACTCGAAGCTCGTGCCGCCGCCCCAGTAGGCCGCCTCGACGGCCGGGCGGCCGACCGCGCCGAGCCGGGCGTACGGCACCAGCTCGTGCGAGCGGGCGAGCACCGAGATGGTGTCCAGCTGGACGGCGCCCAGGTGCCGCAGCACCCCGCGCACCCCGCCGCGGCGGTCCGGCGCGCCCAGCAGGCCCTGGGCGCGCAGGGCGATCCGGCGGGCGTCGTCCGCGCTGAGGACGGCGACGGGGGCGGGGCGGGGGTCAGCGGCGGTCATGCCGGGGAGCGTAGCCCCGGGCACTGACAGCGCGGGCCGGGGCCGGGGTGCGGCCCGCAGCGGCCCGCAGGGCCCGCAACGGCCCGCAACGGCCTGCGGGCCCGGGCCGGCCCCGAGGCCTCAGACCAGGTCGGACGGCAGCAGGGAGGCGATCCAGGCGTCGTGGAAGACGCCGCGCTGCTCGGCGTACGAGCGCAGGGTGCCCTCGAAGCGGTAGCCGGTCTTCGCGGCGACCGCGCGGGAGCCCTCGTTGCCGACGTAGGCCTGCCACTCCAGGCGGCGCAGGCCGAGCTCGCGCAGGCCGAAGAGGGAGACGGCGCGCGCGGCCTCGGTGGTGTAGCCGCGGCCGCGGAACTCCTTCACGGCCCACCAGCCGATCTCGGCGGAGCCCGGGTCGTGGGCGCGCAGGACGAGCCCCTGGGACCCGACCAGGGCGCCGGACTCGCGCTCGAACACGCACCAGATCCGGTTCGCTCCGGTGCGCCAGCCCGCGATGGCGAGATCGCGCACGAAGAACTCCGCGTCCTCGCGCCGGTACGGAGACGGAACGACCGTCCAGCGCTGGATCTCCGGATCCTGGCAGGCCGCGAAGACGGCGTCGACGTCGGATTCCTGCGGGGCGCGCAGGACGAGCCGCTCGGTGGTCAGGACGACCGGTTCGGTGCTGGTTTCTTCCATGAACGGATTATTTCGCCGGGTGAGGCGGCCGGGCATCCGAATATCCCGCCGGTCCGCCCGCCCGGCAGGAGGCCGATTCCGGGGCTCGCCGACCGTTTTGCCCCGGTGGGCGGTGCTATCGGGCCATGTGCCCGCGGGGGTGACACGGGAATACCGTGCTGACGCACCTCCCGGGGGGTTGGACTCCTCGCATACGATGGCCCGTGCGGTGGGGTGACCCGCCGTGCAGTCGTCCAGTGCCAATACAGGCAAGGAGCCCGCTCACGTGTCCGTCTTCGACAAGATCCTGCGCGCCGGCGAGGGCAAGATCCTTCGCAAGCTGCAGCGGATTGCTGCCCAGGTCAACTCCATCGAAGAGGACTTCGTCAACCTCACCGACGCCGAGCTGCGCGCACTGACCGACGAGTACAAGCAGCGGCTCGTCGACGGCGAGAGCCTGGACGACATCCTCCCCGAGGCGTTCGCCACCGTCCGCGAGGCCGCCAAGCGCGTGCTCGGCCAGCGGCACTACGACGTCCAGCTGATGGGCGGCGCCGCCCTGCACTACGGGTACGTCGCCGAGATGCGCACC
Source organism: Kitasatospora sp. NPDC041917 (assembly GCF_055589745.1). Classification (NCBI taxonomy): domain Bacteria; kingdom Bacillati; phylum Actinomycetota; class Actinomycetes; order Kitasatosporales; family Streptomycetaceae; genus Kitasatospora; species Kitasatospora sp. NPDC041917. The sequence goes on along the minus strand of NZ_JBVJBI010000013.1, from coordinate 212,293 downwards.
GGTGAGGGCAAGACCCTCGTCGGCACCCTGCCCGCGTACCTGAACGCGCTGACCGGCAAGGGCGTCCACCTGATCACGGTCAACGACTACCTCGCCGAGCGCGACTCGGAGTGGATGGGGCGGGTGCACCGCTTCCTCGGCCTTGAGGTCGGCGTGATCCTGGGCAGCATGACGCCCGTCGAGCGCAAGCGCCAGTACGGGATGGACATCACGTACGGCACGAACAACGAGTTCGGCTTCGACTACCTGCGCGACAACATGGCCTGGTCGCAGGACGAACTCGTCCAGCGCGGCCACTACTTCGCGGTCGTCGACGAGGTCGACTCGATCCTGATCGACGAGGCCCGCACCCCGCTGATCATCTCCGGCCCGGCCGACCAGGCGACCAAGTGGTACGCCGACTTCGCCAAGCTGGTGCAGCGCCTGAAGATCGACCGCGACTACGAGGTCGACGAGAAGAAGCGCACCGTCGGCATCCTGGAGGAGGGCGTCAGCCGGGTCGAGGACTACCTGGGCATCGACAACCTCTACGAGTCGGTGAACACCCCGCTGGTCGGCTTCCTGAACAACGCCATCAAGGCGAAGGAGCTGTACAAGCGGGACAAGGACTACGTCGTGATGAACGGCGAGGTCATGATCGTCGACGAGCACACCGGCCGCATCCTGGCCGGCCGCCGCTACAACGAGGGCATGCACCAGGCGATCGAGGCCAAGGAGGGGGTGGAGGTCCAGAACGAGAACCAGACCCTGGCCACCATCACCCTGCAGAACTTCTTCCGCCTGTACGACAAGCTCGCGGGCATGACCGGTACCGGCACCACCGAGGCCGCCGAGTTCCACCAGATCTACAAGCTCGGCGTGGTGCCGATCCCGACCAACAAGACGCCGCTGCGCATCGACCAGCCCGACCTGATCTACAAGTCGGAGCCGGCCAAGTTCGCCGCCGTGGTCGAGGACATCGCCGAGAAGCACGAGAAGGGCCAGCCGGTGCTGGTCGGCACCGTGTCGGTCGAGAAGTCCGAGTACCTGTCGCAGGAGCTGCGCAAGCGCGGCATCCCGCACGAGGTGCTGAACGCCAAGCACCACGAGCGCGAGGCGCAGATCGTCGCGCAGGCCGGCCGCAAGGGCGCCGTCACCGTCGCCACCAACATGGCCGGCCGTGGTACCGACATCATGCTCGGCGGCAACTCCGACCACCTCGCGGCGGCCGAGCTGGCGCAGCGCGGGCTGACCCCGACGGACACCCCGGAGGAGTACGAGGCCGCCTTCCCGGCCGCGCTGGAGAAGGCCAAGGCCTCGGTCAAGGCCGAGCAGGACGAGGTCAAGGAGGCCGGTGGCCTCTACGTCCTCGGCACCGAGCGGCACGAGTCCCGCCGGATCGACAACCAGCTGCGCGGCCGCTCCGGCCGTCAGGGCGACCCGGGCGAGTCCCGCTTCTACCTGTCGCTGGGCGACGACCTGATGCGCCTGTTCAAGGCCGGCATGGTCGAGCGCGTGCTCTCGATGGCCAACGTCCCGGAGGACGTGCCGATCGAGTCCAAGATGGTCACCCGCGCCATCGCCTCCGCGCAGACCCAGGTCGAGCAGCAGAACTTCGAGATCCGCAAGAACGTCCTCAAGTACGACGAGGTGCTCAACCGCCAGCGCGAGGTCATCTACGGCGAGCGCCGCCGGGTGCTGGAGGGCGAGGACCTCCAGGAGCAGGTCGGCCACTTCATGGACGACACCGTCGAGGCGTACGTCCGGGCGGCCACCGGTGAGGGCTTCGAGGACGACTGGGACCTGGAGAAGCTCTGGACCGCGCTCAAGCAGCTCTACCCGGTCACCCTGGACCTGGAGGAGCTGGAGGAGGAGGCCGGCGGCCAGGCCGGTCTGACCCCCGAGTTCCTGATCAAGTCCATCCAGGAGGACATCCAGGGCCAGTACGGCGCCCGCGAGGACCAGCTGGGCGCCGAGATCATGCGCGAGCTGGAGCGCCGGGTCGTGCTGTCGGTGCTGGACCGCCGCTGGCGCGAGCACCTCTACGAGATGGACTACCTCCAGGAGGGCATCGGCCTGCGGGCCATGGCGCAGCGCGACCCGCTGATCGAGTACCAGCGCGAGGGCTTCGACATGTTCACCGCGATGATGGAGGGCATCAAGGAGGAGTCCGTCGGCTACCTGTTCAACCTGGAGGTCCAGGTCGAGCAGCAGGTCGAGGAGGTCCCGGTCGAGGACGCCCAGGTGGTGCTCGACAAGCTGGAGAAGGACGCCGCCCGCCCGGAGATCAAGGCCAAGGGCCTGGAGGCCCCGAAGCCGCAGCGGCTGCACTACACGGCCCCCTCGGACGAGGTCGGCGGCGGCGTCATCGAGGGCGACTTCGAGGACCTCGCGCCGGAGGACGAGGGCGACGGGCTGACCCGCGCCGAGCGCCGCAAGGCCGCGAAGTCGGCCAAGGGCCGTCGCCGCAAGGGCTGAGCCGGCCGCCGGACACCAGCCAGGACGCCACGCAGGGCGCCGTTCCCGGACCGGGACGGCGCCCTGCGCCGTCGTGTACCGCCGGGGGTGCGGCGGGGCGCTCACCGGGCCTCCACGGCGGTGCACTGCCACTGCCCGGCCGGGCCGCGCTGCTCCAGCCGGAAGGCCACCACGTGGTGGCGCCGGCCGAGGTCGACCCGCACGCAGGCCTCGACCGCGTCCGGGGCGGGCGAGCGGTCGTGCACCGGGCCGAGCCGGGGCCGGTCGGCGGGGCCGCCGCGGCGCAGCGCTCCGGCCCGTACCAGCGAGGCGAGCTGTCCGTAGCCGGCCAGGCTGGTGTGCCGCATCAGCTGGCCGGAGGGCCGGGCGCCGGTGAGCACCTCGACCAGCCGGTGGGCGAACCGGGCGGCCAGCGCCCCGGAGTCGGGTCCGGGGGAGTCGGGTCCGGGGGAGGCGGTGCAGGCAGCGCGCGGGTGGCGCGGCCGGCGGCCGACCGGGTCGCAGCCGCCGGCGTCGCGCGGACGGCGGTGCGGGTGGGCGGTGGGATGGGCGGTGAACCGGACGGTCACGGGGTGGCTCCTCGGCTGGGTGGTGCGGGTACGGACGGGTCCAGGCTGGAGGCGTCCGGCGCGGGGCGGCAACGGGTTTCCTGAGTGCCCGGGGCGGGCTTTGGAGTTCACCTATCCGGGCGAACCGGCCAGTGCGGCGACGGGCCGGACGGGCCGGTCGGCGGCGCCCGGTTGACGTGCGGGGACGGACCGTACGGCCCGAAAGGGGACGCTCCGACTGGGCGGACCGGGTGGCGGCGCGCGGCCGCCGCGTTGCGCCGTACCGGCCCGGAGCGCACCATCGGACCCTGACCGGGAGCGGACGGCCGGGCTCCCACGACGAGGGGCGGCCGGTATGGCGACACGGGTGGCGGCGTCGGCCGCGGGCACCGCTCCGCCCGCCGCGGGCGGTCCCCGGCGCGGCCTGGTGCTGGGCGGCGGCGGGATGCTCGGCGCGGCGTGGACGGTCGGTGCGCTGTGCGCCGTCGAGGAGGCCATCGGGCGGCAGCCGGGCGAGGCCGACGTCCTGCTCGGCACCTCGGCGGGCGCGATCCTCGCCGCGATGCTGGCCGGCGGCGTCCGCCCCGAGCATCTGCGCGACCACCAGCGCGGCCTGCCGATCACCGAGGGCCCGCTGGCCGGGGTGGCCTTCGACTACGACACCGCCGTCGGCGGTGCGCTGCCGCCCCGCCCGCGGGCCGGCATCGGCTCGCCGGGGCTGCTGCGCGACGCCGTCCGGCATCCGCGCGAGTACCCGCTGCTGACCATGGTCTCGGCGCTCGCACCGCACGGCCGGGGCTCGCTGGCGCCGGTCGGCGAGCTGGTGCGCGGCCTGCTCGGCGACACCGGACCGCTCGGCGACACCGGACCGCTCGGCGGCGGTGGACCGGCCGGCGACGACGGCTGGCCGGAGCCCGGCGGCGGGGGATCGCCGCTGCGGGTGGTGGCCGTGGACTACCGCAGCGGCCGCCGGGTCGTCTTCGGCGACCCGGGCGCCCCGGCCGTCCCGGTGCCCGACGCCGTGATGGCCTCCTGCGCGATCCCCGGCTGGTTCATGCCGGTGCGGCTGGACGGCTCGGCGTACGTGGACGGCGGCTGCTGGTCCGCCACCAACGCCGACCTGATGCTCGGCCGGGGGCTGGACGAGGTGTACGTGCTCGCCCCGATGGCGCTGCGGCTGGACCCCCGGCCGGGGCGGGCCGGGCGGCGGGGCGGGCTCGCGTCCGGCCGCGACACCCTGGCCGCCCTGCGCGAGTGGCGCGCCCGGGAACGCCCCCGCGGCGTGCTCGCCCAGCTGGTGAGCCGCTACCGCCACGCCGTCACCCGGCAGCTGCTGCGCGAGGCCGCGCTACTGCGGGTCGAGGGCGTCCGGGTGCTGCTGCTCGCGCCGACCCCGGCGGACCTCGCGGCGATGGGCCCGAACATGATGGACCCGGCCCGCCGCGGCGCGGTCCTGGAGAGTGCCCTGCGCACCGGCCGGGAGGCGCTGCGGCCCCGGCGGTGAGGGCCCGGCCCGGGACCGGAGGCGATCACGGGCCGTCCGGCGGCGCCTATTCTTGGGGCGCTGGAGTCTTGGGGCGCCGGAGAATCGGTGCTGCTGGACGAACCCCGCTGGACGAACCCTGCTGGACGAACCGGAGAGTGCCACCGATGCGCGTGTACGTGCCCACCACCCTGACCGGCCTGGCGGCGGCGCGCGAGGGCGGCGCCCTGGACCAGTCCGCCGCGTACGCCGTGACGCCCGCGCTGCGCGAGTGGTACGTCAGCGACGACCTGGAGGAGCTGGAGTACGCGGCGCTGAACCGGGCCGCGCAGTCCTCGCTGCGGCTGCTGGCCGCCGACCCGCAGGCCCCGTGCCGCCGGGTGGTGGTGGCGCTGGACGTGGCCGACGCGTCGGTGCGGCCCTTCCCCGGGGACGAGTACCAGGACCAGGCCTCGCTCGGCCGGGTGGTTCTGGCCGGCCCGGTGCGGCTGGCCAAGGCGGCCGCGGTGCACGCCGACGTGGCCGACGACGAGGTGGTCACGGACGTGGCGGCGGCGGTGGCGGCGGTGGCCGCGGCCGACGCGGGCGACCAGGACGCCCAGTTCACCGTGGACGGCGCGGAGGACCACGACCTGCTCTGGTACGCGACCCAGGAGATCCCCGCCCTGCTCGCGTGAGGTCCGTCCTACCGGCGTGTCACCCGGTCGGGTTACCGTTTCACCCTGTGCGCACTCACATCGTTTGGGACTGGAACGGCACGCTCTTCCACGACATGGAGGCGGTGCTCGGGGCGAGCAATGCCGCGTTCGCGACCGTCGGCATCGAGCCGATGAGCCTCCAGGAGTACCGCGAGCAGTACGAGATCCCGATCCCCCGCTTCTACCAGCGCCTGCTCGGCCGGATGCCCTCCGCGCAGGAGTGGGCGAGGCTCGACGACGCGTTCCACGACCACTACCGGGAGCTCAGCGCCTCCTGCGGGCTGACCGAGGGCGTGCGCGAGCTGATGGACGGCTGGCGGGCGGCCGGGAACAGCCAGTCGCTGCTGTCGATGTACGAGCACGACGCGCTGCTGCCGCTGGTCGACACCTTCGGCCTTGCCGGCGGCTTCCTGCGGGTGGACGGCCGCAGCGGCCCGTCCGGCGGCCAGAAGGCGGAGCACCTGACCCGGCACCTGGCCGCGCTCGGCGAGCGGGTGGACCCGGCCCGTACGGTGCTGATCGGCGACGCCGCGGACGACGCCGTGGCGGCGCTCGGCGCGGGCGCCCACGCGGTGCTCTACACCGGCGGTTCGCACACCCGGGAGAAGCTGGAGCCGGTCGGCGTCCCGGTGGTGGACAGTCTGGCCGAGGCGGTCGAGCTGGCGGGCCGGATCGCGGGCTGAACCCCGGGCCCTGCCGTCCCCGGCCGGACCGCGGGGCCTCCCGCCGTTCCGGGCCGGACCGCGGGCCCCGGGAAGCGGGCGGACGTGGCGGGCGCCACGTCCGCCGTCCGCGTGTCTGAACGGGCGGATCGCGCCCCGGCTGGTCAGGCTGGTGTCACACCCGACCAGCCGCCAGGACGGAGCCACCATGCCCATCGACGCAGTCACCGAGGTCCCGGTGCCGGTCAACGAGCCGGTGCACGCGTACGCGCCCGACAGCCCGGAGCGGGGCCGGCTGGTCCGGCGGCTGGACGAGCTGGCCGCCGAGCAGGTCCCGCTGCCGATGACCATCGGCGGCGAGCAGCGCTTCGGCGGCGGTGAGCGGATCGAGGTCGTCCAGCCGCACCACCACGCCGCCAAGCTGGGCGTGCTCGGCAACGCCACCCGGGAGGACGCCCGGGCGGCGGTGGACGCGGCGCTGGCCGCCGGGCGGCAGTGGCGCTCGCTCTCCTTCGACGACCGCGCGGCGGTGTTCCTGCGCGCCGCCGACCTGCTCGCCGGCCCCTGGCGGGAGACGCTCAACGCGGCCACCATGCTCGGCCAGTCCAAGACCGCTCAGCAGGCGGAGATCGACTCCGCCTGCGAGCTGATCGACTTCTGGCGGTTCAACGTCCACTTCGCCCGGCAGATCCTGGCCGACCAGCCGGCCTCCTCGCCCGGCGTGTGGAACCGCACCGACCACCGCCCGCTGGAAGGCTTCGTCTACGCGGTCACCCCGTTCAACTTCACCGCGATCGCCGGCAACCTGCCCACCGCCCCGGCGCTGCTGGGCAACACCGTGGTCTGGAAGCCCGCGCCGACCCAGACCCTGGCCGCCCACCACCTGATGCGGCTGCTGGAGGCGGCCGGCCTGCCGCCCGGGGTGATCAACCTGGTGACCGGCGACGGCCTCCAGGTCTCCCCGGTGGCGCTGGCCGACCCGGCGCTCGCCGGGCTGCACTTCACCGGCTCCACCGCCACCTTCCAGTACCTGTGGCAGACCATCGGCGCCAACATCGGCGGCTACCGCACGTACCCGAGGATCGTCGGCGAGACCGGCGGCAAGGACTTCCTGCTGGCCCACCGCTCGGCCGACCCGGAGATCCTGAGGACCGCGCTGATCCGCGGCGCCTTCGAGTACCAGGGCCAGAAGTGCTCGGCGCTCTCCCGCGCCTACCTGCCGCGCAGCCTCTGGCAGCGGATCAAGGACGACTTCCTGGCCGAGGTGGACGCGCTCGCGGTGGGCGACGTGACCGACCTGTCCAATTTCATGGGCGCCCTCATCGACCGGCGCGCCTTCGAGCGGAACCGGGACGCCATCGACCGGGCGAAGGCCGATCCGACGATCGAACTGGCGGCCGGCGGACAGTACGACGACGCGATCGGATGGTTCGTCCGGCCGACCGTGCTGGTCTCCTCCGACCACCGGGGCGAGATCTTCCGGACCGAGTACTTCGGCCCGATCCTCGCCGTCCACGTCTACGAGGACTCCCGCTGGGACGACGTGCTCCGCCGGGTCGACGACGGCGCCCCGTACGGCCTGACCGGCTCGGTGATCGCGCAGGATCGTTACGCCATCGCCCAGGCCGTCGAGGAGCTGCGCTTCACGGCCGGGAACTTCTACATCAACGACAAGCCGACCGGGGCCGTCGTCGGCCAGCAGCCCTTCGGCGGCGGCCGGGCCTCCGGCACCAACGACAAGGCGGGCGCCGCGCAGAACCTGCTCCGCTGGACCTCCGCACGGTCGATCAAGGAGTCCTTCGTCCCGCCGACGCACCACGGCTACCCGCACATGGGCTGAGAGTGAACACCGGACTCCGGTTTGGACATGGTGTCCAGGACGGACCCGACTTCCTGCGGGTTTGCGCCTACCTGTCCCTGTCCACCTTCGATTGATCCGGTTAGGCTGGCTGGCGTCGTCGGGTGGCTGCAGGACGAATGAGTCGTCCTACCCGCTGGGAGGACGTTTCATGCGTGCCATGAGCCCCTTTCAGTCGGATGGTGCGGCAGGATTGCGGTGACCCGTCGGTGTACATCCACACACCACCGAGTCACGCAACGGCGCGCGACAGGAGCCAAGAAGTCATGCAGACCAAGCTGGACGCAGCCAAGGCCGAACTGCTCAAGAAGGCAGCCGCAGCCGCTGAGAACAGCCAGGTGGGGGGAGCGGCGCCGGGGGAAGGTCTGAGCAATGGCGCTCTGACCGCGTACCTGCACCACTACTACCTCCACACCGCGCCCGAGGACCTGGTCGACCGCGACCCGGTCGACGTCTACGGCGCGGCCGCCTCCCACTACCGGCTGGGCCTCAAGCGCCCGCAGGGCACCGCCGAGGTGCGGGTCCACACCCCCTCGGTCGAGGAGAACGGCTGGTCCTGCGGCCACACCGTGGTCGAGGTCGTCACCGACGACATGCCCTTCCTGGTCGACTCCGTCACCAACGAGCTGTCCCGCCAGGACCGCGCGATCCACATCGTGATCCACCCCCAGCTGGTCGTCCGCCGTGACATCACCGGCAAGCTGCTGGAGATCCTGGACGTCGACGCCTGCTCCCGCAGCCAGGCCGCCGGCACCGACTGGCCGGCCGACGCGACCGTCGAGTCGTGGATGCACATCGAGGTCGACCGCGAGACCGACCGCGAGGACCTGCGCTCCATCGAGGCCGACCTGCGCCGCGTGCTCGGCGACGTCCGCGAGGTCGTCGAGGACTGGGGCAAGATGCGCGAGAGCGCGCTGCGCCTGGCCGACGAGCTGGCCGAGCAGCCCCCGGCCGGCCTGCCCGAGCAGGAGGTCGGCGAGGCCTGGGAGCTGATGCGCTGGCTCGCCGACGACCACTTCACCTTCCTCGGCTACCGCGAGTACGACCTGGTCGAGCACGAGGGCGAGGAGGTCCTCAAGGCCGTCGCCGGGACCGGCCTCGGCATCCTGCGCGCCGACCCGCACAGCCACGACGACGCCCACCACGCGGTCAGCGAGGCCTTCGGCCGGCTCTCCGCGCCGGTGCGCGCCAAGGCCCACGAGAAGAAGCTCCTCGTCCTGACCAAGGCCAACAGCCGGGCCACCGTGCACCGCCCGTCCTACCTGGACTACGTCGGCGTGAAGAAGTTCAACGCCGCCGGCGAGCCGATCGGCGAGCGCCGCTTCCTCGGCCTGTTCTCCTCCGCCGCCTACACCGAGTCGGTCACCCGCATCCCGGTCGTGCGCCGCAAGGTCCAGGAGGTGCTGGAGGAGTCCGGCTTCTCCAGCGAGAGCCACGACGGCCGCGACCTGCTCCAGATCATGGAGACCTTCCCGCGGGACGAGATCTTCCAGACCCCGGCCTCCGAGCTGCTCTCCATCGCGACGAGCGTGCTCTACCTCCAGGAGCGCCGCAAGCTGCGGCTGTTCCTGCGCCAGGACGAGTACGGGCGCTACTTCTCGGCGTTCATCTACCTGCCGCGCGACCGCTACACCACGCGCATCCGGCTGCTGATCACCGACATCCTCAAGGAGGAGCTGAACGGCGCCACCATCGACTACACGGTGTACGCCACCGAGTCGGTGCTGACCCGCCTGCACTTCGTGGTCCGGGTCGCCCCGGGCACCGAGCTGCCGCACCTCTCCGACACGGACATCGAGCGGATCGAGAACCGGCTGGCCGAGGCCGCCCGGTTCTGGATGGACGGCTTCCACGACCAGCTGCACACCGAGCTGGGCGAGGAGAAGGCGGCCGAACTCGGCCACAAGTACGCCAACGCCTTCCCCGACGGCTACCGCGCCGACTTCCCGCCGCGCACCGCCGTCGCCGACATCAAGCAGATCGAGTCGCTGCACGGCGAGGGCGACTTCCGCCTCAACCTGTACCAGCCGGTCGGCGCCGGCGACGACGACCGCCGCTTCAAGATCTACCGGGTCGGCGGCCCGATCTCGCTCACCGAGGTCCTGCCGGTGCTCCAGCGCCTGGGCGTCGAGGTGCTGGACGAGCACCCGTACGCGCTGCGCCGCTCCGACGGCACCACCGCGTGGGTCTACGACTTCGGCCTGAAGCTGCGCGAGGCCACCGAGCTCACCGACGAGGCCCGCCAGCGCTTCCAGGAGACCTTCGCCGCCACCTGGACCGGCAAGGCCGAGAACGACGGCTTCAACGAGCTGGTGCTGACCGCCGGGCTGACCTGGCGCCAGGCGATGATGCTGCGCACGTACGCCAAGTACCTGCGCCAGGCGGGCTCCACGTTCTCCCAGGACTACATGGAGGACGCGCTCCGCAACAACACCCACACCACCCGCCTGCTGGTCAACCTGTTCGAGGCCCGGCTGAGCCCGAGCCACCGTTCGGGCGCCCTGGAGCTGACCGAGGGCATCCTGGAGGAGCTGTCCGGCGCCCTCGACGAGGTCGTCTCGCTGGACGAGGACCGCATCCTGCGCTCCTTCCTGAACCTCATCAGGGCCACCCTGCGGACCAACTTCTTCCAGCGCACCGCCTCCGGCGAGTGGCACTCCTACGTGTCGATGAAGTTCGACCCGAAGGCCATCCCGGACCTGCCGGCCCCGCGCCCGGCGTTCGAGATCTGGGTCTACTCGCCGCAGGTCGAGGGCGTCCACCTGCGCTTCGGCAAGGTCGCCCGCGGCGGCCTGCGCTGGTCCGACCGGCGCGAGGACTTCCGCACCGAGATCCTGGGCCTGGTCAAGGCGCAGATGGTCAAGAACACCGTCATCGTCCCGGTCGGCGCCAAGGGCGGCTTCGTCGCCAAGCAGCTGCCGGACCCGACGGTCGACCGCGACGCCTGGCTGGCCGAGGGCGTCTCCTCGTACAAGACCTTCATCTCGGCGCTGCTCGACATCACCGACAACCTGGTCGGCGGCGAGGTCGTGCACCCGGCCGACGTGGTCCGCCACGACGAGGACGACACCTACCTGGTCGTCGCCGCCGACAAGGGCACCGCGACCTTCTCGGACATCGCCAACGGCGTCGCCGAGTCCTACGGCTTCTGGCTGGGCGACGCGTTCGCCTCCGGCGGCTCGGCCGGCTACGACCACAAGGGCATGGGCATCACCGCCCGCGGCGCCTGGGAGTCGGTCAAGCGCAACTTCCGCGAGCTCGGCGTCGACACCCAGACCGAGGACTTCACCGTCATCGGCATCGGCGACATGTCCGGCGACGTCTTCGGCAACGGCATGCTGCTCAGCGAGCACATCCGCCTGGTCGCCGCCTTCGACCACCGCCACATCTTCCTGGACCCGAACCCGGACGCGGCCTCCTCGTACGCCGAGCGCCGCCGGCTGTTCGAGCTGCCGCGCAGCTCCTGGGACGACTACGACAAGTCGCTGATCTCGGCCGGCGGCGGGGTGTACCCCCGGTCGGCCAAGGCGATCCAGCTGACCCCGCAGGTCCGGGCCGCGCTCGGCGTCGAGGCGGCCAAGCTGACCCCGGCCGAGCTGATGCGGGCGGTCCTCCAGGCCCCGGTCGACCTGTTCTGGAACGGCGGCATCGGCACCTACGTCAAGGCCTCCACCGAGACCAACGCCGAGGTCGGCGACAAGTCCAACGACGCCATCCGGGTCAACGGCGAGCAGGTCCGCGCCCGGGTCATCGGCGAGGGCGGCAACCTCGGCTGCACCCAGCTCGGCCGCATCGAGTACGCGGCCACCGGCGGCCCGGAGGGCACCGGCGGCTGGATCGACACCGACGCGATCGACAACTCCGCCGGTGTGGACACCTCGGACCACGAGGTCAACATCAAGATCCTGCTCAACCAGGTCGTCGCCGAGGGCGACATGACGGTCAAGCAGCGCAACGTCCTGCTGGCCGAGATGACCGACGAGGTCGGCCACCTGGTGCTGCGCAACAACTACGCGCAGAACGTCGTGCTGGCCAACGCCGTCGCCCAGGCGCACAGCATGGTCAACGTGCACGCCCGGATGATCAGCCGCTTCGAGTTGGCCGGCCAGCTGGACCGCGGCCTGGAGTTCCTGCCCACCGAGCGCCAGATCCGTGAGCGCCAGCAGAACGGCCGCGGCCTCTCGCAGCCCGAGATGTCCGTCCTGCTCGCGTACACCAAGATCATCCTGGCCGAGGAGCTGCTGGCCACCGAGCTGCCGGACGACCCGTTCTTCCGCAGCGCGCTGCACGAGTACTTCCCGAGCGCGCTGCGGGCGAAGTTCGCCGACGCGATCGACAACCACGCGCTGCGCCGCGAGATCATCACCACGCTGATCGTCAACGACACGATCAACCGCGGTGGCTGCACCTTCGCCTTCCGCCTGAAGGAGGAGACCGGCGCGACCTACGAGGAGATCGCCCGGACGCACACCGCCGCGCGGGCCGTCTTCGACCTGGAGCCGATCTGGGCCGAGATCGAGGACCTGGACAACAAGGTCCCGGCCCGGGTGCAGACCAAGATGCGCCTGCACTCGCGGCGCCTGGTCGAGCGTGCCACCCGGTGGATGCTCAACAACCGCCGCCAGCCGCTCGACATCGCCGGCACCATCGAGTTCTTCCACGACCGCGTCAACCAGGTCTGGGCCTCGCTGCCCAAGCCGCTGCGCGGCGAGGACCTGACCTGGTTCGAGTCCGTGTACGGCGAGCTCGCCGCGGCCGGGGTGCCGGAGGAGCTGGCCACCCGGATCGCCGGCCTCTCCTCGGTCTTCCCGACCCTGGACGTCGCCGAGGTCGCGGACCGCTCCGGCAAGGACGTCGCCGAGGTCGCCGACCTCTACTACGACCTGGGCGACCGGCTCCAGATCTCGCACCTGCTCGACCGCATCATCGAACTGCCCCGCACCGACCGCTGGTCGTCGATGGCCCGGGCCGCGATCCGCGAGGACCTCTTCGCGGCGCACGCGGCGCTGACCGCCGACGTCCTGGCCTGCGGCGCCGAGGGCGCCACCCCGGAGGAGCGGTACACCGCCTGGGCTGAGCTCAACTCGACCCTGCTGAACCGCGCCAAGAGCACCCTCGACGACATAAGGGGTTCGGACAACTTCGAGCTGTCCAGCCTCTCGGTCGCGATGCGCGTCATCCGCACCCTGCTGCGCACCGGTTCGATGCGCTGACGGACGGCTGTACCGGAGGGGCCCGCGTCCACGGACGCGGGCCCCTTCCGCATGCCCCGGCCGCCTCTCCGGAGGGCCGTCGATTCCGGGGTGTGACGGCGCGATCACCCTGCGCGCGAATAGAAGTGTGGTCGGGACGTGTCCCTGTGGTTAACGCGGCGTCACGAATGCCGTCATTTCTTGTCAGAGTTCCCAGCAAGTCGTGGAATTTCGCCCCAACTGCCCTTTTTGGTATCTGTTCTGACATGGCATGAGTTGCAGTAGGCTGACTCCGCGATAGGCGTCGCCGCAGGTCTCGTGCCGGAATGCACTTCGATGTGATGTGACATCAGGTGCCTTTCGGGGAGGTTCGGGCCGCCAGTCCCATTCGCGTTTAGGGGCCCGGACCGGCTCCACGCGATGCCACCTGAAGAGAGTTTCATGACGTCATTTGTGCAGGAACCCTTTTTCTGGGTCTTCATCGTGGTGATGCTCGCAGCCGTCGGAGCGGCCCTCCAGGCCCGCAGGACGAACCTCGCCCTGCGGCGGCGCAACGCCTCCCTGGAGGAGACGAGCGCCCTGGCACAGCGCCGGAGCGACGAGCTCGCCGCGCTGCACGACCACCTGCAGGGCCAGCACGCGTCCGAGCTGACCGCCGTCCGCCGGGACGCCGAGGAGGACACCAAGGCCGTCCTCAAGGCGGCGATGCGGACGCTGCAGGGCCTGGCCGACGAGCAGCAGGTCGTCATCGACAAGGTGCAGCGGAAGTACGGCGACAGCCCGCAGATCCTCGCCGACCTGATGACGATCGACCACACGAACAGCCAGTTCGGCCGGCGCGCCCAGGGTATCGCGGTGCTCTGCGGCGGCTGGCTGGGCCGCCGCGAGAGCGTCGCCTCGGTCTACGACGTGGTCCGCAGCGCCCAGGGCCGGATCCGGCACTTCGACCGGGTGCGGATCCACTCCCGGGTCAGCGTCTCGCTCGCCAGCAAGGTCGTCGAGCCGGTCGCCGTGGTGCTGTCCGAGCTGCTCGCCAACGCGACCAACTACTCCGCCCCGGACACCCCGGTGGAGGTCAGCGTCCAGGCCGTCCCCACCGGCGTCTGCCTGATCATCGACGACGCCGGCCTCGGCATGGGCCAGGAGGAGAAGGACCGCGCGGCACTGCTCCTCAACCCGGGCGCGCCGATCGGCCTCACCAGCCTGGGCAACCCCCCGAAGTTCGGCTTCGCCGTCTCCGGCATGCTGGCCGCCCGCTACGGCTTCCGGGTCTCCGTCGACTCGGTCTCCCCGTACGGGGGCGTGCGCGCCGTGGTGCTGCTGCCCGCCGAACTGCTCAGCAGCGAGGTCGCGGCCCCGCCCGTCGCCGAGCACACCGACTACACCGACTACCAGGCCCAGGCCGCGCCGGTGGAGCAGCCCGCGCAGTCCTGGGCGCCGGGAGCCGGCCAGCGGCTGGTGTCGCTGTCCGAGCCGGCGGCGCCCCTGGCCCCGGTGCCAGCGCCGTACGCGGCGACGGCGGGACCGGAGACCACCGCGGACGGACTGCTGCCCCGGCGCCGCCGCCAGCGCCCCGTGTCGGTCGTCCCCAACCCGCTGGACCCCGGTCGGGCCGAGGAGCCGGTGCGGAGCACCGGCCAGCACACGCCGTCCCGCCTCGGCGCGTTCCAGCGCGGCACGCTGTCCGGGCGCAACACCATGACCACGGAAGGAACCGAGATCCAGTGAGCCGTGATCTTTCCTGGGTGCTCAACGACGTACTCCAGGTACCCGGCGCCCGGCACGCCATCCTCGTCTCCGCCGACGGCCTCCTGCTCGAACGCTCCAGCGAGATCGGACGCGACGAGGCGGAGACCAACGCCGCCGCGATGAGCTCGATGCAGTCGCTGAGCCGCGCGGTCGCCCCGTTCGTCGGCGGAGGCGGCGGGCTCTGGCGCCAGACCCTGCTGGAGTACGACCACGGCTGGATCTTCCTGATCGCGGCCGGCAGTGGCGCGTACCTGGCCGCCTCCACCGCCCCCGACGTCGACATGGAGGCGATGTCCTTCCGGATGCAGCAGCAGGTGGGCGCGCTCGGACGGGCGATGTCGGCGGCGCCGCGCCAGAGCACGCTCAGCGGCTCATGACGGCCGGCGGCGAGGAACAGCGGGTCACCGGCGGCTTCATCCGCTCCTACGTCATCACCGGTGGACGCGAATTACCGAATGCGGACGACCTGTCTCTGATCACCTTGGTCACCGTCGCGCCCGAGCAGGACCTCCCCGCCCTGCCGAGCCCCGAAACCCGGGCGATCTGGGAGCTGTGCTCCGGCGGCTACCTCTCGGTGGCCGAGGTCGCGGCCCGGCTGGAGCTGCCGGTCGGGGTCGTGAGGCTGCTGCTGACGGACCTGATCCGGGAGGGACGGCTGCTGCGCCGGTCGGCCCCGCCCCCGGCCCAGGCCCCGGACCCGAGACTTCTAGAGAAGGTACTGCATGGACTTCAACGCCGGTTCGCCTGAGGACATCTACGTCCCCGGCGCGGTGACGACCGCTGTCAAGATCCTGGTCGTGGGGCACTTCGCGGTCGGCAAGACCACGCTCATCGGGGCGCTGTCGGAGATCGCCCCGCTGAGCACCGAGGAGAGCATGACGCAGGCGTCCATCCGCGTCGACGACCTCCGCGGCGTACCGGACAAGAAGACCACGACCGTCGCCCTGGACTTCGGCCGGCTGACCCTCGGCGACGACCTGGTGCTGTACCTGTTCGGCACGCCGGGACAGCAGCGGTTCATGCAGCTCTGGGAGGACATGGCGCGGGGGGCGCTGGGCGCCCTGCTGCTGGCCGACCCGACCCGCCTCGCGGACACCTTCCCCGTCATCGACCTGATCGAGCAGTACGGCCTGGAGTACGCGGTGGCGGTCAACAGCTTCGACCGGCAGAGCGACTACACCGAGGACCAGCTCCGCGAGGCGCTCGACCTGCTGCCGCACACGCCGGTGGTGTTCTGCGACGCGCGGGACCAGCGGTCCTCGGCCGACGCCCTGCTGACGCTCGTCCGGCACCTGCTCGAACGCGCCTCCTGACCTCCCCCACGCCTTCCGCCCCTCACGTCTCCCGGGTCCGCACCCGCCCGGGGCCACCCCCAAGGAACGACCCATGGAATCTCTGCAGCGACCCGTCCCGCAGTCGCCTCCGCCGGGCTGCCCGATGCACGTCGGCGTGAGCACGCCGCTCTACGGGGAGATGTTCTCGGCCGACCCCGACGCGGTCTACGACAAGCTGCGCGCCCACGGTCCCGCCGCGCCGGTGGAGTTGGCCCCCGGGGTGGACGCCACCCTGGTCACCTCGCACGAGGCCGCCCTGCGGGTGCTGCAGAACCCGGGGATGTTCGCCCGGGACTCGCGGCGCTGGGCGGCGCTCAACGAGGGCCGGGTGCCGATGGACAGCCCCGTCCTGCCGATGATGTTCTACCGGCCCAACTGCCTCTTCACGGACGGCGCCGAGCACCTGCGGCTGCGCAAGGCCGTCACCGAGAGCCTGGACCGGCTCAACGACAACCGGCTCAACCGGCACGTCGAGCGGATCGCCGGCTACCTGATCGACCAGTTCAGCGCGCTGGGCCGGGCCGACCTGCTGAACGACTACGCCAAGCTGCTGCCGCTGCTGCTGTTCAACCAGCTGTTCGGCTGCCCGGCCGACATCGGCGACCGGCTGACCCGCAGCATGTCCGCGCTCTTCGACGGCCTCGACGTGATCCAGGCCAACGAGGAGCTGACCTCCTGCCTGATGGACCTGGTCGCGCTGAAGCGCCGCCAGCCGGGCGACGACATCACCTCCTGGCTCATCCAGCACCCGGCCGGCCTGCGGGACGAGGAGCTCAAGGACCAGCTGGTCATGCTGATGGGCGCCGGCGTCGAGCCCGAGCGCAACCTGATCGGCAACGCGCTGCTCCTGCTGCTGTCCGGCGAGGGCGGCTCCGGACTGCGCATCGAGGACGCCCTCGACGACGTGCTGTGGAACAACCCGCCGATCGCCAACTACGCGACGCACTACCCGATGCAGGACCTCAACCTGGGCGGCGTCCCGATGGACGCCGGCAGCCCGGTGGTGATCAGCTTCGCCGCCGCCAACAGCGACCCCGCGCTCACCGACGCCCGGCTGACCCTCAGCAAGGGGGCCCACCTGGCCTGGGGCGCCGGCCCGCACGCCTGCCCGGCCAAGTCCCCGGCCCAGCTGATCGCCCTGAGCGCCATCGAGTGCCTGCTCAACGCGCTCCCGGACGTCATGCTCGCGGTTCCCGCGGAGCGCGTGGAGTGGCGGCCGGGCCCGTTCCAGCGCGGCCTGGTCTCGCTGCCGGTGCGGTTCAGCCCGGTGGCCGCCCGCACCGCGCGGCCGGTCGCGGACCCCGCCCCGGCCCCCTCGCCGGCCGGCTCCGAGCAGGCGCAGGCGTACCCGCAGCCCACCGCCGCCGCGCCCGCCCGGGCGCCGCAGAAGAAGGGCTGGTGGAGCTCCTTCCTGGACGTCTTCCGGGTCTGAATCCGGGCCCGATTCCGGGCTCGATTCCGGGCCCCAGGCGTCCGGGGCTCCGGGGATCCCGGTCCGACGCGCCGCCGGAAGCCGCCCGGTCACCGCGAGGTGAACGGCGTGCGACGGCGGTGCAGTACGTGACGGGGGCAACACGGATCGACGCTTGAGCGCGCTGTTGCTGGGTAGTACGCCGCCGTACTGCCCGCCCGCGTGTTGAAGGAGCCCGTGTGACCGCCATGTTGGAAGCCCGCCCCGCGGAGTCGGAGCGCCCTGACGGAAGGGCCGACCGCCGTGCCGCCGTACCGCTGCTGCGGAGGCTGCGGTCGGCCGAGGGGCTCGCCGATCCGAGCCCGGTCTACGACGAGCTGCGGGCGCTCGGCGACCTCGTCCCGGCGCCCTGGGGCGGCTACCTGGTCACCGGCTACGAAGCGTGCGACCAGGTCCTGCGCGGCAGGACCTGGCTCGTCCCGGACTTCGCCTGGCAGGAGCGGCAGACCGGGACGGACCGCTGGGAGGCCGTCGCCACCCAGGAGATGAGCCGGACCCTCTCCCGGCTCAACGCCCCCGAGCACACCCGGCAGCGGCGCAGCCTCGGGAGCCTCTTCGACCGGAACACGCTGCGGGACATGGCGCCGGAGATCGAGGCCGACGTCACGGGGCTGCTCGACCGCCTGGCCGAGCGAATACGGACGGACGGCGAGGCGGACTTCGCCTCCGTGGTCGGCGAGCAGCTGCCGATCGGCACCGTCGGTCGCTGGCTGGGCATCGCGCCCGCGGACTACCCGCACATCCTGACGATGACCCACAACCAGGTGCACGCCCAGGAACTGCTGCCCACCAAGAGCCAGCTGGCGGTCTCCGAGCAGGCCACCATGGACCTGCGCGAGTACTTCACCCGCCTCGTCCGGGAACGCCGCGAGAACGACGGCGACGACGTGATCGCCGGCTGGATCCGCACCTGGGACGGGCTGGAGTCCGACCGCGAGGCCACCGACCGGATGGTCTACCAGCTCACCATGTTCGTCACCATCGCCTCGCTGGAGACCACGGCGACACTGCTCTCCTCGCTGGTGTGGCAGCTGCTGCAGTCGCCGGGCCGGTGGGAGTGGCTGCGGGAGCGGCCCGAGCACATCGACGAGGCGATCGACGAGGCGCTGCGCTACGACCCGCCGATCCGCGTCAACAGCCGCGTCGCGGGCGAGGACACCGTGCTGGCCGGGACGTTCCTCCCCAAGGACACCATGGTCCACGTGATGTACGGCGCGGCCAACCGCGATCCGCGCCGCAACCCGGACCCGCACACCTTCGACCCGCTCCGCCGGGGCACCCACCTCACCTTCGGCGGCGGCGCCCACTACTGCCTCGGCGCGGGCCTGGCCCGGCTGGAGGCGCGCGCCCTGCTCGGCCAGCTGCTGGAGCGCTTCCCGACGCTGAGGGCGGTGAGCCCGCCGGAGCACGCGCCCCGGATGGTCTTCCACCGGGTGACGTCCCTGAGAGTGGCCGCATGAACGTCTCCTCGCAGGCTCCCCAGTACCACCCGTACGCGATGCGGCCCCCGTACCCGGCGAACCCCCCGGCACCCACCGGCTGGTACGCCCAGCCCGAGCCGGCCTCCGCTTCGGCCCCCGAGCCGGCCCCCGGGCCGGCCTCAGCTTCGGCCCCCGGGCCCGCGCCGGTCCGTACGGTCCGTTCCGAGCTCCGGGGAGCGGTGCTCCACGTCGAGCTGGACAGCCCGGAGACCGGGAACGCCGTCACCTCCGCCATGCTGGACGAACTCCTCGCCGTCCTCGCCGTGCCCGACCCGGCCGTGCGGGTGATCGTGCTGTCCGCGGCGGGCCGGGACTTCTGCCTCGGCGGCGACCGCGAGGAACTCCTCGCGGGCCTGGACGAGGACCCGACCGGCGGCCGGATACGCAGCTACGGGGACAGGGCGCGCAGGGTCTGCGACGCCCTCACCAACAGCCCCGCCGTGACCGTCGCACGGGTCCAGGGCCGGGCGACCGGCGCCGGCTTCGCCCTGGCGCTCGCCTGCGACCTGCGGGTCGGCGCCGACAACGCCGTCTTCCGGCTGCCCGAGCTGGCCCTGGGCCTGCCCGTCGCCTGGGGCGGGCTGCTGCCCCGCCTGCTCCACGAGGTCGGCGCGGCCCGGGTCCGGGAGATCATCCTCACCGGCCGGCCGGTCGGCGCGGTGGAGGCGCGGGAGCTCGCCATCCTGCAGCGGGTCGTCCCCGAGCAGGACCTGGACGGGGCGGTGGACGAGTGGGCCAGGCCCGTCACGCGCCGCCCCGAGGCCGCCCTGCGGGTCACCAAGACGCTGCTCGCCTCGCACGCCTCGGCCACCCGGCTGGCCGACGCCTCCGTGCTCGACTCCGAGCTGATGGCCTCGGTCCTCGCCGCCGCCCACTACACCCGCGGCCTCGCCGCCCGGCACCCGGTCGACTGACCCGGTGCCTGCGAAGGGGCCCGCGTCCTGGGGGACGCGGGCCCTTCCGCGCGTGGGAAAACGATTGTGGATCGTGCCCGCACGTTCGCTACCGTGTGCGATCGACGAAGGGGAGGGGATCACCGTGAGGACGATCCACAACACCCGTGCGGCGGTGGCCGTACTGACGATGGCTCTGGTCGCGGCCGGAGCGGCGGCCTGCGAGGGGGACAAGGGCGGCGAGGGCAAGGGCGGCGCCGCGGCGGCGGCCGCCACGCCGCCGCAGCCGTTCGGCGCGAACGGCTACCGGGGACTGCAGCTGTCGATGACCAAGGACGAGGTGCTCGCCGCCGGGGCCCTGGAGCCGTCGCCGGTCTCGGTGCTGAACGGCTGTACCGACTACGTGTACAAGGGCGGCCCGGCGCCGGATCCGGTCCGGATGGCGAACGAGGCGGAGGTCCACGCGAAGGCCGGCAAGGCGCTGGCCAGGATGGACGAGATGAGGGCGAAGCGGAAGACGGTCCCGCCGCTGGCGGCCGGGGCCTCGCTGAAGGAGCTGCAGGAGCACAGCGCGCGCCTCCAGGAGCAGCTCCAGCAGGATGCCGCCGACCAGAAGGAGTTCGCCGAGCTCCAGAAGGACCTGGACCTCGTCACGCCCGCCCGCAAGGCCCGGGACGAGGCCCTCAGGGCCACCGGCCGGGTCAACTTCGGCACCGAGGGTCTGCGCCAGGTGGTGGCGCCCGCGGACGCCCGCACCGCCGAGGGCGTCGGCGCGGGTTCGACGGAGGAGGAGCTCAAGCGCGCCTACGAGGGCAAGGAGCTCAAGCCGACCAAGGGCGGCACGTACGAACTCCCGGCCGAGAGCGGCAGCGGCGGCCCGGACTGGTTCTACGAGTTCACCGTGGCCGACGGCAAGGTGGCCGGCCTCGCCCTGGTCAAGCACAACACCTACTGTTCCTGAGAACTCAATTGTGGATCATGGTCGTGGCCCCGGTACGGTGATCGCCGGTACGACCAAGGGGGATTGCGACATGGGAAAGACGCGCAGGTCGATGCGTGCGGTAGGGGTCGGCGTCTCGGTGGCGCTGCTCGCCGTCGGGGCGGCGGCCTGTTCCACCGGCTCCTCCGACAAGGGGAAGGACGGCACGGCCAAGGCCCAGGCCGCCACCGGGGCGCCCACGGCGGCGCCCACGCCGAAGGGGCCCGAGGCCTTCGCGGCAGCCGGGTACCGGGGGCTGAAGCCGGGGATGGCCAAGGACGCCGGGCTGGCCACCGGAGCCCTGGAGAGCGCACCGGTCTCGCTGCTCGAAGGCTGCACGGACTTCGTCTACAAGGGCGGCCCGGCACCGGACCAGGCCCGGATGGCCGCCGAGGCGGCCACCGAGGCCCGGTACAAGGACCTGAACGCCAAGGCCGACGCGGCCAGCGGGAAGGCGCCCGCCCCGGCGGGCACCCTGCCGCCGAACGCCTCCGCCAAGGACGCGGCGGCCGCCGCCGCGGGCTCGGCCGCGGGGGCCGCGGACTCGGCCGCCGCCGCCAAGCTGATCGCCGACTCGACGATGGCCCTGGTCGACCTGAGGGTGGCGAAGGAGGCCAAGGAAGCGGCGTACCTGGCCACCGGCCGGGTCTCCTTCGCGGCGACGGGCCTGCGCGAGCTGGTCGCCCCGGCGGAGGCGAAGACGGCCGAGGGCATCGGCGCCGGTTCCACCCTGGAGGCGCTCCAGCAGGCGTACGGCGCCAAGGGCCTCCAGCAGGCCAAGAGCGGCACGTACGTGCTGCCGGTCGAGGGACAGCAGGGCTGGCAGTACGAGTTCACCGTGGACGGCGCGAAGGTCGCCGGGATGGCCGTGGTGAACCGCGACATCAAGTGCGCCTGACGGCCTGACCGGTCGGCGGCGGAGGCCCCGACGAACCACCGGGTTCGTCGGGGCCTTTGCCGTGCTCCGGCGGGAACCCGGCGGCCCGTGCGGACAGGTGGGGGTGTGGAACTGTCACAGCGGGCGCGATTGAGGAGCGGCGACCAGTGGGCGTTCGGGGAGGTGTTCGACGGGCCCGGCGGCCCGCCCGTAGCGGGACCGCAACCGGGGGAGGGGGCGTGGAGCGCTGAACCGGCGCAGGGCGTGCGGCGGTCAGCCGCTGCCCGCCGCGATGAGCGGTTCGTGCCGCCCGCGCAGGGCCGCGCGGGCCCGGGCGATGCCCCCGGGGGTGGCGGGGGCTCCCGTGCCGACGGCGACGGCTCTCGCGCCGAGGCCCGCGCAGGCGCGGCAGATTCCCGGCCGGGGCACCGGGTCGTGGCAGCGGCCGCACTCGGCGAACGGCGCCGATGGAGGCGCCGCTCGTTCCGGCGGCAGCTTCCGTTGCAGGCGATCCCGGAGGATCGCTACTGGGGAGTGCATCGGCTGCGGCAGCCCGGGCAGGAGGGCGTGGGCCAACTCGGCTTCGCTGCTGCCCCGTTCCAGCCACTGCATGACGAGCGACGCCAGCCCCTGCGCCTCGGCCTCGCCGAGGCGCAGGCGGGGTTCGAGCCGGATCACCCGGAACAGCGTGGCCACGGCGGCCCGCGTCCGTTCATCCGGGAGGGTGGGTTCTTGCCCCGGGTCCTTTACGGAAGGGGTGACAGTGACGCCGGTCCCTCGCCCACCGGAGGCCGGGCGGGTGGCAGCCGGTTCGGGCTGCGGGGTGTCGAAGACATGGGCCTCGGACCGGACCGTCCCGTCGGGCATTCGGATCGTGTCGACCCGGTAGTACCCGGCGTCCTTCAGCTCCTTGAGCGCCCGCCGGACGGCGCCCCGCCCCTGCGGGCTGCTGTCCGCCATCTGCCGCCCGTCCTCGCGCCAGCCGTCCGGGCGGGAAAGGAGGTCCGCGAGCAGCCCACGAGCGGTGTAACTGAGCCGACGGTCCTGCAACAGGCCGTTCGGAAGGACAGTGAATGCGCGCACGTGCGCGCTACGATGAATCTGCATCTGGAGGTCTGTTGCTCCTGGTGCCCGACCCCGGGGTGTGTCACCACCGCCGGGGTCTCCTATGTTCTGTCGATGATGCGGAAAGTAGCACAACGACTACACGCAGTGCGAGTCATTCGTGTGAGGCTCAGGCCCCGCATCAAGTACGCCCCCACCGTTGCGTGGGAAGTCGGTCCCGCCGACTTCCCACGCATCCCGTCCCACCCGGCGGCCCCAGGCCCCACCCCCGCCATCAGCAGGGGGTGCGGAGTGGAGCGCGATACTCAAGGACGGGTGCGTTCGATCGCCTCGAAGATGTCCGCATCGGTCTCCTGCTGCCACGACGGCAGATCGACCCAGTCAGCGACATAGCCCGGCTTCGGATTCTCGATGTGCTTGTGGATCTGAGCGATCCAACACGTCGCGACGAATCGGCCCTTCTGCTCCCGGGTGAGCTTTGACGTGTTGCCGCCGCTCACGATGATGAAGTCACGGACCTGGCCGAAGACGGCGGCGGCGCACTCCCGCTCCCACTCGGGAGTCTCGTCCCATGCGGCGACATAGCCTGCTTTCGGCTCGCCCGGATGGTGCTTCGACACACCGGCGATCCACGCTTCGCGGAAGATTTGCCCGTCGGACGGCATGAATTGCTCCTTCGTCAGGCGGCGTTGTCAAGCGCCGAAATCTGCTGGTGCAGGGCTGAGGCGCGACCATCGGCCGCGAGCGGAACGAGGCGGTTCCTGACCGCCTGCAACTTCCTGCCGATGTAGCCCGAGCCGGTCTGGTCGACCAACTCCAGAGCAGCGTGAGTGTAATGACTCGCCTGATCCAGATCACGGCGCTCGACGCTCAGCGCGGCCAACTCCGCGAGCACCGCTCCTCTGCGACGCAGCGAGAGCCGCTGGGAGAGCGCGGATGTCAGTGCCTGCTCCGCCAGATCCGGGCGGCCGAGTGCGAGATAGCAGGTGCCGCGTTCCTCGGCGAGACGTGAACCATCGAACCGAAGCCAACCGCCATTGTGCAGGTGGCCGGACAGATCGTGTACCTGCTCGGCGGCGCCCAGTGCTCGTTCGGTTGCTTCAAGGTCGCCGAGGCCTGCAAATGCCTCCGCCTGGACCGCCGCAACCCAGTATCGGGTTGAGAGCCGGCTGTCTCCTCGTTCTGCGACCTGAGAGGCCACTGCCAGAATCGGAGCCGCGACAGCGAAACGGTGTTCGTAGAGTTCCACGAAGGCGTGCCGCGTCAGTGCACAAGCCCACATGTCGAAAGCGCCGGCTTCCCTGGCTGCGCTGGCGGCGAGTGTGTAGCACTGCGCCGCGTCGGTGTAGCGGTTGGCGTCGAAGAAGATCTCACCCGCGAGCTGATACAGATCTCCCACCAGCGCACAGAGTTGCCGGCGCGAGGCATCGCTCTGGCATTCCCCCAGCCCCTTGGCCAGGAGAGCCAGTTGGTGCTTGACCATCGGGTGCACAGCCTGCTTGGAGTCGGAGAGCCCGAACAGCTTCCAGAGGTGCGTGTTCAGTTCCGGCCCGACTTCTGTCAGGGACGTGGCCACGCCGGATCGGGACGAGGGCCTTTCGGCATCGGGCAGAGCGATGAGCGCGCCGGTCACGGCGAGCAGGCTCAGGACGTCGCGGCGCTTCATGTCGTCAGTATCACCAAGAGGTGGGGCAGCGGCGTAGACCACCGAACGGCCAGGGTCTGTCACCTCTGGTGCGAGGAGGTCCGCCAGGCCCCCGGGGGTGACCCTGAGGACCTTTGCCATCTTGGGGTGTACGAACCCCTGGGGATTGGTCGCGCCAGCCTCCCAGCGGGTGACCGTGGAGACTGCCACTCCCAGTTCGGCGGCGAATGCCTCCTGACTGTAGCCCAGTGCCTTGCGGCGCTGCGCGAGTCGCTTCCTCCTCGGAGTCACAGCCGCCCCCGCTCGGTTCGAAGGGCCCCAGGTCAGGCGGGGTAGTGCGTCGATTATGCCTGAAAGGTGCTCACCTTCCGCTCTGGTTCGGGGCAACTCCCGGACCGTTCAATGGATGCAGCTACTCCTGGCCTCGCCTTCTCCCCAGGCGGCCACGAGCTTATGACCACCTGTTCCGCCTCTTCGAGGTGCCCCGATGCTCACGTCCCACCAGCCCCGCATGTTCGTCGCGTGCCTCGACTCGCGGGCAGAATCCACTCCCCTGGCCCGGTACTTGCTCCGGGCCTACCTCTCCGGATTGCCATCCGGGGACCGCTACCGCGACACCGCCGAACTGCTCCTCGGCGAGCTGTTCGCGAACGCCGTCCGGCACTCCGACGCGCCCGACGACCGCCACATCGAGATCCGCTTCGCCCTCGTTCACTCCCGTCTCCGTCTCGAAGTCCACGACGCCAGCAGTGGGCGCCCCTCCCTTCGCGCCGCCGCGCCGGACGACGAGCACGGGCGTGGACTGTTCCTCGTCGACGAGCTCGCCGAGCGCTGGGGCTGCGAATCCCGCCCCTGCGGC
Source organism: Kitasatospora sp. NPDC041917 (assembly GCF_055589745.1). NCBI lineage: Bacteria > Bacillati > Actinomycetota > Actinomycetes > Kitasatosporales > Streptomycetaceae > Kitasatospora > Kitasatospora sp. NPDC041917. The sequence goes on along the minus strand of NZ_JBVJBI010000013.1, from coordinate 187,042 downwards.
ATCGGCAAGTTCGTCTGGGCGCTTGTCGCCCCCACGCCCGTCCTCGTCACCGCCTGAAAGCACAGCCCCCATGCACCTCACCACCCTCGCCGGCCACGCCCTCTCCCGCGGCCGCACCCCCGCCGACACCTACGCCCTCCTCGCCCGCCGCACCCACAAACCGGTGCCCTCGGCCCGCGCGGTCTGCCTCGCCCTCACCATCCCGCTCGCCGAGACCGTCCGCCGCCTCGACGAGTGCCACGACGCCCTCCTCGCCAACCCCCGCCCCGGCACCGAGACCGACACCGGCGAACTCCTCGAAGCCCTCGGCGTCTTCGACGTCCCCGCCTCCCTCACCGACACCGAACTCGCCGTCGTCGACCACTTCCTGACCGCCATCGACGCCATGGGCGGCATCCGCCCCGGCCACCACCACGGCCTGAGCCGCTGGTTCACCACCGGCAACCTCACCGCCGCCTACCTCTCCCTCGCCGCCGCCCGACCCCTCCCCCGCACCGGCAACCCCACCCGCTACTGGACCACCCTCGTCACCGCCGGCGAACTCCTCACCACCACTCCCAACCCCGACACCCGCATCAAATACGCCCTCACCCACTGCCGCACTCAAGCTGCCACCCGCCCGTAAGCGCAGGAAGTCGGCCCTGCCGACTTCCTGCGCAGGAGTGGCGGTGCACCGTGCCGCTGTTGCTCCGGCCCTGCCGAAGCAACAGCGGGCTCTGGGGTGCCGTGAATGGACTCAGCTGTGGTTTCGGCGGCCCCGGCCATCCGTGGCCGGGGCAGCTGTCTCGACCAGGGCTGCTGGGTTGCCTCATTTTGGGCGGCCCGGCCAACCTTGGCCGGGCCGCCCATGGCCTTTGCCGAAGGAGCGGGTGGGCGGGTGCCAGGTTTTTCGGGCGGGCCCGTGTGCTTGCACGCAGGCCCGCCCTCGACCTTGACCTGGCTTGTTCATCGTCTGCGTGGGAAGTCGGTCGGGCCGACTTCCTACGCAGGAGCCCGGCGCCGCTTCGGCAAGGCCGAAGCGGCGCCGGAGGGTGAGATGAAGCGAGTGCTGTGCTTGGCGGTGGTTTCGGCGGCCCCGGCCAAGCTTGGCCGGGGCCGCCGTTGCTCTTGCGGTTCCTGGAAGGGGCGGGAGGGTGGGGTGCTCCCTTCTCTCCCTCTTTTTTCTTTGGGCGGGCCCGCGTCGGGGGACGCGGGCCCGCCCAACTTCTTTGATCGGTCACCGGACCTGTTGCCGCTGTTCCGGCTTGTCTCTCTCGGCCGGGCCGCCTGGACCTTGTTGCCCCGGCGGGGAGGGGCGGGTGGGCGACCTGTGTTGAGGAGCATGGCGGTTTTGGCTCTCTCCGCACAGGAAGTCGGTCAGGCCGACTTCCTGTGCGGGGAGTGGTGGCGTAGCCGTTGCCGCTTCGGCCAAACCGAAGCGGCAACGGGCTGTGAGGCGAAGTGAATGGGTTCGGTGGCCCCGGTGGACTTTGGCCGGGGCCACCGGTTGCGCAGGAAGTCGGCCGGGCCGACTTCCTGCGCAGAACGAGGCAGGGCCGTCAGCGGGCGGCGGCGCGCTGGAGGGCGCTGGCGAGGAGGGCGAGGTCGGTGGGCCCGTTGCCGAGCTCGCGGACCGGGCGGCGGGCAGGCGGGGCGCCGAGCTGGAGCGGGTCTATGGCGACGACGGTGGGCCGCAGGGTGGCGGTGCGTGGGATGCGGCCGCTGATCCGGGCGGTCTGGAAGGCGGTGACGCCGCCGTCCGGGAGGCGGAGGTAGCCGCGGCCGGGGGTGTCCTCGGGCAGGGCCGCCGCGTCGCCGAGGTGGATCAGCAGGTCGGAGTCGGCCGGGTCGTCGGTGCGCAGGGCGATCCGGAGCAGCGCGGCCTCGTCCACCTCGGTGCCGGCGCTCTCCTCCGGGCGGCCGGTGGCGACGGCGAGGTGCACGCCGAGCGGTCCGCCGCGGCGGGCGACGGCGGCCAGCGCGCGGGTGAGCGGGCGGCCGGCGGCGGAGGTGGGGGAGAGCAGCGCGTCGTAGTCGTCGACGACGACGACCAGCCGGGCGGGCGCGGCGGCGGGCCCGGTCGGGCGGGGGCCCTCCGCGCTGCGTGGCGGGATGATCCGGGGCGTGGTGGCCGCGCCGCCGCCGACGGCGGCGGGCACCGGGACCCTGGGGTGCTCCGCGTGCGCCTCCCGCCCGTCCAGGCCCTGCTCGTCGAGGATCCGTGCGGCGTGCCAGGAGGCGAAGTCCAGCCCGTCGAACAGCCGCTCCCGCAGGGCGAGTTCGTCCTCCAGTGCCTCGGCGGCGAGCAGTGCGGCGCGCGGGTCGGCGGCGGCGTTCACCCGGCCGGTGACGTGCGGCAGGTCGGTGCAGCCGTCGAGGCCGTCCTGGCCGTCCGGGGTGGCCCGGCCCTCGATGATCGTGACGGTCAGCCGCTCGGGTCGTTCGGAGACGGCGAGCGAGGCGACCAGGGTGCGCAGCAGCTCGGTCTTGCCGGAGCCGCGGGCGCCGCCGATCAGCAGGTGCGGGCCGCCCGGGTCGGGGGAGGGGAGGGTGAGTTCGGGGTCGGCCAGGTCGAGGGTGCAGAGCTCGTCGCGGGTGGTGCCGAGCAGGGCGGTGGCGGCGCCGATGCCGCCGGCGTGCGCCTCCCAGCGGGCGGACAGCTTGGCCGGGGTGACGGTGTCGAGCTGGAGCAGGTCGAGCAGCCGCAGCACGTCGGGCAGCGGGCCGCGGGCGGCCGGGACGGCCTCGCGCAGCGGGGCGAGGACGCGGGCCAGCCGTTCGGCCCAGGCGTCCGAGACGGCGTCCAGCGACACCTCGTGGAGGGCTTCCCGGCCGCGGGCGACCGGGCGGTTCAGCGAGAGCTGGGTGCCGACCTCGCCGGTGATCAGGGCGGTGGCGCCGAGGCCCCGGGGGAGCAGTTCGGGCTGCTCGGCGAGGCAGATCGGGAAGATGCCGACCGCCGGGCCCTGGCGCAGCAGCAGGTCGAGTGCCTGGCGGGCGGCTTCGGTGGCCGGTCGGCCGTCCACCACGACCACGGTCGCGGGGTGGCCGCCGAGGCCGCTGGGGCCGCTGAGCCGGGCGGTGAGCTCGGTCAGCCGGGCGGTGGCCTGTTCGTCGTCGAGGCCGATCAGCAGTCGGCAGTCCTGGCCGTCGACCGGGCGCAGGTGGGGCAGCCACAGGGCCCAGGCCCAGGTGTCGGCGCGCTCCTCGGCGGTGCGGGCCTGGTCGGCGTCGACCACGACCAGGCTCAGCCCGGTCGGCGGGTGCAGCGCGGCGAGCTGGGCGACGACGGCGCGGGTGAGCGCGTCCAGGCGCTCGCGCGGGCCGCTGAGGCCGAGGCTGCCGGCGGTCTGGAGGTCGAGGGTGACCGGGACGGCGGGCAGCGTGGTGCCGGGTGTGGTGCCGGGGCCGCCGGGGCGGTCGGCGGTGCCCAGGCGCAGGGTGAGCGCGTCGGGGTGGCCGGGGCCGCGTTCCCAGAGGCGGGGGCCGGGGCCGACGGCGTTGAGCAGCAGGGTGGCGAGGTCGGGCCAGCGCTCGCGCTGGGCGGCGGTCTGGCGCAGCCGCACCGCGGCGTGGTGGCGCTCGGCGCTCTCCTGGCCGGGCGGCTCGGCGGTGCGGCCGGGCAGCAGGGAGAACAGGCCGCGGCCGCGGCCGGGGGCCGGTTCGGGGGCGGTGGGCGGCTCGACCACGGGCGGCGCGGGCCGGGCCGGGCCGGGGGCGGCGAGCTGGAGGTGGCCGTTGCCGTCCGGCAGGGCGGCGCGGGCGGTGCCGGCGGCCTCGGCCGGGGCGGGGGCGGTCACCTGGAGGGTGGACTCGCCGATCCGCAGCACGGCGCCGGGCTCCAGCGGGACGGCGGCCTCCGGCGGGCCGGGCGGGACGAGCCGGCCGTCCAGCGTGGTGCCGTTGGTGGAGCCGAGGTCGCGCGCGGAGACCCGGCCGTCCTCGGCGAGGTGCAGGGAGAGGTGGAGCCGGGAGACGTCCGGGTCGTCGAGCGGGACGTCGGCCTCGGCGGAGCGGCCGACCCGGATCTCCCGGCCGTGCAGCCGGTGCACGCCGCCGGCGTCGGGGCCGCCGACCACGCGCAGCTCGGCGGCGGCGGGGGCGTCGTCGGGGTCGTCGGCGGTCGGGTCGGGCTCGTTCAGGCTGAGGACGGCGCCGTCGAGCAGCGGGGGGTGGCCGAGCAGGGTGTGCTCGTCGACCCGGTGCGCCCCGGCGTACAGGTGCACGTGGGTGGCGGCCCGCGGCCCGCGCACGCCCACGGCGCCGGCGAGCGCACCCGCGATGGCGCCGAGTGCGGTGCCGACGGGCGCGGTGACCAGCACGTCCACGTAGGGGATGGCGGAGCCGGCGGCGGCCGGGCCGCTGCGCGGTCGGAGGACGGTCAGCCGGATCTGCATCTCGCCCGCGGGTCCCTTCTGCTGATGTGAACCTGGTACCGCTGCCCGGTGCCGTGGGCACCGTTGGGCCACACGAGTGGCGAGTGTCCATCCTGCCATCCGTCGAGGACGGTCCGCGCACCGTACCGGATTTGACGATCTTGCGATCGGCACCGTGACGGGGCGACGGGGAGTCAGGGCCGACGGCCTCCTCGCGGGGTGCCCGGGACCTTCCCTAGGGGATGTCCCCCAACCCTTCCCCAGACCGTACGGATGGCCTACCGGCCACCCCGAAAACCCGAACCGGCACCGTTAGAGTGGCCGCAGACACGGGCCCGGCAGGCTCACCGCACCGGCGGAGGAGCGCCCCGCGCGGGCGGCACGGCGAGGAGTGCGACAGGTGCGGCCAGTCGGCAGCAAATATCTGCTGGAGGAGACCCTCGGACGGGGTGCGACCGGGACCGTCTGGCGCGGCGTGGTGCGCGAGGACGCCCAGGTGCCGGGCTGCGCGCCCGGGCAGCGGGTGGCGATCAAGGTGCTGCGCGAGGAGCTGGCCGCCGACCCCGACGTGGTGATGCGTTTCCTGCGCGAGCGCTCGCTGCTGCTGCGGCTGACCCACCCCAACATCGTCCGGGTCCGGGACCTGGTCGTCGAGGGCGAGCTGCTGGCCCTGGTGATGGACCTGGTGGAGGGCCCCGACCTGGCCCGCTACCTGCGCGCCAACGGCCCGTTCAGCCCGATCGCCGGCGCCCTGCTGATGGCCCAGGTCGCGGACGCGCTGGCGGCCAGCCACGCGGACGGGATCGTTCACCGCGACCTCAAGCCGGCCAACGTGCTGCTCGCCTCCACCGTGGTGGACGGCGCCGAGCGGATGCACCCGCTGCTGACCGACTTCGGCATCGCCCGGCTCGCCGACTCCCCGGGCGTCACCCGCACCCACGAGTTCGTCGGCACCCCCGCCTACGTCGCGCCGGAGTCCGCCGAGGGCCGCCCGCAGACCTCCGCGGTGGACGTGTACGGCGCCGGGATCATGCTGTACGAGCTGGTCACCGGCCGGCAGCCGTTCCAGGGGGACAGCGCGCTCGCCGTGCTCCAGGCCCACCTGGCCCACGAGCCGCAGCGGCCCAGCACCATGCCCGAGCCGCTCTGGATGGTGATCGAGCGCTGCCTGCGCAAGGACCCGGCCCAGCGGCCCGGCGCCACCTCGCTGGCCCACGCGCTGCGAGTGGTCGCGGCCGGCGTCGGGGTGCACGCCTCCCCGCCGGCGGTGGACGAGGCACTGGCGGTCGGTGCCCTGCTGCTGCCGGACCCGCAGCCGACCGCGGTCCCCACCACGATGTCGCCGATGTCGCCGATGTCGCCGATGGCGACGATGCCGGGCGCCGTGGCCCCGGGCACCGAGGACCGCACCCAGGTGCTGCCGCCGACCCCGGGCGGGTCGTTCGACCCGGCCGCGGCGACCCGGGTGATGGGCACCCAGCCGCCGCCGGCGCCCCCGCAGGGCGCCACGGACCGGACGCGGGTGATGCCGCCCGTCGCGGTGCCGCCGCCCCCGCCCGTCGCACCGCCGCAGGAGGAGACGCCGCACCCGTGGCAGACCCAGCTGCGCGCGGCGCGGGACCGCAACCAGCAGACCCAGGTCGGCTACTTCGGTCCGGAGGACTACGAGGGCCACTCGGAGCCGCAGGTCGCCCCGCCGCCCTACCAGGCCGGCCAGGGGGGCCACGCCGGCCAGGGGCACCGGCCGGGCCAGGGCGCCCCGGGCGGCCCCGCCGGGCCGCAGCAGCCCGGCGGCTACCGCCAGTCCCCGCCCCCGCCCGGCTACGCCCAGCGTCCTCCGGTGGCCCCGCCGCCCTACCAGGCGGGCCGGGGCGGCCAGGCCGGTCAGGGGGGCCAGCGGGGCCAGGGAGGCCAGGGCGGCCGTCCGCAGCCGCCCGGTGGCTACCGGCAGGCCCCGTCCGGGTACGGGCAGTCGCAGGGCGGCTACCCGCCGCCGCCCGCGCCCGCCCCGGTGGCGCGCCGGGCCGAGCCGCCCGCGCCGCAGTACCGGGAGGCACCGCCGCAGCGCCGCGAGGAGCCGCCGGCACCGGCCCGCCGCGAGCCCGCGCCGGCCCGTGAGCCGCGTCCGCGCAGCCGCAACCGGATGTACATTCCGGGGCTCGGCTGCCTCAAGGGCTGTCTGATGGTGCTGCTGGTGCTCGCCGTGGCGGGGCTGGCGCTGTGGAACTTCACGCCGCTGCCGCAGTACTGGGACAACGTCGTGGGCTGGTTCGACTCGGCGCGCGACTGGGTGAACGGCCTCGTCGGCAGCTAGCGCCGCCGCGGGCCGGGTCCGGAGCCGATCCGGGCCCCGGCCCGCCCGGGGCGGCAATTTTGACGCTATGTCGACAATTCGCGAGATTTCTCGGCCGGGACTCCCGCTCCGGGCCCCTCGGGCGGCCCGCGCAGGGCCTCCGGGCGCGTAGGTTGGTCGCTGTTGTCCCGCCCCACCGAGCGCGCCGGACCCCCGGAGCGCTCCCGCGCCGCCCACGGAGCAGCATTGGCACGCAAGATCGGCAGCCGGTACACCGTCCACCAGGTGATCGGCCGGGGTTCGGCCGGCACGGTCTGGCTCGGTGAGGGGCCCGACGGCCCGGTGGCGGTCAAGCTGCTGCGCGAGGACCTCGCCGCCGACCAGGTGCTGGTCGGCCGCTTCGTCCAGGAGCGCACCGCGCTGACCAGCCTCGACCACCCCCGGGTGGTCGGCGTGCGCGACATGGTGGTGGACGGCAGCGACCTCGCCCTGGTGATGGAGCTGGTCCAGGGCACCGACCTGCGCTCCCGGCTGGAGCGGGACGGCGCGCTGCCGCCGCAGACCGCCGCCTCGATCATCGCCGACGTCGCCGACGGCCTGGCCGCCGCGCACGCGGCCGGCATCGTCCACCGCGACGTCAAGCCCGAGAACGTCCTGCTCGACCTCGCCGCAGCCCCCGGCCCGGGCGGCGCCCCGCGCGCCAAGCTCACCGACTTCGGCGTGGCCCGCCTGGTCGACGCCCCGCGCCGGACCCGGGCCACCCGGATCATCGGCACCCCCGACTACCTCGCCCCCGAGATCATCGAGGGCCTGGAGCCGCGCGCCGCCGTCGACATCTACGCCCTCGCCACCGTGCTGTACGAGCTGCTGGCCGGCTTCACCCCCTTCGGCGGCGGCCACACCGGCGCGGTGCTGCGCCGGCACGTCACCGAGCAGGTGCCGCCGATCCCCGGCCTGCCGGACGGGCTGTGGCGGATCATCTCCGAGTGCCTGGCCAAGGCCCCGGCCTCCCGGCTGCGCGCCGCCGAGCTGGCCTCCCGGCTGCGTGAGCAGCTGCCCTCGCTGGCCGGCCTGCCGGTGCTCGCCGTGCCCGGCCAGGGCCGCGCCCCGGTCGAGGAGCAGCTGACCCCCGGCGAGGCCGTCTACGCCGAGATCGACGCCGGCCCCGGCATCCACAAGCGCCGCCGCGGTCCGGCCGTCCCGCTGGTGCCGGGCGCCGCCCCGGACTCCACCCGGGACACCCACACCAGCCTGCGCCGCCCGTCCGCCGACGAGCTGGCCGCCTACGCGCTGGAGTCCCGCGCCCAGCGCGCCGCCCCGGGCCACCGCCGGGACCGCCAGGCCCTGCTGCGCCGCCGCCGGCTGCTGGCCGTCCTGATCGCCACCGTCCTGCTGCTGGCGGGCGCCGCCGCGGCCTGGACGGCGTTCGCGGCCACCGTCCCGGACGGCGGCCACCCGACCCGTCCGGCGGTGTCGGGCACCGGTCCGCGGGCCCCGTAGCCGGAGCCGCCGGCGCGGCCGTGACGGTGGCCGTGACCCCCGGGGAGCCGGGGGTGTCGTCATGACCACTCCCGGAACCATTACCCTGGGGGCGTGGCAGCCGTCGATCCTTCCGAAGAGCTCAAGAACCTCGATACGACCATGGGGTCGATCGAGGCCGTCCTCGACCTGGACAAGATCCGGGCCGACATCGCGGTCCTGGAGGAGGAGGCAGCCGCCCCCACCCTGTGGGACGACGTCGCGAACGCGCAGAAGGTGACCAGCCGGCTCTCCTTCCTCCAGGGCGAACTGCGCCGGGTCGAGGGCCTGCGCAGCCGCATCGACGATCTGGGCGTGCTGTTCGAGCTCGCCGAGGCCGAGGACGACGCGGACACCCGCGCCGAGGCCGAGACCGAACTCGTCTCCCTCCAGAAGGCCGTCGAGGAACTGGAGGTCCGCACCCTCCTGTCCGGCGAGTACGACGCCCGCGAGGCGCTGATCAACATCCGTGCCGAGGCCGGTGGCGTGGACGCCGCCGACTTCGCCGAGCAGCTCATGCGCATGTACCTGCGCTGGGCCGAGCGGCACGGGTACCCCACCGAGGTGTACGACACCTCGTACGCCGAAGAGGCCGGCATCAAGTCCGCGACCTTCACCGTGAAGGCGCCGTACGCCTACGGCACCCTCTCGGTCGAGCAGGGCACCCACCGCCTGGTGCGGATCTCGCCGTTCGACAACCAGGGCCGCCGGCAGACCTCCTTCGCCGGCGTCGAGGTCCTCCCGGTCGTCGAGCAGTCCGACCACGTCGACATCGACGAGGGCGAGCTGCGGGTGGACGTCTACCGCGCCTCCGGCCCCGGCGGCCAGGGCGTCAACACCACCGACTCGGCGGTGCGCATCACGCACATCCCGACCGGCATCGTGGTCTCCTGCCAGAACGAGCGCTCGCAGATCCAGAACAAGGCGTCCGCGATGAACGTCCTCCAGGCCAAGCTGCTGGAGCGGCGCCGCCAGGAGGAGAAGGCGGCGATGGACGCGCTCAAGGACAGCGGCAGCTCCTGGGGCAACCAGATGCGCTCCTACGTGCTGCACCCGTACCAGATGGTGAAGGACGTCCGCACCGCGTACGAGGCCGGCAACCCGCAGGCCGTGCTGGACGGCGACATCGACGGCTTCATCGAGGCCGGGATCCGCTGGCGCAAGCAGCGCGAGACCAGCGCCGAGTAACGGCCGACATCGACGAAGGGCCCCGACCGCAGCGGTCGGGGCCCTTCGTCGTACGCGTCGTGGGTCGTCAGGCCAGTGCCTGCCGGGCGATCAGCGCCACCGCGAGCAGTCCGGCCAGCAGGGCCAGCAGCATCGCGGGGGAGAGCGCGGCGAACGGGCTCTGCTGCTCCTGAAGCCGGGCCCGGTTGGCCCGGCACACCGGGCAACGCCCGTCGCTGACGCGGCCGTTGCAGTTGGCGCACACCAGATGGTCGCAGGTCATGCGATCTCCTCCTCGCTGCTACAGCCAACGCACCGGACGGGGCTTTGGTTCCCTGCACTGCCCTGTACGGGGGAGCGGCCGTGACACGGTCGCCCACCTCCACTCTGCCAGGTTCCGGCAGTTCCGGCTTCCGGGCTGTGAGATGCCTCGCAATATTCGGGGCATAAGCGGACATTCTCCCGCAGAGTCCGGCCGTTGTCACGGGCGGTCCCTGCGGGCCGGGCGCCGATTCGCGTATGGTCCCAGACCGGGAGCAGCCCACCGCGCTCCTTTCGCCCGCCCATGGACCGGGCCTCCGGGGCGGACCGACCGAGGACTGGCGCCGCCTAGGATGGCCTCCGTGATGCAGCCGTGATCAGATTCGACAACGTCTCCAAGACCTATCCCAAGCAGAACCGTCCCGCCCTGGACAACGTCTCGCTGGAGATCGAGAAGGGTGAGTTCGTCTTCCTGGTCGGCTCGTCCGGCTCGGGAAAGTCCACCTTCCTGCGCCTGTGCCTGCGCGAGGAGCGTCCCAGCACGGGCGCGGTGCACGTACTGGGCAAGGACCTCGGCAAGCTGTCCAACTGGAAGGTGCCGCACATGCGCCGCCAGCTGGGCACGGTCTTCCAGGACTTCCGCCTGCTGCCGAACAAGACGGTCGCGCAGAACGTCGCCTTCGCCCTGGAGGTGATCGGCAAGCCCAAGAGCGCCATCAACAAGGTGGTGCCCGAGGTGCTGGAGCTGGTCGGCCTCGGCGGCAAGGAGGACCGGATGCCGGGCGAGCTGTCCGGTGGTGAGCAGCAGCGCGTGGCCATCGCCCGCGCCTTCGTGAACCGTCCGATGCTGCTCATCGCGGACGAGCCCACCGGCAACCTCGACCCGCAGAACTCGGTCGGCATCATGAAGCTGCTCGACCGCATCAACCGCACCGGCACCACGGTGCTGATGGCCACCCACGACCAGGCCATCGTCGACCAGATGCGCAAGCGCGTCATCGAACTCGACAAGGGGCTGCTCGTCCGCGACCAGGCCCGCGGCGTCTACGGATACCAGCACTGACCGACCAGCGCTGACCCGTGGGGCCGCCGGCCCGACCCGCCAGACCAGAGCAGTACCGACCCTGGAGTTGTTTCCCGCATGCGTGCCCAGTTCGTCCTGTCGGAGATCGGTGTGGGTCTCCGACGCAACCTGACCATGACCATCGCGGTCGTGGTCAGCGTCGCGCTCTCCCTCGCCCTCGCCGGTTCCTCGCTCCTGGTCCGCGACCAGGTGAACTCCATGAAGGGGTACTGGTACGACAAGGTCGAGGTGAGCATCTACTTCTGCACGAAGGCGGACGCCCGTAACTCGCCCCAGTGCGACAAGGGCGCGGCCACCGACCAGCAGGTCCAGGACATCAAGGACCAGCTGGACAAGATGAGCTCGGTGGTCCAGTCGTCCACCTACGAGAGCTCGCCCGAGGCGTACAAGCACTGGAAGGAGATGAACCCGGACAACCCGCTCATCTCCGTCCTGGGTCCGGACGCCATGCCGCAGTCCTGGCGGGTCAAGCTCAACGACCCGACCAAGTACGACGTGATCCAGAGCGCCTTCGCCGGCAAGCCCGGCGTCAAGTCGGTCGAGGACCAGCGGAAGATCCTGGAGAACCTGTTCGGCCTGCTCAACGGCCTCCAGACGGCGGCCTTCGTGATCATGGTGCTGATGCTGTTCGTCGCCCTGCTGCTGATCGTCAACACCGTCCGGGTGTCGGCGTACAGCCGGCGGCGCGAAACCGGGATCATGCGCCTGGTCGGTGCCTCGAACTTCTACGTCCAGATGCCCTTCATCGCCGAGGCGGCCTTCTCGGCGCTGCTGGGTGCGGCGATGGCCTCCGGACTGCTGATCGGCGGGCACTTCTTCGTCCAGAACTGGCTGGCCGACCGGGTGCAGTTCATCCACTTCATCGGGCTCGGCTCGGTGCTCGCGGTGATACCGCTGCTGATCGTGGTGGGTATGGGCATGGCCGGCGTCGCGGCCTTCTTCACCCTGCGCAAGTACCTCAAGGTCTGATTCCCGCAGGCCCGACGGCCCCGTACGGCACTGCGCCGTACGGGGCCGTCGGCGTTCCGCGGTCCACCGTTGCGGTTCGTCCCGCGCGCGGCGGTGTCTACACTCCGGTGCCATGCTGCAAACTCCGCGCAGGGCCCGCCAGGTGACCGTGCTCAGCCTGGTGTTCGGCGCCGTGCTGCTGGCCGGCGCGGCCACCGGCGCCTGGGGCGACCCGGGCGACCCGCCGCACCGGTCCTCCGCCGACACCGCCCGGGCCACCGGCGGGCTCCCGGCGGACCCGGCCGGCGCCACCCTGTCGGAGCAGCAGGCCGAGCACCTGCTGGCGGCCGGCGGCGACCGCTGGGGCGCGTACTACAGCGCCCAGGAGTACGCGGAGTTCAGCCAGGGCCTGGACGGCCGCTACCCGGGCGTCGGCCTCTCGGTCGGCCGCGGCCAGGACGGCGTCACCGAGGTCTCCCAGGTCGCCCCCGGCGGCCCGGCCGCCGCGGCCGGGATCGCCCCCGGCGACCGGCTCGTGCGGATCGGTCAGGACCAGGCCGACCACCTGCCGGTCACCGAGGTGGTCGCGCGGCTGCGCGGCCGGGGCGAGGAGCGCCGGGCCGGCTCCGAGGTCACCCTGGCGGTCCGGCGCGGCGGGGCGGAGGAGCGCGAACTGCGGCTGCGGCGCGTGCTTCTGGACAGTCGGCAGGTCACCGCGGAGCAGCTCGGCAAGGGCGTGCTGCGGGTGACCGTGCGCGCCTTCACGAGCGGCGTGGCCGACCAGGTGCGCGCCGCCCTGCGCGCCCCGCACACCGGCGTGGTGCTCGATCTGCGCGGCAACTCCGGCGGGTTGGTCGACGAGGCGGCCGGCACCGCCGGGATCTTCCTGGACGGCGGAACGGTCGGCTCGTACCAGGAGCGCGGCGAGACCAGGGAGTTGACCGCCCCGCCCGGCGGCGACCAGCGCACCCCGCTGGTGCTGCTGGTGGACGGCGGCACGATGAGCGCCGCCGAACTGCTCGCCGGGGCCCTCCAGGACCGCAGCCGCGCCGTGGTGGTGGGCTCGCGGACCTTCGGCAAGGGCACCGTCCAGCAGCCCAGCCGGCTCGCCGACGGCGCCGTGCTGGAGCTGACCGTCGGCCGCTACTACACCCCGGCCGGACGCTCCCCGGACGGTACCGGCCTGACCCCCGACGTCCCGGCCGGTTCGGGCGAGGAGGCCGACGAACTCGCCCTGCGGGTCCTCGCGGGGCTCGGCACCCGTGCCTAAAGCAGCTGCCCCATCCGGTCCCGAAGTGCGAGAATGACCGGGTTATGGCAAAGGAAACCGGACAGAAGCTGATCGCGCAGAACAAGAAGGCGCGACACGAGTACACGATCCTCGACACCTACGAGTGCGGCCTGGTGCTCACCGGCACCGAGGTCAAGTCGCTGCGCGAGGGGCGGGCCAACCTGGTCGACGGCTACGCGTACATCCAGAACCACGAGGCGTGGATCGACAACGTCTTCATCCCCGAGTACACCCAGGGGACGTGGACCAACCACGCGGCCCGGCGCAAGCGCAAGCTGCTGCTGCACAGGATGGAGATCCAGAAGATCGAGACCAAGGTCCGCGACGCGGGCCACACCCTGGTCCCGCTCTCGCTGTACTTCAAGGACGGCCGGGTGAAGCTCGAACTGGCCCTCGCGGTCGGCAAGAAGCTCTACGACAAGCGTCAGACGCTCCGCGAGAAGCAGGACACCCGCGAGACGGCACGCGCCGTGGCGGCGGCCCGGCGGCGCCAGAGTTAATCGGCTGGACCCCCGCTGGTCGCCTCGCGTAGTATGGCGCCAGCAACAAGGACGGTCACCGTCCGCGCTGTTTCTCAACAAAACATGGGGATGATCGGTTTCGACAGGGGATGTTGAAACAGGGGAAGCGAGCCGAGGAACGCGGCAATGATCTCGTTAACCACGTGTCGCAAAAAAATAATCGCCAACTCTAAGCGCGATTCCCAGCAGTTCGCTCTCGCTGCCTAATAAGCACCGATAGCGCTTGGGTGTCAGACCGGGGAGTTCCCGACCCGGACCCTGGCATAATCTAGGGAACTCAACCGTCCGCCCGGGCTGCGAGGGCGGATGGGAAATCAAACAGCAGCTGGGCCTGTTGGCGGCTTGTCCGTGTGACCGCCAGGGCCGAGAAAAGCACAGCGGACTGCGCTCGGAGAAGCCCTGAATTAACTCCACTGGACCCGGGTTCGATTCCCGGCATCTCCACCACCCCATGTTGACTCGAAGGGCCGCCCTCCGCTCCGCGGAGGGCGGCCCTTCGATTTTTGTACGTTCCGGAGCAGCGCGGCCCGGGGGTGGCGGCGTAGGATCATCCGTCCGCTCGTTTTCCGGAGCGGGATTCCGCCGCAACCACCGAGGCCATGCAGAGCAACACGCCCACCACCCCCGCCACCGACCACGAGACCGTCCGCGCGCGCGAGATCGCCGGTGAGCAGCAGCACCTCGACACCGTCTACCACCGGTTGGAGGAGAAGCTCGCCGAGGCCGAGTACATCCTGGAGGACGCCGCCAAGCGGGTCCAGGTCGGCACCCCCGGCGCGCTCGCCGAACGCGACGCCCAGGTCTACCGGGCCGGCGCCCACCTCCACCGACTGAACAGCGAGTTCGAGGACTTCCTGTTCGGCCGGATCGACCTCCAGCGGGCGGACGCCCCGGAGGAGCACGGGATCCCGTCGGACACCCCGCTCGACCCGGCCGACCCGGCCGTCGCCGAGACCCTCCACATCGGCCGACTGGGCGTGCTGGACGCCGAGTACGGCCCGCTGGTGATCGACTGGCGCGCGCCCGCCGCCGCCCCCTTCTACCGCGCCACCCCGGTCGAACCGGGCCGGGTGATCCGTCGCCGGGTGATCCGCTCCAAGGGCCGCAAGGTGATCGGCGTCGAGGACGACCTGCTGCGTCCGGACCTCGCCCCGACCCTGGACGGCGAGGAGCTGGCCGTGGTCGGCGACGGTGCGCTGATGGCCTCGCTGGGCCGCGCCCGCAGCCACTCGATGCGCGACATCGTCTCCTCCATCCAGAAGGAGCAGGACGAGGTGATCCGCGCCGCCGCCGCGGGCGCCACCCTGGTCACCGGCGGCCCCGGCACCGGCAAGACCGCCGTCGCCCTGCACCGCGCCGCCTACCTGCTCTACCAGGACCGCCGCCGCTACGCCGGGGGCATCCTGGTGGTCTCGCCGACCCCGCTGCTGGTGTCCTACACCGAGGGCGTGCTGCCCGCGCTGGGCGAGGAGGGCCAGGTCGCCATCCGGGCGGTCGGCTCGCTGGTGGACGGCATCGAGGCGGGCACCTACGACACTCCCGAGGCGGCCCGGGTCAAGGGCTCGGGCCGGATGGTGCAGCTGCTGCGCCGGGCCGCCCGCGCGGCGCTGGAGCTGGGCGCGCCGCAGGAGCTGAAGGTCGTCGCCCGCGGCGAGGTGCTGAAGCTGGACGCCTCCCGGCTGAAGGCCGTGCGCGGCAACGTGGTGGGCTCCGGCGGCACCCCGCTGAACCTGCTGCGCCCGCGGGCCCGCCGGCTGCTGCTGGACGCCCTGTGGCAGCAGGCCACCAGGGACCTGCCGAAGCCCGCCGACCACTACGCCCGCGAGCAGCGCCAGGAGGAGAAGGAGTCCTTCGACGAGTACGTCTCGGACGAGGCCTCGTTCCTGGACTTCCTGGACGCCTGGTGGCCGGCACTGAGCCCGCGCCGGGTGCTCGGCACGCTGCGGCAGCACCGGCACACCAACCGGATCGCCCGTCGCGCCGTCACCCCGGACGAGGCCAGGCTGCTGGCCGCCTCCTGGCGCCACCTGTCCGCGGAGGGCGCGGGCGCGCTGTCCGCGCACGACGTCGCGCTGATCGACGAGCTCCAGGTGCTGCTGGGCGAGCCGGCCCGCCCGAAGGTCCGCGAGGTGGACGCGGTGGACCTGCTGAGCGGCCTGGAGGAGGTCACCACCTTCGCCGACCGCTCCACCCGCCAGCGCGACCGCCAGCCGGTCGAGCGCAGGGAGTACGCGCACATCATCGTGGACGAGGCGCAGGACCTCACCCCGATGCAGTGGCGGATGATCGGCCGCCGGGCCCGGATGGCCACCTGGACGATCGTCGGCGACCCGGCGCAGTCCTCCTGGCCGTTCCCGCAGGAGGCCCAGGCCGCACTGGACGACGTGCTCTCCGGCAAGCCGCGCCGCCGCTTCACGCTGACCGTGAACTACCGCAACCCGGCCGAGATCGCCGAGGTCGCGGCGAAGGTGCTGGCGCTGGCCGCGCCGGGCACCCCGTCGCCGAGCGCGGTGCGCCGCGTCGGCGTGGAGCCGCGCTTCGCGGCCACCACCGACCCCTCGCCGGAGGCCTTCGGCGAGGCCGCCCGGGCCGAGCTGGAGCGGCTGCTGGCCGAGGTGGACGGCACCGTGGCGATCGTGGTGCCGATGGACCGCCGGGACGAGGCGGCCGGCTGGGCCGAGGGCCTGGGCGGGCGCGTGGTGGCGCTGGGCAGTCTGGAGGCCAAGGGCCTGGAGTACGACGCGACCGTGGTGGCCGACCCGACCGGCATCGCCGGCGAGTCGGAGGCCGGGCTGCGGGTGCTGTACGTGGCGCTGACCCGCGCGACCCAGCGGCTGACCGTGCTCTCCGGCCCGGACGACCTGCCGGACGCGGACGGCGTGCCCGCGCTGCTGCACGGCTGACGGCCCGTCGGGTCCCGTCGGGTCCCGACGGAAGAAGGCCCCTCACCGGACGGTGAGGGGCCTTCAGACGTTTACGACACCGACCCGCCATGCTCGCCTCGCGGCAAGTGGTCCCTCGAAGGGACGAAGGTTGGGCCCGGGGGCTTGGATCGAGCCGGTGTCCCGTCCAATGTAACGCATCGGCCGGGAGAGGCAAGGAGTGAGCGGCGGGGGACCGGCGGCCATTGGGTGGGATTGTCGGGTCCGCACACTCAATGAACGTTATTTCTGGCTACCCCTTGGAAGGTGCGACGATCGAGGTCTAGCATGCGCGGGCGATGCCTTCAACAAAATGTTGAGCCTGCGGGACAGACGGAAGAAGGAAGCGTCGATGGCGACGGTGCCCAGTGTCTCCAACTCGATCACGGTACGGCTGGAGGTCCCGGCCCGGGGCAACGCCGTCAGTGCGATCACCACGGCCGTGGAGTCCTCCGGCGGGTCGGTGACCGGTCTCGACGTCACCGCCTCCGGCCTGGAGGCGCTGCGGATGGACGTCACGGTGGCGGCCTCCTCGGTCGCGCACGGCGAGGAGATCGTCGAGAAGCTGCGCGCGATCGACGGCGTGTCGATCGGCAAGGTCTCGGACCGCACCTTCCTGATGCACCTCGGCGGCAAGATCGAGATGTCCTCGAAGCTGCCGATCCGCAACCGTGACGACCTCAGCATGATCTACACCCCCGGCGTCGCCCGGGTCTGCATGGCGATCGCGGAGAACCCCGAGGACGCGCGCCGCCTGACCATCAAGCGCAACAGCGTCGCCGTGGTCACCGACGGCTCGGCGGTGCTGGGCCTGGGCAACATCGGCCCCGAGGCCGCGCTGCCGGTCATGGAGGGCAAGGCGGCCCTGTTCAAGCGCTTCGCCGGGATCGACGCCTGGCCGATCTGCCTGGACACCCAGGACACCGACGAGATCGTCGCCATCGTCAGGGCGATCGCCCCGGGCTTCGCCGGGATCAACCTGGAGGACATCTCCGCGCCGCGCTGCTTCGAGATCGAGGCCCGGCTGCGCGAGGCCCTGGACATCCCGGTCTTCCACGACGACCAGCACGGCACCGCGATCGTCGTGCTGGCCGCCCTCACCAACGCGCTGAAGGTGGTCGGCAAGCGGATCGCCGACATCCGCGTGGTGATGTCGGGCGCCGGCGCCGCCGGCACCGCGATCCTCAAGCTGCTGATGGCGGCCGGCGTCGAGCACGCCACCGTGGCGGACGTGCACGGCGTGGTCCACCTGGGCCGCGGGGACCTCAACGAGAACCTGCGCTGGATCGCCGAGCACACCAACCGCTCGGGCCGCACCGGCAGCCTCAAGGAGGCCGTGGCGGGCGCCGACGTCTTCATCGGCGTCTCGGCCCCGAACGTCCTGGACGGCGACGACCTGGCCACCATGGCGGAGGACTCGATCGTCTTCGCGCTGGCCAACCCGGACCCGGAGGTCGACCCGGCCATCGCCCGGCAGACCGCCGCCGTGGTCGCCACCGGCCGCAGCGACTTCCCGAACCAGATCAACAACGTGCTGGTCTTCCCGGGCGTCTTCCGCGGCCTGCTGGACGCCCAGAGCCGTACCGTCAACACCGAGATGATGATCGCCGCCGCCCGGGCGCTGGCCACCACCGTGGCAGACGACGAGCTGAACGCCAACTACATCATCCCGAGCGTGTTCCACAAGGACGTCGCCAAGACCGTCGCCTCCGCGGTGCGCGAGGCGGCCCTGGCGGGGGCCCAGGAGGACCGCGCGCCGGCCCGTCCGACCCCCGGCATCGTCGGCACCCTGGACACCGCCGCGTTCCCCGTCGTCAAGCTCTGACGACCGGGTCGGGCGACGTGTCACGGATCGCTCAAATGTACGAATAAGGGCCATACCCGCCCAGCCCGCCCCGAACCCTTGCGACACAAGGGCGAGGGGCGTGTTTGGGCTTGTCAGTCCTAGGGCGTACCGTAGCCCTGCACGGGGCAGGCGTGTCCGACAAGTACGGAACGTCCCCCTGGTCTTCCGGCGTGTCGTCCCGACCGCCGCCCGCGCCCGGTCCGCCGGAGCCGACGGAGCGTCACACCTCCAACGAGCGGGCGATGTTCGGGTGGCTCGCCCGGGGCCCGATTGGCTTTCTCGGGGCCGGTCGGGGCAGGATTCGTATCCAGGCGGGCGGGTGGGCCTTCGACGGCTCCGGCGCGCGGCATCGGGTACGGACCCGGCCTGCGACCACGCATTGCCTGCATGAGCACAGTGTGCGGACCTGCGGCCCATCCGGGTGCCCCCCGGTGGGAGCACCGATGGGCCCCCGCGCACCGCAAGCGAACAGACCACAGGAGTACACATGAACCGCAGTGAGCTGGTGGCCGCGCTGTCCGAGCGCGCCGAGGTGACCCGCAAGGACGCCGACGCCGTTCTGGCCGCCTTCGCCGAGATCGTCGGCGAGGTCGTCGCCAAGGGCGACGAGAAGGTCACCATCCCCGGTTTCCTGACCTTCGAGCGCACCCACCGCGCTGCCCGTACGGCCCGCAACCCGCAGACCGGCGAGCCGATCCAGATCGCCGCGGGCTACAGCGCCAAGGTGAGCGCCGGCTCCAAGCTGAAGGAAGCCGCCAAGGGCGCTGCCTGAGCCACCCCTTGAACGCCCGAGAGGCCGGGCTCCCCGCTGGGGAGCCCGGCCTCTCGCCGTTGGGACCGGACCGTCAGGCGTCGACCAGCTGCTCGCTGGGCAGCTCGACGTGGGCGCCCAGGTCGCGCAGCTTGTCCATGAAGTTCTCGTAGCCGCGGTTGATCAGGTCGATGCCGTGCACGGTCGAGGTGCCCTCGGCCGCCAGCGCCGCGATCAGGTACGAGAAGCCGCCGCGCAGGTCCGGGATGACCAGCTCGGAGCCGATCAGCTTGGACGGGCCGGAGACGACCGCGGAGTGCAGGAAGTTGCGGGCGCCGAAGCGGCACGGGGTGCCGCCCAGGCACTCGCGGTAGAGCTGGATGTGCGCGCCCATCTGGTTCAGCGCGCCGGTGAAGCCGAGCCGCGACTCGTACACCGTCTCGTGGACGATGGACAGGCCGGTGGCCTGGGTCAGCGCGACCACCAGCGGCTGCTGCCAGTCGGTCTGGAAGCCCGGGTGCACGTCGGTCTCCAGGGCGATCGCCTTGAGCTCGCCGCCCGGGTGCCAGAAGCGGATGCCCTCGTCGTCCACCTCGAAGGCGCCGCCGACCTTCCGGAAGGTATTCAGGAAGGTCATCATCTCCAGCTGGCGGGCGCCGCGGACGTAGATGTCGCCCTTGGTGGCCAGCGCCGCGCAGGCCCAGGAGGCCGCCTCCAGGCGGTCCGGCAGCGCGCGGTGGTTGTAGCCGTTCAGCTCGTCCACGCCGGTGATCAGGATCGTCCGGTCGGTGCCCAGCGTGATGATCGCGCCCATCTTCTGCAGCACGCAGATCAGGTCGACGATCTCCGGCTCGATGGCCGCGTTGCGCAGCTCGGTGACGCCCTCGGCGAGGACGGCGGTGAGCAGCACCTGCTCGGTCGCCCCGACCGAGGGGTAGGGCAGCTCGATCTTGGTGCCGCGCAGCCGCTGCGCGGCGACCAGGTAGGTGCCCTGCGGGTGCTTCTCGATGGTGGCGCCGAACTGGCGCAGCACCTCGAAGTGGAAGTCGACGGGGCGGCCGCCGATGTCGCAGCCGCCGAGGCCGGGGATGAAGGCGTGGCCGAGGCGGTGCAGCAACGGGCCGCAGAACAGGATCGGGATCCGCGAGGAGCCGGCGTGCGCGTCGATGTCGGCGACGTTGGCGCTCTCGACGTGCGAGGGGTCGAGGATCAGCTCGCCGTCCTCGTCACCGGTGCGCACGGTCACGCCGTGCAGCTGCAGCAGGCCGCGGACCACCTTGACGTCGCGGATGTCCGGGACGTTGCGCAGTCTGCTGGGGCCCTGCCCGAGGAGGGCGGCGACCATGGCCTTGGGCACCAGGTTCTTCGCACCGCGGACGCGGATCTCGCCTTCGAGCGGATTTCCGCCATGGACCAGCAGGACGTCGTCGGTCATCGTTCTCGCAATCCGGGGTGCCAGAGGAGTCGGAAAGGGCGGCTCCGGGAGAGAGCCGGTGGTGGACCGTTCGTACGGGCGCGTTCGGGCCCCCGGCGAAACCGAGTCGGCACCGTATGGGCGTCCACCAGACGTAGATGGTAGTAGGCGCTCCGTTGGTTCCCGTGAGCCTCTCCCGTGATGGTGCTCTCTCCGGGCCCGCGCCCGCCCCCCGGTGCGGCCGTACGGGTGTTCGTCCGGCGTGGGGGTTTCCGGGTGTTGCGGTGTCCGAGCGGTGCCGTTCTGCGGGATCATGTGGGCATGACGGCGGCCCATTCGCACGGAGGCCGGTCCCACACCGGCTGTCTGCTCGTCGCGACGCCCCTGCTCACCGACCCGAACTTCGCGCGGGCGGTGGTGCTGCTCCTCGACCACGACGTCGAGGGGGCGCTCGGCGTGGTCCTCAACCGGCCGACGCCGGTCGAGGTGGGAAGCGTGCTGGACGGCTGGAACAGACTCGTCGGACAGCCGGCCGTGGTGTTCCAGGGCGGCCCGGTGGCGCTGGACTCGGCGCTCGGCCTCGCGGTGGCACCGGGGGAGCCGGGCACCGGCGAGCCGCTCGGCTGGCGCCGGGTGCACGGTGCGATCGGCCTGGTGGACCTGGAGGCGCCGCCCGAGGTGCTGGCCGGGGAGCTGGGCAGCCTGCGGATCTTCGCCGGGTACGCCGGCTGGTCGCCGGGACAGCTGGAGGCGGAGCTGGAGAGCGGCGCCTGGTACCTGGTGGACTGCGAGCCGGGGGACGTCTCCAGCCCCGAGCCGGAACGGCTGTGGCGCGCGGTCCTGCGCCGCCAGCGCGGCCCGCTCGCCCTGCTGGCGACCTACCCGGACGACCCCACGATGAACTGAGCCGACCGGCCCCGCGCCGCGACACTGGCCGGGTTTCCGGAGGCCCCCATAGACTTGGCACCCATGAGCACTCTTGAGCCCGAGCGCGGCCTCGGCACCGGCACCCTGGTCGAGCCCGTCCCACAGGTGTCCCACGGGGACGGCGACCACGAGCGCTTCGCGCACTACGTCCAGAAGGACAAGATCATGGAGAGTGCCCTCTCCGGGTCTCCCGTGGTGGCGCTCTGCGGCAAGGTGTGGGTGCCCGGGCGCGACCCGAAGAAGTACCCGGTCTGCCCCATGTGCAAGGAGATCTACGACGGCATCGGCAAGCCGCAGGGCGGCGACGGCGACAACAAGTAGTCCGCGGCGCCGCGCACAACGCCGTTTTGCATAGCACCAGGGTTTCCCCGGTGGTCTATGCCAATCGCCGGGGCGTGGGCAGGATGTCGGAATGGACCTCATTCCCGCACCGTCGAGTGCCGTTCGCCGCCCGGACGAGGACTACCCGCTCGACGCCGCCACCACGCTGACCGCACCCCCCGCGCTGGCCGACGCCGAGCGCTGGCTGCGGACCACACTGTCCGCCGCCACCGGGCTGCCGCTCGGCCCGGGCCGGCCGGGTTCGGGCATCGAGCTGGTCGAGGACCGGACGCTCGCCGCCGAGGCGTACCGGATCACGGTGCGCCCCGGCCACGCCCTGCTCGCCGCGGGCGGCCCGGCCGGAGCGCTGTGGGGCGCGCAGACCCTGCGGCAGCTGCTCGGGCCGGACGCCTACCGCCGCTCGCCGCTGCGCCGCGAGGGCTGGGTCCTGCCCGGCGCCGACATCGCGGACGCCCCCCGGTTCGGCTGGCGCGGCGCGCTGCTCGACGTCGCCCGGCACTTCCTGCCCAAGTCGGACGTGCTGCGCTTCGTCGACCTGCTGGCCGCGCACAAGCTCAACGTGCTGCACCTGCACCTGACCGACGACCAGGGCTGGCGGGTGGAGATCAAGCGCTACCCGAGGCTGACCGGGCGCGGCGCCTGGCGGGAGCGCTCGATGGTCGGCTACCGGGCCGGGCAGCGCCGCGACGACCGCCCGCACGGCGGCTACTACACCCAGGACGACCTGCGCGAGATCGTCTCCTACGCGGCCGCCCGCGGGGTCACCGTCGTCCCGGAGATCGACCTGCCCGGCCACACCCAGGCCGCCGTGTCCGCCTACCCCGAGCTGGGCAACACCGACGTGGTGGACACCGCCGCGCTCGGGGTCTGGACCGACTGGGGGGTGAGCCACAACGTGCTCAACGCCTCCGAGGAGACCCTGCGCTTCTTCGAGGGCGTGCTGGAGGAGGTCCTGGAGCTCTTCCCGTCCGAGTTCATCCACCTCGGCGGCGACGAGTGCCCCAAGGAGCAGTGGAAGGACAGCGCCGCCGCGCAGGCCCGGATACGCGAGCTGGGCCTGGCCAACGAGGACGAACTGCAGAGCCACCTCATCCGGCACTTCGACGGCTGGCTGGCCGACCGCGGCCGCCGGCTGATCGGCTGGGACGAGATCCTGGAGGGCGGGCTCGCGCCGGGCGCCGCCGTCTCCTCCTGGCGCGGCTTCGGCGGCGGGGTCGCCGCCGCGAAGGCCGGGCACGACGTGGTGATGTGCCCCGAGCAGCACGTCTACTTCGACCACCGGCAGGCGGACGGACCGGACGAGCCGATCCCGGTCGGATTCGTGCGCACGCTGGAGGACGTCTACCGGTTCGAGCCGGTCCCCGAGCAGCTGGACGAGGCCGCCGCCCGGCACGTGATCGGCACCCAGGCCAACCTGTGGAGCGAGTTCATGGACAGCGCCCGGGACATCGACTACCGGGCCTTCCCCCGGCTGGTCGCCTTCGCCGAGGTCGCCTGGTCGGAGCTGCCCGCCGAGCCGGCCGAGCGGGACTTCGCCGGTTTCGAGCAGCGGCTGACGACGCACCTGAGGGCCCTTGACGCGCTCGGCGTCGAGTACCGCCCGGCCGACGGTCCGCACCCGTGGCAGCGCCGGCCCGGGGTGCTCGGCCGGCCGATCGAGGGCCCGCCGCCGGTGCGGTAGGGCGTGTCCCGCAGGTCCCGCGGGTCCCGCCGGACCCGGCGAAGACCCGCGGGAAACGCCCCGGTCCTACCCGCGGGGAACTTCTGAGCGGTCGTCCGACGTCAAGAACTGATGAACATCTGCCCTGGCCCGGAGCGGGTCGGGGCAGATACCGCCCGGTATCAGTCTCAATCGGGCAGTCCCGTTCACCGGTCCCGAAATGATCATCGAGCATTGTGTGCCAGAGTTGCCCAACCCGGCCCGATCGCCCGTACCCTACGGGCCAGGCCGGGCTGCTGACGCAGGACAGTACGGCCGAAGGCCGGCGGGCGGCAGGCGATCGATGAGCAAGTGGAGCACGGTGGGACCCAGGTGAACCGGACGATCATGCTGCCGGCCTCCCTCGACGAGGCCGTCGACGCGCTGGCCGCCGCCCCGGCCGCGGTACCGGTGGCCGGAGCCACCGACCTGATGGAGGCCGTCAACGCCGGCCGACTGCGCCCCGCCGCCCTGGTCGGCCTCGGCCGGATCACCGAACTGCGCGGCTGGCGCTACGAGGACGGCGGCACCGCCGTGCTCGGCGCCGGACTCACCCACGCCCGGATGGACCGCCCCGACTTCGCGGCGCTCATCCCCGCGCTCGCCGACGCCGCCCGCACCGCCGGCCCGCCGCAGGTCCGCAACGTCGGCACCCTCGGCGGGAACATCGTCACCGCCGCCCCGGCCGGCGACACCCTCCCGGTGCTCACCGCGCTGGAGGCCAGCGTCACCCTGGCCCGGGCCGGGGGCACCCGCGAGGTGCCGGTCAGTCACCTGCTCACCGGACTCGACCCGGTGCGCCCCGGCGAACTGCTCACCTGGGTGCGCGTCCCGCTGCTGCACGCCCCGCAGGTCTTCCTCAAGGCCACCGGCCGCAGCGGACCGGCCCGCGCCACCGCCTCCGTCGCCCTGGTCCTCGACCCGGCCCGGCGCTCGGTGCGCTGCGCCGTCGGGGCCGTCGCGCCGGTGCCGCTGCGCCCGCTGGAGGCCGAGGCCTGGGTGGCCGGCTGCATCGACTGGGACGGCAGCCGGGAGATCGACCCGGCCGCGACCGCCGCCTTCGGCGAGTACGTGGCCGCCGCCTGCGTCCCCGACAACTACGGCGCCGAGGGCGCCTGGGAGGCCGTGACCGAGGGGCCGACCGCGGCCGCGGTTCGGTTGCGGCGTACCGTATCGGTGCTGGCCCGACGGGCACTGGGAAGGGCGCTGAAGTGACCACAGACCCCATCGAGACCCTGGACGCCGACCCGCTCGGCCTCTCCCCGCAGGTCAGCCGCGAGCTGCGCCCGTGCGCCTCGTACACGCTGCGGGTCAACGGTTTCGAACGGCCCGTCACCGACGCGTGGATCGGCGAGAGCCTGCTCTACGTGCTGCGCGAGCGGCTCGGCCTGGCCGGCGCCAAGGACGGCTGCGAGCAGGGCGAGTGCGGGGCCTGCTCGGTGCAGGTGGACGGCCAGCTGGTGGCCGGCTGCCTGGTGCCCGCCGCCCTGGCCGCCGACAGCGAGATCAGCACCGTCGAGGGCCTGTCCGCCGCCGGCGGCGCGAGCGCCGTCCAGCAGGCGCTGGCCGCCTCTGGCGCCGTCCAGTGCGGCTACTGCACCCCCGGCATGGCGATGGCGGTGCACGACCTGCTCCAGCGCAACCACCGGCCCACCGAGGTGGAGGCCCGTCAGGCGCTGTGCGGCAACCTCTGCCGCTGCACCGGCTACCGGGGCGTGCTGGCCGCCGTCCAGACCGTCGCGGACGCCCGCGCGGCGGAGGCCGAGGAGGCGGAGGAGGCCGCCGCGCAGGCCGCCGGGCCCGCTCCCGGGGGGCCGGCCGAGCCGGTCGCCGAACCGCCCGCCGACGTGCCGGTGGACGCGCCGGTCGAACCCGGGCAGGCCGTCGAGCCGCCGGTCTACGCCGACGCCGAGGCCTGGATCGAGCACGTCCCGCAGCAGCCCGTCGAGGCCCACCCGGTCGCCCACCCCGCGGAGCAGTACCACCCGGAGCGGCACGCCGCCGAGCAGCACCACCCGGCGCAGCCCGCCGTGGAACAGCACGCTGTCGAGCAGGCGCTGGCCGGGCTGCCGTACGGCGACCCCCAGGGCGGCTACGACACCGGCGTGTACGACACCACCGTGCTGGCCCCGATCCGGGACGACATCCCCGCCCGGATCCCCGCCCAGGCCGCCGACGACCAGGTGTACTACCCGCCGCAGGGCTACCCCGAGCAGCCGTACCAGGCCACCCCCGCGCACGGCACCTACGTGCCCTACCCGGACGGCCACCAGCAGCAGAACGGCTACGACACCGGGTACGACGCCCCGGTCTACGAGCCCACCCCCGCGCACGGGACCCCGCTGCCCGGCTCCGTCCACGACGGCACCCCGCACGGCACCCCGTACGCCGCCCCGCACCCGCACGGTGCCCCGGCCGAGGGCGGCGCCCCGGCCGGTGTCCCGTACGGTGCCACCCCCGCCCACGGCATCCGGCTCCCCGAGGACGACCACGCATCATGACGTCGCCTACCGACATCGGCGCAGCACTCCAGCAGGACGGCGGCGAGGGCGGCGCACCGGAGCCGATCGGCCTGGGCAGCTCCCCGCTGCGCAGCGACGCGCTGCCCAAGGCGCTCGGCATCTACCCGTACGCGGCCGACCTGTGGGCCGAGGGGCTGTTGTGGGGCGCGGTGCTGCGCTCGCCGCACCCGCACGCCCGGATCCGGGGCATCGACACCTCGGCCGCGCTGGCGCTGCCCGGTGTGCACGCCGTGGTCACCGCCGCCGACCTGCCGCCCGGACCGGACGGCACCCCCGACGGTGCCCCGGCCGGGCCGATCGTCGCCGACCGGCCGGTGCTGGCCGCCGGCGTGGTGCGCCACCACGGCGAGCCGATCGCCGCGGTGGCCGCCGACCACCCGGACACCGCCCGGCTGGCGGTCGGCCTGATCGCGGTCGACTACGAGCCGCTGGAGGCCGTCACCGACCCGGAGCAGGCCTTCACCGCGCCGCCGCTGCACCCGGACGGCAACCTGTTCCGCCACCTGCCGCTGCGCACCGGGGACCCGGACGCGGTCGGCGAGATCGTCGTCGAGGGCCTCTACCAGGTCGGCCGGCAGGACCCGGCCCCGCTCGGCGCCGAGGCCGGGCTGGCCGTACCGCGCCCGGACGGCGGCGTCGAGCTGCACCTGTCCTCCACCGACCCGCACGGCGACCGCGACCGCACCGCCGCCTGCCTGGGCCTGGAGCCGGACCGGGTCCGGCTGGTGGTCACCGGCGTGCCCGGCGCCACCACCGACCGCGAGGACCTCTCGTTCCAGGTCACCCTGGCCCTGCTGGCGCTGCGCACCGGCCGCCCGGTGAAGATGACGCTCACCCGCGAGGAGTCCTTCCACACCCACACCTCGCGCCACCCCGCGCTCCTGCGCTACCGCCACCACGCCGACGCCGAGGGCACGCTGGTGAAGGTCGAGGCGCAGATCCTGCTGGACGGCGGCGCCTACGCGGACGTCTCCGCCGAGGCGCTGGCCGCCGCGACGGCCTTCTCGGCCGGTCCGTACGTCTGCCCGAACGTCTTCGTGGACGCCTGGGCAGTGCGCACCAACAACCCGCCGGCCGGCCGGATGCGCGGCGAGGGCGCCCTGCAGGCGTGCTTCGCGTACGAGTCGCAGCTGGACCAGCTGGCCGCCCGGATCGGCGTGGACCCGGTGGAGATCCGCCGCCGCAACGCGATGTCCACCGGCGACCCGCTGCCCACCGGTCAGGCCGTCACCTGCCCGGCGCCGGTGCGCGCCCTGCTGGACGCGGTCGCCGCCGAGCCGCTGCCGGCCCTGCCGGTGGACGACCCGGACGCCGAGTGGCTGCTGCCCGGCGGGCCCGGCGGCGCGGGCGACCCGGCGGCGGTGCGGCGCGGGATCGGCTACGCCGTCGGCATGGTGCACATGCTGGGCGCCGAGGGCGAGGACGAGGTCTCCACGGCGACCGTGCGGGTCAGCGGGGACCACGCCACGGTGATCTGCGCGGCGGTCGACGCCGGGCAGGGCTTCGCCACGCTGGCCCGGCAGATCGTGCAGACCGTGCTGGGCGTCAGCGAGGTCTACATCGCCCCGGCCGACAGCGACCAGTCGATCGCCGGGCCGTCCGCCCGCGGCCGGCACACCTGGGTCTCCGGCGGCGCCGTCGAGCGGGCCGCGCTGATGGTCCGCCACCAGCTGCTGCAGCCGATCGCGGCGAACTTCGGGATGTCGGCGGAGCTGCTCCAGATCGCCGACGGCAAGATCACCTCGTACGACGGGGTGCTCGGCATGCCCGTCGCCGAGGCGCTGGAGGGCAAGGAGCTCTGGGCCACCGCGCAGTGCCGCCCGCACCCCACCGAGCCGCTGGACGAGGCCGGGCAGGGCGACGCCTTCGTCTCCATCTCGTTCTGCGCGATGCGTGCGGTGGTGGACGTGGACATCGAGCTGGGCGCCGTGCGGGTGGTCGAGATGACGGTCGCCCAGGACGTCGGCCGGGCGCTGAACCCGCGCCAGATCGAGGACCGGATCGAGGCGGGGGTGGCCCAGGGCGTGGGCCTGGCACTGCTGGAAGACCTGCGGACGGAGGGCGGGGTGCTACTGAACCCCTCGCTCACCGGCTACCGGCTGCCCACCGCGCTGGACACCCCGGAGGTGCGGATCGCCGCGCTGCTGGAGGAGCGCGACGTGGTGGCCCCGTTCGGCGCGAAGGCGGTCGG
Organism: Kitasatospora sp. NPDC041917; assembly: GCF_055589745.1. Classification (NCBI taxonomy): domain Bacteria; kingdom Bacillati; phylum Actinomycetota; class Actinomycetes; order Kitasatosporales; family Streptomycetaceae; genus Kitasatospora; species Kitasatospora sp. NPDC041917. The sequence goes on along the minus strand of NZ_JBVJBI010000013.1, from coordinate 158,991 downwards.
AGCCGTGCCCGCGGTGGTCGCCCCGGCGGCCGTCGCCGCGGCCGTGCGCGCCGCCACCGGCCTGCCGGTCGGCCGGCTGCCGATCCGGGCCGAGGACGCCGTCACCGCCTGACCGGGAGCTCCCGGGAAAGGCGGAAAGCAGGGAAAGGAAATTGCCGGTCGACTTTCGGAGTCGACTGGCAATTTCCTTTTCCGGTGAGGCCATGGCGGGAATCGAACCCGCGTGCACCGCTTTGCAGACGGTTCCCTAAGCCACTCGGGCACACGGCCAGTGAATTCATAGTGGCCGATCCGGGGGAGAGGGGTCAATGCCCTTTTGTAAATTCTGTATGGCAATGTGTGCTACCGTCGGGGACAGGTGGCGGTATTTCCGCCACCCCGGACGAGCGCGTCGTACCCGGTGACGACAAGACGGCGCAGTTCAGCGGCAATCCGGCCGCTGTGGACTGCGGAGGTAGCACCGTCATGGCCTGGCTCGTTCTGATCGTCTCGGGTGTCCTGGAGACCATTTGGGCGGTCGCCCTGGAATCGTCCAAGGGCTTCACCCGCCTCGTTCCCAGCCTCGTCTTCGGCATCGCACTGCTGTTCAGCATGGGCGGCCTGGCGTACGCGATGCGCACCATTCCGATCGGCACCGGCTACGCCGTCTGGGTGGGCATCGGAGCGGTCGGCACCGCGGTCTACGGCATGGCCGTCCTGGGGGATCCGGTGACCATGGCCCGGATCGCCTGCCTGCTGCTGATCGTCTCCGGCGTGGTGGGCCTCAAGGTGCTGCACTGACCTCCGCCGTGGTCCCGGCCTGGGCCCGTCCTGGGTCCCGGGGCCCGTCCTGGGCCCTGCGGCCGAGGAGATCACCGACCGGGGTCAGGGGTCATCGGGGCAGACGGCTCTTACGATGTTACGTATGACCACTGCCTCCCCCACCTCGGTCGACCCCGTACCGATACCCCTCGACGACGACCCCGGTGGTGGGGTCCTCGGCGGCCGCTACCGTGCGCTGACGCTGGGGATCGTCTCGGTGGTCCTGGTGATCGCCTTCGAGGCGACGGCCGTCAACACCGCGATGCCGACCGCGGCCCGCGAGCTGAACGGGCTCGGGCTGTACGCGTTCGCCTTCTCCGGCTACTTCACCACCACCCTGTTCGCCCTGGTCGTCTCCGGCCAGTGGTGCGACCGGAGCGGCCCGCTGCGGCCGCTGTTCAGCGGCATCGCCGTGTTCGGCGTGGGGCTGGTGGTGGCCGGGACGGCACCCGGAATGTGGGTGTTCGTGGCCGGGAGGGCCATCCAGGGCCTCGGCGGCGGGCTGGTGATCGTCGCCCTGTACGTGGTGGTCGGCCGGGCCTACCCGGAGCGGCTGCGGCCCGCGGTGTTCGCGGCCTTCTCCTCGGCCTGGGTGCTGCCCTCGATCATCGGTCCGCTGGTCTCCGGGGCCGTCACCCAGCACCTGGGGTGGCGCTGGGTGTTCCTGGCCGTGCCAGTGCTGATCCTGCTGCCGCTGGCCGTGATGGGCCCGGCACTGGCCCGCACCGAGCGCGAGCACCCGGTGGCCAGGGGCGCGGCCTTCGACCGCCGTCGCACCCTGCTGGCCGCGATGGCGGCGGTCGGCGCCGGCCTGCTGCAGTACGCGGGCCAGCGGCGCGACCTGATCGGGCTGGCCCCCGGGATCGCCGGGGCGGCGCTGCTGGTGCCGGCGGTCCTCGGCCTGCTGCCGGCGCGGACCCTGCGGGCCGGCCGGGGACTGCCGGCCGTGATCCTGCTGCGCGGGCTGGCCGCGGGGGCGTTCTTCGCGGCCGAGGCCTTCATCCCGCTGATGATGACCACCCAGCGTGAGCTCTCGCCGACGCTGGCCGGCCTGACCCTGACCAGCGGCGGTCTCACCTGGGCGCTCGGCTCCTGGCTCCAGGGCCGGCCCGGGGCGGAGCGCTACCGCACGGTGATGATCCGGGGCGGCTTCGTGCTGACCGCGGTGGCGATCTCGGGCGCCGCGCTGGTGCTGTTCCCGGCGGTGCCGGCCTGGGCCGCGTCGGTGGCCTGGGGCGTCGGCGGCGTCGGGATGGGGATGGCGATCGCGAGCGTCAGCGTGCTGATGATGAAGCTCTCCACCCCGGAGGACGCCGGGGCCAACTCGGCCGCGCTCCAGATGAGCGACGCGCTGGGCAATGTGCTGCTGACCGGTCTGGCCGGGGTGATGTTCGCGGCGCTGGGCGGCGGCTCGCTCGCCGCCGCCCACGGGGGCGGTGGGGAGGCCGGCTCGCCCGGCGCCTTCGCGGTGATCCTGCTGTCGATGGCCGGGGTGGCGCTGCTCGGCGCGGTGCTCTCCGGCCGGGTGCGGACGAAGGCCTGACGGTCAGCCGGCGGTGGCGCCGGCGGGGGCCGCAGCGGGGGCCGTGGTGGGGGCCGCGGCCCCCGCCGGGGCGCCGAGGAAGGCCTCCCAGCCGCCGGCCGGGGACTGCCCCGGGGCGAGGGTCTGGAGCTTGCGCAGCACCGCCGGGTCCTGGGCGTCCAGCCAGTCGACCAGCTGCCGGAAGGACACCAGCCGGACCTCCGGCTTGTCCGCGATGGTCCTGAGGACGTCCTCGACGGCGTTCATGTAGATGCCGCCGTTCCACTCCTCGAAGTGGTTGCCGATGACGTACGGCGCCCGGTTGCCGTCGTAGGTGCGGTCGAACCCCATCAGGTAGGCGTCGCGGGCCTGGGTCTGGAAGCCGGGGTGGAGCGCCGGGTCGGCCTTGGTGTTGGGGCCGCACTGGTTGTACATGATGTTGTAGTCCATCGAGAGCACCTGGAAGGTGTGCCCGGGGAACGGGATGGACTGCAGCGGGAGGTCCCACAGCGCGCCGCCCTGGATCTTCTGCGGCCACACCTGGGTGCCGTTGCCGCTGCTGTCGTAGCGCCAGCCGCGCCTGACCGCGGTGGGCAGCAGGTTGCGCTGGCCCTCCAGGCAGGGGGTGCGGCTGCCGATCAGCTCCTTGCGGTAGTCGAAGGGCAGCGCGGGCAGGTCGGTGAAGCCGGTGTTGGTGCGCCAGTTCGTCACGAAGTCCATCGCCTGCTGGATCTCGCTGTCCCACTCCTCCGGGGACCACGCGCCGACGCCCGTGGAGCCGCAGAAGTGGCCGTTGAAGTGGGTCCCGATCTCGTGGCCCTCCAGCCAGGCCGCGTGCACGTTCTCCAGGGTGTCGCGGATGTGCTGGTCGCTCAGGTAGCCGATGTCGGAGGCGCCGACCTTGTGCTGCGGCGGGCGGTAGAGGTCCTTCTTGGACTCGGGCAGCAGGTAGAGGCCGCTGAGGAAGAAGGTCATCTTCGCGTCGTGGTCCCGGGCCAGCCGGCGGAAGCGGGCGAACAGGCCGTTGTCGAGCTCGCCGGCGCCGTCCCAGGAGAAGACCACGAACTGCGGCGGGCGCTGGCCGGGCTGCAGCCGGTCGGGGACGGGCTGGTGCGGCTGGGCGCCGGTGTCCGAGGTGGAGCCGTCACCGATCAGGACCGCCTGCGGCCGGGGGAGCGGGGCCGGGGCCGGAGTGGCGCCCTGCTTGTCGGCCGCTCCGGTGGCCGGCGCGGCGCTGCCGGTCGCCCGCTCCTCGCCGGTGGCGTGGTTGCTGCCGCACCCGGCCGCCAGGGTGGCGGCGGTGGCGGCGCCGGCCGTCAGCAGGGTGCGGCGTGAGAGGGCTTCCATGGTCACTCCGTTCGTGGGGCGGGCGGGCGGCGTGCGGGAGTGCGGAGTCCGGTCGGACAAGTGGGTGATACAACCCGTAACCGGGTCAGCATGGCACGAGGGCGGGGCCGGTCGAAGAGGCGCAGCGCGAGCTCGTGAGTGATCGCTCGAACGACGCAACCGATCGGGTCCGTTGAACCGTCGGTAGCTCGTGTCGGGCGTGCACCCGCGGCGATCGTGCGCGGGGGGTGGTCGTCGCGCTCCGCGACCGGGCGCCCACGCGGCGCAGAAAAGAGGCCGTCCGCCCTGCCGATCGGCGGGTGCCGGTACGACCGTCGTATGGACGTGCCTTACAGTCCGTTCCGGTTGAATTGTTCCCAGGAAACTCCCAGGAAGCGGGGTTCCGTCGGCAGAGGGGAGCGCCCATGGGCGTCCAGCAGAGCAGGGGCCCGTGGCCGGGCACCCTGGCGGCCGGGGCCGCGCTGGTCCTCGGTGCCTGGCTGCTGCACGACGGAGGTTCGTCGCTGCCGCCCGCGCCGGGGGCCGGTCAGGCCCAGGCCGGGATCGCGCCGGTCTCGATCGTGCCGCCGCTCGGCCCGTCCGCGCCGACCCGGATCCGCATTCCGGCGGTGCGGCTGGACGCCCCGGTCACCGCGCTCGGGCTGGACGGCGCCGGCCGTCTCCAGACCCCGCCCGAGGCGGACCGCAACCTGGCGGGCTGGTACCGCGGCGGGGCCAGCCCCGGCCAGCGCGGCACCGCGATCCTGGCAGGACACGTCGACAACAAGGCCGGCCCCGCGGTCTTCTATCATCTGGGCGCGCTCCGTCGGGGGGACCGGATCGAGATCGCCCGGGCGGACGGCGCCACCGCCGTCTACCAGCTCTACGCCATCGAAGTGCACGACCGAAAGGACTTCCCGGACGACCGGGTCTATCGTCAGGCCGCTGACGCACAGCTGCGGGTCATCACCTGCGGCGGTTCGTACAGTGAGGAACACGGCTACGACGGCAACGTCGTCGCCTACGGTTTCCTGGCCGACACCACCCCGCCGGGCAAAGCCGCATGACCACGCTGACCCTTGCCTCCCGCTGGAACCCGATCGACTGGCCGCTCACCGAGGGCCTGATCCCGCACGCCGTGCTGGCGGCAGGCTGGGCGGCGCTGTTCGCGCTAGCCATCGGCCGCGGCCGCAGCTGGTGGCGGGTCCGCCTACCCGCCGCACTGTTCACCGCGGCCGCGCTCAGCTGGCTGCTGGACGTGGTGGTCGACGGCTGGTGGCACCCCTTCCCCGAGGGCACTCCCCGGTACGTCACCTGGTGGATAGCCGTCGCCCTGCTCGGGCTCTGCCTGGTCGGCTACCGGCTGCGCCGGCTCACCTGGCGGCGCCGGGGGCTCGCGCTGGGCCTGAGCGGCCTGGTGCTGCTGATGTCCTCCTCCGAGGTCAACATCGGCTTCGGCCAGTTCCCGAGCGGGCGCGTGATGCTGGCGCCCTGGCTGACCAGGACCGACGGGCTGGTCGCCACCAAGGCGGGCCAGACCATGAGCGCCCCGCCCGGCAAGTCGCTGGAGGAGGCCTGGAAGCCCCCGGCGGACCTGCCCGAGAAGGGCACCGTCTCGGTGGTGCCGATCCCCGGCACCAAGTCGGGCTTCAAGGCCCGCGACGCGTACGTCTACCTCCCGCCCGCCTACCAGGCCACCCCGCGGCCGCTGCTGCCGGTCGTCGTGATGATCACAGGCCAGCCCGGGGTTCCGGGGGACTGGGTGCTCTCCGCGCAGATCAACGAGGCGCTGGACGCCTTCGCCGCGGACCACGGCGGCCTCGCGCCGATCGTGGTGATGCCCGATCAGCTCGGCTCCACCTGGGCCAACACGCTCTGCCTCGACTCCAAGATCGCCAAGACCCAGACGTACCTGGCCGTGGACGTGCCGGACTGGGTCCACCAGAACCTCCAGGCCGCGACCGGCCGCACCGCGTGGGCGATCGGGGGCGCCTCGATGGGCGGCACCTGCGCGCTCCAGCTCGGCGTCAACGCGTCCGACGTGTACGGCACCGTCCTCGACATGTCCGGGCAGGAGGAACCGACCCTGGGCAGCCGGGAACAGACCGTCAAGGCCGCCTTCGGCGGTGACGAGAAGAAGTTCGACGCGGTCGATCCGCTCCAGGTGATGGCCCGCAGGAAATTCCCGGACACCAACGTCGCGTTGGTCGTCGGCGAGACCGACGAGGAGTTCAGACCGCAGATGGAGAAGGTCTACCGGGCCGCGCAGGCGGCCGGAATGAAGTCCAAGTTCGACCTGATGCCGGGCGGCCACGGCTGGGTCGTCTTCCGCCCCGGCATCGTCCAGCAGCTCCCGTGGCTCGCCCAGCAGACCGGGCTGACGCGGTGACCGGGGCGGGGACCGCGCTGGCCACCGTCGGCGAGCAGCGCAAGCCGGGGCCGGACGCGGAGCGCTCGGCCGAGCGCGGCACCGACCGGGCTCCGGTCACCCGCACCGCGGAGCCGCGCCCGCAGCGGGTCCGGCGGGCGGCCAGGGCGCTCGGCTCCCGGCTGCGCTCGGCGCCGCTGACGCTGACCCTGCTGGCCGGGCTCTGGCTGCTCGGCGCGGCCACCGGGAGCCTGGGCCACGGCCCGTCCGAGCGGCTGCTGGACCGGGCCGGGATCGGCCTGCCCACGCTGGCCGAGGGCCACTGGTGGACGCCGGTCACCTCGATGTTCTGGTGCTCCGGCAGCGGCTCGTACGTGTTCACCAGCCTGCTGCTGCTCCTGGTCGGCCCGGCCGCCGAGCACCGGCTCGGGCGGCCGCGCACCCTCGCGGTGCTGGTCGGCGGGCAGGTCGTCGGCACCCTGCTGGGCACCGCGCTGGTCGCCTTCGGCTCCTCGGCGGGGGAGCAGTGGACCGCCTCGGTGGCCGACCAGATCTCGGTCGGCCCCGGCGTCGGCGTGTTCGCGCTGGCGGGGGTGCTCGGGTACCGGCTCACCGTGCTCTGGCGCCGCCGGCTGCACCTGCTGGTGCTGCTCGTCCCGCTGGTGATGACGCTGTACGTGGGCCACCTGCAGAGCGTCCAGCGGTGCGCCGCCGCGCTGGCCGGGCTCGGCCTGGGCGCGCTGGTCAGCCGGGGCCGCCCGCACCTGCGCACGCACCGCTCCTCGCACTCCGAGACCCGGGTGCTGGTCGCGCTCTGCCTGGTCGCCGCCGCCTTCGGGCCGCTGCTCGCCTCGCTGTACGACAACGCCAGCGGACCGTTCAACACCTTCTCCGAGCTGTACTTCTCGCACCGGCTCAGCCCGGACGAGGTCGCCGACTTCTGCGCGCTGTCGGCGCACGACTGCGCCCGCGCGCACGCCGTCGTCCGGATCTTCGACACCCCGGGCCGGATGATGGCCGCGCTCTTCCCGGCGCTGCTGCTGGTGCTCGCCGAGGGGCTGCGCCGGGGGCTGCGGCTGGCCTGGCTGGTCACCGTGGCCACCGAGCTGCTCTGGGCGGCGTTGCTGTGCTGGCTGTACCTGGACGCCGGGCCGGTGAGCCGGGACGTGGTGCAGTACTTCGTCGAGGCGCTGCTGCTGCCGCTGCTGACCACCGCCCTGCTGGTGGCCACCCGCAAGCGCTTCCCGCTGCGGCTGTCCGGCAGCTCGGTGCGCCGGCTGGCCCTGGTGCTCGGCGGCGCGGCGCTCGCCTCCGCGGCCACCTACGTGGGGGTCGGGCGGCTGGCGGCCGGGGAGTTCGAGCCGGGGGCGACCGCCCGCCGGCTGGTGGCCGGGCTGCCGGCCCAGTTCCTGCCGCCCGCGTACAACGACCTGCTGCCGGACTACCCGATCGCGGTCGGGCCGGTGGCGCGCTTCCTGGAGACGTACTGCGGGCTGGCGTTCTGGGCGGTCGCGCTGGCCGTGCTGCTCTCCGTCTTCCGCCGTCCGGTGCTGCACACCGACGCGGCGGCGGCCGACCGGGCGCGGGCGCTGCTGACCGAGCACGGCGGCGGGACGCTCTCGTTCATCGCCACCTGGGACGGCAACCACTACTGGTTCGACGAGCAGGGCCGGGCGGCCGTCGCCTACCGGGTGGTGGGCACCGTCGCGCTGACCACCGGCGACCCGTTCGGCGCGCCGGAGGACCGCGCCGGGGCGGTGGCCGGCTTCGCCCGGTACTGCGACGCGCGCGGCTGGACGCCGTGCTTCTACAGCGTCTGCGGCGAGACCAGGGACGCCGCCGCGCGGCTCGGCTGGCGCTCGCTGCAGGTCGCCGAGGACACCGTGGTGCCGCTGCCCGAGCTGGCCTTCACCGGCCGCAAGTGGCAGGACATCCGCACCGCCCTCAACAAGGCCGGCAAGCAGGGCATCTCCGCGGAGTGGTGGGCGTACCACGAGGCGCCGCTCGCCCTGCGGGAGCAGATCCGGGCGATCTCCGAGGAGTGGGTCTCCGAGAAGGGCCTGCCGGAGATGGGCTTCACGCTCGGCGGGCTGGCGGAGCTGGACGACCCGGACGTGCGGGTGCTGATCGCGGTGGACGAGCAGCGGGTGGTGCACGGGCTGACCAGCTGGATGCCGGTGTACGAGGACGGCGTGCCGGTGGGCTGGACGCTGGACTTCATGCGCCGGCGCTCGGACGGCTTCCGCGGCGTCAGCGAGTTCCTGATCGCCTCGGCCGCGCTCGGCTTCAAGGAGGAGGGCGCGCGCTTCCTGTCGCTGTCGGGCGCGCCGCTGGCCCGCACCGGGCAGGACGAGGAGCCCACCGGGCTGCAGCGGATGCTGGACTGGATGGGCAAGGTGCTGGAGCCGGTGTACGGCTTCCGCTCGCTGCTGGCCTTCAAGGCGAAGTTCCAGCCGGAGTACCGGCCGATGTACATGGCGTACCCCGACCCGGCCGCGCTGCCCGGCATCACCCGGGCGATCGGCAAGGCGTACCTGCCGCACCTGACGGCGGCCCAGGGCGTCCGGCTGATGCGCAAGCTCTCGGGCTGATCCGCCCCGGGGCGGCGGGCGACCGCACGGGCTTCCCGGGCCCCGGACCCGGGTTGCCGCCGACGGACGCGGGTGGCCGGAAGCGCGGGGGCGCTTCCGGACGCCGCCGCCCGTCAGCCGAGCAGCTGGGCGAGCGCGCGGTCGGCGTCCAGGTGCAGGTGCTCCTCGCCCTCGGGGACGAGCAGCCGGCTGCGCCACAGGAAGCGGCGCAGGTCGGTCGTGTCGAACTGGAGCAGCGCGGTGCCCTCGGGGGCCCGCAGCTCGACCATGGTGCGCCGGCCGACCGCGGGCCGGACGTGGACGTCGCCGGCGCCGGCCGGAAGCTCGATGCCGGCCGAGAGCAGCTGGCGCGCGAAGATCCAGACGATGTCCTCGGAGCCCCGGCGTTCGGCGGGCTCGTCCAGCGAGAACTCGGCGGGGAAGGCCATCCGGACGGCCAGCGGGTCCTCCGGCAGGTAGGAGAGCACCACCCGCAGCCGGACCGAGCGGTGGGGGGAGAGGATCAGACGGGCCTGGACGGGCTCTTCGACGGTGCGCACGGGTGGGTCCCTTCGGTTCGGTGCGAGGCCGCGGTGCGGCAGGTGGGGTCGGTGCGGCCTCACCCTGGTGAGAGTCCCGGGACGGGTGGCGATTACCGGGTTTCACGAGATATCGGATGTGATCCGGGTCACATCGATTTCCGGCCGCGCGGGCCGGGCGCGGCGCCTCGCCCGGAGGTCCGAACGGCGCCGGACCCGGTACGCTGGGCGGGTTGCCCGATCGCCGCCCGACCGCGGGGCGAGGCCGCTAAACCGCCTCTGACCTGCGATGATCCCCCCTCGGAGACCGTGAGTACTGCCGCCGCCTCCTCGATGCCGCTGTTCTCCGACGCACCGGAGTCGCAGGCGCCCGCCCGATCCGCCGGCCATGGTGCGCCCGCCGGTTCGCACCACCTCTCCCCGGCCTTCCCCGGCCGCGCCCCGTGGGGCACCGCGGGCAAGCTGCGGGCCTGGCAGCAGGGCGCGCTGGACAAGTACATCGAGACGCAGCCGCGCGACTTCCTCGCGGTCGCCACCCCGGGCGCAGGCAAGACCACCTTCGCGCTCACCCTGGCCTCGTACCTGCTGCACAACCACCTGGTGCAGCAGGTGACCGTCGTCGCGCCGACCGAGCACCTGAAGAAGCAGTGGGCCGAGGCCGCCGCGCGGATAGGCATCAAGCTGGACCCGGCGTACTCCTCCGGGCCGCTGTCCCGGGAGTACCACGGCATCGTGGTCACCTACGCGGGCGTCGGGGTCAACCCGATGCTGCACCGCAACCGGACCGAGGCCCGCAAGACCCTCGTGATCATGGACGAGATCCACCACGCCGGTGACTCCAAGTCCTGGGGCGAGGCCTGCTTCGAGGCCTTCGAGCCGGCCACCCGCCGACTGGCGCTGACCGGTACGCCGTTCCGCTCCGACACCAACCCGATCCCGTTCGTGGCGTACGAGGCGGGCGGCGACGGCATCCGCAAGTCCGTCGCCGACTACACCTACGGCTACGGGCACGCGCTGGCCGACCACGTCGTCCGCCCGGTCATCTTCCTCAGCTACAGCGGCAACATGCGCTGGCGCACCAAGTCCGGCGACGAGCTGGAGGCCCGGCTCGGCGAGCCGATGACCAAGGACCTGATCGCCCAGGCCTGGCGCACCGCGCTGTCCCCGCAGGGCGAGTGGATCCCGGCCGTGCTCCAGGCCGCCGACCGGCGCCTCACCGAGGTCCGCAAGGCGATCCCGGACGCCGGCGGGCTGGTCATCGCCACCGACCAGAACGTGGCCCGGGCCTACGCCAAGATGCTGCGCGAGATCAGCGGGGAGAAGGTCACCCTGGTGCTCTCGGACGAGGCCGAGGCGTCCAAGCGGATCTCCGACTTCGCGGAGGGGACCTCGCGCTGGATGGTCGCCGTCCGCATGGTGTCCGAGGGCGTCGACGTGCCCCGGCTCAGCGTCGGGGTGTACGCGACCTCGATCTCCACCCCGCTGTTCTTCGCCCAGGCCGTCGGCCGCTTCGTGCGCGCCCGCAAGCGCGGCGAGACCGCCTCCGTGTTCCTGCCGACCATCCCGCTGCTGCTGGGCTTCGCCAACGAGATGGAGCTCCAGCGCGACCACGTGCTGGACCGGCCGAAGAAGGAGGGCGAGGGCCTCTTCGACGAGGAGGACCGGCTGCTCGCCGAGGCCGAACGGGCCAACGACGGGCCGGACGGCGCGGGCGGCGAGGAGTTCTCCTACGAGGCGCTGGGCTCCGACGCGGTCTTCGACCGGGTGCTGTACAACGCCATGGAGTTCGGCATGCAGGCCCACCCGGGGAGCGAGGAGGAGGAGGACTACCTCGGCATCCCGGGCCTGCTGGAGCCGGACCAGGTGCAGATGCTGCTCCAGAAGCGCCAGCACCGGCAGATCCAGCGCAGCAAGACCAAGCCCGCCGAGGAGGCCGACCTGCTGGAGCTGCCGGCCGAGCAGCGGCCGGTGGTCACCCACCAGGAACTGCGGGAGCTGCGCAAGGAGCTGAACGCGCTGGTCGCCGCCTGGCACCACCGCACCAGCCAGCCGCACGGCACCATCCACAACGAGCTGCGCCGCCAGTGCGGCGGGCCGCTCACCGCGCAGGCCACCGTCAACCAGCTCAACGCGCGGATCGTGAAGATCCGGGAGTGGGCCAAGTAGCGGAGCCGCGAGCGCGCCCGGCCGTCGGACCGGGGGCGCGTCCGGTCATCGGACCGGGGGCGCTCCCGCACCCCGACGCACCCGGCGAATCGCGGGGGTTTGTCCGGAATTCGAGCCGGTGTTGAAGTTGATCACGCCCGAATTTTGGACAACCACTTCCGTCGCGTCATTTCCTTCACTACCTTTCCCCCACGCTCTTCCGCCGGGCAACCCCCGCGGGACGGCGTCGCGGGGCCGTGCGCGTCAAGGACGACGCCGTGCGGCCCGAGCGCGGCCACCCCCACCTGCGCGCGACACCGACCTTGGAACGGCGCCGCCCGCCCCGCGAGCGCCGCGGAAAGGATTGCCCGTCGTGACTGCCGAGACCTCCCAGACCCTGGACCGCGGCGTCCGGGTCCTCAAGCTCCTCGCCGACTCCGAGCGAGGGCTCACCGTGACCGAGCTGGCCGCCCGGCTGGCCGTCAACCGGACGGTGGTCTACCGGCTGCTGGCCACCCTGGAACAGCACGGCCTGGTCCGCCGGGACATCGGCGGGCGCGCCCGGGTGGGCCTCGGCGTGCTGCGCCTCGCGCACCGGGTGCACCCGCTGCTGCGCGAGGCCGCGCTGCCGGCCCTGCGCAGCCTCGCCGAGGACCTCGGCGCCACCGCCCACCTGACCCTGGTGGACGGCAACGAGGCGCTCGCCGTCGCCGTGGTCGAGCCCAGCTGGACCGACTTCCACGTCGCCTACCGGACGGGCCTGCGCCACCCGCTCACCGAGAGCGCGGCCGGCCGGGCGATCCTGGAGGCGCGCACCTTCCCCAGCCAGCGCCGGCCCGAGCAGGGCTTCGTCATCACCCGTGCGGAGGAGCAGTCCGGGGCGAGCGGGGCGGCCGCCGCACTGGTCGGGCTGAGCGGCATCGAGGGCAGCGTCGGCGTGGTGATGCTGAACGGCATGGTGCCCGAGCGGGTCGGCCCCCGGGTGGTGGAGGCGGCGACCGAGGTGGCCGACGCCCTGAGGTAGCGCCCGCACACGGTGTCGGGTGTGTTTGGATTCCCCTTGTGTCCGACACCAAGCTCCCCAAGGCCCTCACCACCCCGCGGACCCGCGCGCTCGCGCTGTGCGGGGTGCTGGTCGCCGCGCTGTTCGGCGTGGCCGCCTTCGTTCCGCTGCCGTACACCCTCACCTGGCCGGGCCTGACCGCGGACACGCTGGGCTCGTACCAGGGCAAGCCGGTGCTCACCATCACCGGGGCGCCGCTGCGCACCACCGAGGGCGAGCTGCGGATGGTCACCATCACGGCGACCAACGCGGGGCAGAAGAACACCTTCTGGCGCTCGCTGCGGGCGTGGTTCGACCCGAAGGAGGCGGTGCGCCCGTCCGAGACGGTCTACCCGGAGAGCAACCCGGTGAAGGCCGACGAGGCGACCGCCCAGCAGATGGCCGAGTCGCAGGACGCCGCCACCGCGGCCGCGCTGGGCTACCTCCACCTGTCGCCGGACCAGGTGAAGGTCAAGGTCGACCTGGGCGAGGTCGGCGGGCCGAGCGCCGGCCAGATGCTGGCGCTGGGCATCGTCGACAAGCTGGCCGGCGACGGCAAGGGCGGCGACCTCACCGGCGGGCTCACCGTCGCCGGCACCGGCACCATCGACAAGGACGGCACCGTCGGCCCGGTCGGCGGCGTCCCCCTGAAGACGCAGGCGGCCGCCCGGGACGGCGCGACGGTGTTCCTGCTGCCCAAGGACGAGTGCGCGGACGCCAAGGTGAACACCCCGGCGTCGCTGCGCCTGGTGCCGGTCGGCACCCTCGCCGAGTCGGTCTCCGCCCTCCAGGCGCTGAGGAGCGGCGGCAGCGTCCCCTCCTGCTGACCGGGCGCCGCCCCTCCCGCGCGGGGCCGGCCCGGTCGGCGGGGTCAGACCCCGAAGGCCATCTCGGCGAAGTCCTCGCCCACCCGGGTGCTCAACCGGGCGGCGATCCCGGCCAGCCGGTGGGCCTGGGCCATCGGCAGGGAGACCGAGATCGCGCCGATGCCGGTGCCCGCGACGACCGGCACCGCCGCACCCGCCGTGCCGAGCGCGTACTCCTGGAACTGGGTGATCGGGACGGCCCGCCGCGGGCCCTGGCGCGGCAGCAGCGGCAGGCAGGCCGGGTCCCGCAGGGTGTACGGGGTGAACGGCACCATCGGGTAGCGGGCCAGGTGGGCCCGGCGCTCCTCGGCCGTCATCAGGGCCAGCAGGGTCTTGCCGGCCGCGTGGGCGTGCGCGCCGGCCCGGAAGTCGTGCCGGTCGACCAGCGGCGCGCCGGGGGCCTCGGCGGCCTCGACCAGTTCCACCTCGCCGTGCCGGTACCAGGTGAAGTAGACGGCGGCGGACAGTTCGTCGGCGAGCACGCCCAGCAGCGTCCGGAGCCGGGCCCGGCCGGTCGCCGGGCCGTCGTCCCGGATCAGCCCGGCGACCGCGGGGCCGGTCCGGTAGAGCCCGCTGCGGCGTTCCAGGTAGTGGTCGTGCACCAGGGTGCGCAGCAGGTGGTAGGCGGTGCCCAGGGCGAGATCGGTGTCCCGGGCGAGCTGCTTGGCGGTGGCGCCCTTGGGGTAGCGGGCGGCCGCCTCCAGCAGGCGCAGGGCGCGCTGGGCGGAGGCGATGAGGGTGGGGGCGGTACCGACGGCCGCGACCGCGTTCGTCATGCCGGGGCCGACCCGGCGCGGGGCGCGGCTGCCGCGGGTATCAGCGGACCGGAGGGCGGCGCGAGAGGTAGTAGAACGTTCATATAGAAATCTTGCGGCCGTCGGCGCCTCACGCATATGCCCGAATCGGCGCGTCGGACCGATCCGATCCTCCTACTCGGCGGCGGCCTGGTCGACCAGCGGCAGGATCCGGTACGGCACCGGGTTCTCCAGCACGATCGCCGTGGACGAGCGGACGATCCCGTCGAAGCCCAGCACCCGGTCGATCACCCGCTGCAGATCGGCGTTGGACCGGGCCACGATCCGCACCAGCATGTCCCCGATCCCGGTGATGGTGTGCAGCTCCAGCACCTCCGGCACGCTCGCCAGGTGCGCCCGCACGTCCGCGCCCTGGCCCTGGGAGATCTCCAGGGTGGCGAAGGCCGTCACCGGGTAGCCGATCGCCGCCGGGTCCACCTCCGGGCCGAAACCGCCGATCACGCCCTTGGCCTGGAGCCGGTCCAGCCGGGCCTGCACGGTGCCCCGGGCGACCTGCAGCCGGCGCGAGCACTCCAGCACCCCGATCCGGGGCTCCTCGGCGAGCAGCCGGATCAGCCGGCCGTCCAGGATGTCGATGGCGTCGTTGGTGCTGCCCGCCTGGGCGGCGGACGGGCCTTGCGGGGCGGCGGAAGACCCCTGCGGAGCGGAGGAAGATCCCTGTGGAGCGGCGGAGTTGGGCGAGCCGGGGGAGCTCGGGACGTGAGCGGGGGGCATCGACGGCACCGTCCTGTGGTGGGCATTCTGTACAGCGGCGCGGCCGATTCTCCCGTTCCGGGGCACAGCTTGACCAGGAGGAAACGGAACAGTTGCGCGCAGGTCGGACCGGCGCCACCCTCCAGCCACACCCCCGTGCGCAGGGCCCCACCCCCGGTGCCCGGGACGGCCAGGATGGTCCGTACGCCTACCGGGAGGGCAGTCATGACCGACACCGCCGCCGAACCCGTCCTGTTCGGGGCCGGCCTCGAACCGGACCCCGCGGAGCAGGGGCCGCTGCCGATGGGCCGCGCCGACGCGGTGGTCTTCGCGGTCGCCGACGCCGAGCGGGCGGCCCGCCGCTACTGCGCCGCGCTCGGGCTGCGCTGTACCGCGTACGCCGGGCCGCGGACCGGGGACCCGGAGACCCTCTCGTACGTGCTCGCCGCGCCGGGGACGCGGATCGTGCTCACCTCCCCGGTGCGGACCACCGGCCCGCGCGGCCGGGAGCTGACCGCGTACCTCGACCGGTACGGGGACGGGGTGCTGGACCTCACGGTGAGCGTGCCGGACGTCTACTACGCCTACGACTACGCGGTGGACCGGGGCGCGCTGTCGCTGGCCGAGCCCTACGAGGCGCGGGACGACTACGGCGCGGTGGTGCTGGCCACCATCGGCGTGCCGGGCGGGACCAGGCACACGCTGGTGGACCGGGCGGGATACGTGGGGCCGTACCTGCCGGGGTACGTGCCGTGCGACGGCTTCTGACGGCGCCCGCCGTGCGACCGTCCGCTGTCCGACCGCTCGCGCCGCGACGGCCGGCGGTGCCGTCGCCCGTCGCCCGTCGCCCGTCGCCCGCCGCCTGACGGGGTGTCGGGGTGTCGGGGTCCGCGCGTCAGCGGACCACCGTCTCCACGATCGGCGCGTGGCCGTTCCAGGAGGCGAAGACCGAGTTGGCCTCGTCGCCGCGGGTGAAGTCGACCCGCAGCCACTGGCCGTCGGTCCACACCTGCATCTGCCAGCCCGGGTCCGGGGTGGCGGACACCAGGGTGGCCCGGTCCGGCTTCAGGTCCAGCGCGACCTTGCCGCCGGGGATCGGGTAGCTCTTCACCGTGGACGTCGCGGCGGCGCTGGGGGTGGGCCGGCGGCCGGGCGACGCGGTGGTGGTGGCGGGAGCCGGGCCGTGCGGGGCGGTGGCGGCAGTGGCGGTGGTGGTCGGGGAGGCCGCCGGGGAAGGGGCCGTGGACGGTGGGGTGGAGCGCGGCTGGTCCGGCGTGGCGGGCGCGGAGTGCGGCGTGCCCTCGGCCTTCGGGGAGGGCAGCGCGATCGCCGTGGGCTGCTCGAACGCGGCGCCGGTCAGCACCGCGTGCACGCCGAGCCAGGACAGCGCCACCGCCGCCCCGGTGGCCGCCGCCCAGGCGCCGAGCTGTACCAGTCCGTTCCGCATCGTCCGCACATCCTGCCGTATTTCCAAACGGATGGAGACCGGCACCCCCGGTATTCGGCAGGGCAGTTGCACAATGTCCGGACCCACCCCCGAGGTACAGACCACTGACCGGCGATGGCGTACCGTGCAGGCCCATGGCAACAGTGCTCGTGGTCGAGGACGACCCCTTCGTACGCTCCGCCCTCATCCGCCACCTGACCGACACCGGTCACGCGGTCCGCAGCGTGGGCACGGCTCTGGAGGCGCTGCGGGAGGTCGCCCAGGTCGGCTGCGACCTGGTGATCCTCGACCTCGGACTGCCCGACCTGGACGGCAGCGAGGCGCTCAAGATGATCCGGGGCCTGACCAATGTGCCGGTGATCATCTCCACCGCCCGGGACGACGAGGCCGAGATCATCCGGCTGCTCAACGACGGCGCCGACGACTACTTGGTGAAACCTTTCTCCGGGGAGCACCTCAGTGCCCGGATGACCGCCGTGCTGCGCCGCTTCGGCAGCGGCGCGGCGCCCGTCGCCCAGCTGCTGCGCGTCGGCGGACTGGCCATCGACCTCCAGCGGCGGGAGGCCGCGCTGGACGGGAGCCCGCTCGACCTGACCCGCCGTGAGTTCGACCTGCTGGCCTTCCTGGCGGCCAGGCCCGGCGTGGTGGTGCCCCGCAAGGAGATCCTCGCCGAGGTCTGGCAGCAGACCTACGGCGGCGACCAGACCATCGACGTCCACCTCTCCTGGCTGCGCCGCAAGCTCGGCGAGACCGCCTCCAACCCCCGCTACCTGCACACCGTCCGGGGCGTCGGGGTCCGGCTGGAAGCCGTCGGGGGCGTGGCGGAGCACCGGACATGAGGCGGTTCGGGCGCTCGCTGCGCTGGGCCCTGATCAAGGCCGCCGTCGCCGGGACCACCATGGTCGCGCTGGCCTTCCTGATCCCGCTCGGACTGATGGTCCAGCAGACCGCACGGGACCGGGCCTTCACCGCCGCCGAGCGGCAGGCCGCGGCGCTCGGGCCGGCCCTGGCGATCACCACCGACGAGGAGGCGATCACCCGGGCGCTGGCCAGTACGGACGCCGGCGGGCAGGGGCGGATGGCGGTGCACCTTCCGGCGGCCGGGCAGCCCGCCGGGGCGGGTGGCGGCGGCGCGCTCCACGGCGGCGCGGCGGCCGGTGGGGGAAGTGGAGCGGGCGGAGGAAGTGGAGCCGGCGGCGCGGCAGCCGTCGGCGGGAGTGGAACCGCCGGCGGGAGCGGAGGCGGCGGCGACGCGGTCCACGCCGTCGAGGGCGACGGAGCCGGGCCGGGCGGAGGCGGCCCCGGGACGGTGGCCGCCGGGACCGGCGAGCCCGGGGGCCCGATGCTGGGGGAGGGGCGCGCCACCACGGCCGACGTGGCGACGGCCGGCGGGCAGGGCCGCTCCTTCACCGTGAAGGTGCCCGGCGGGTACGCCCTGCTCCAGCCCGTCGCGGTGGACACCGGGCGGACCGCGGTGGTCGAGGTGTTCGTGGCCGAGAGCGACCTCACCCGGGGCGTCGCCACGGCCTGGCAGGTGCTCTCCGCCGTGGCACTCGGCCTGGTCGCCATCTCGGTGCTGGTCGCCGACCGGATGGGCAGCCGCATCGTCGCCTCCGCGCGCAAGCTCGCCGCCGCCGCCCGCTCGCTCGGCGCCGGGAACCTCTCCGTGCGGGTCCCGGTGGAGGGCAAGCAGGTCGAGGGCAGCCCCGAGGAACTGCGCGAGGCCGGCCACGCGTTCAACACCATGGCCGACCGGGTGGTCCAACTCCTCGCCGCAGAACGGGAACTGGCCGCCGACCTGTCGCACCGGCTGCGCACCCCGCTGACCGTGCTGCGGCTCAACGCCGCCTCGCTCGGCGAGGGCGACGCGGCCGACGCCACCCGGCACGCGGTCGCCCAGCTGGAGCGCGAGGTCGACCAGATCATCCGCTCGGCCCGCCGCGCCCCCGAGGACGCGCCCGCCGTCGCCGTCGGCTGCGACGCCGCCGAGGTGATCCGGGAACGGGTCGCCTTCTGGTCGGCGCTGGCCGAGGACGAGGGACGCCGCTGGCAGCTGGCCGGCGCCGAGCGGGCGGCGCCGGTGCCCGTCCAGCGCGGGGACCTCGCGGCCGCCGTCGACGCGCTGCTCGGCAACGTCTTCCGGCACACCTCCGTCGGCACCGCCTTCTCGGTGGACGTGCTCGCCACCGACTGCTCGGTGATCGTGCTGGTCGGCGACGCCGGACCGGGGTACAGCGACCCGGCCGCCGCCCTCAAGCGCGGCGAGGGGCACGGCGGAGAGGGCTCCACCGGCCTCGGCCTGGACATCGTCCGCAAGCTCGCCGAGTCCACCGGCGGGGACGTCGCGCTCGGCCGCTCCGCGGTGCTCGGCGGCGCCGAGACCCGGCTGCGGCTGCGCACCGGGCCCCAGGAGGCGGAGCCCGCGCGGGGTGGACGGCGGCGGAGCCGGGGCGCCCTGTTCCAGAGGTGAGGGGGCGACCACCGTCCCGGTTCCGGCCGTCCGGGTTCCGGCCGTTTGTGCTCCGCCCGCGACGGAGTGCGGCCGCTCAGAGCCACTTTGTCACGCTGAGTAGTTGATCGTGTCCGGTTCCGTTCGGACGGCATCCGGTATCGTCGCTGGTTGGCAGAGCCGTGGACGGAGTGGACAGTGACAGCGGTGCAAGACGAGCGCAGCCCGGTGCGGACCGCACCCGACCCCTCGCCCGCCCCCCTGTCGGACCGGCTGCGCCGGGCCCTCGGCGCCCCCGTCCGGGCGCTGCGCGAGGCCCCCCGGCGTCCGCTGCTGGCGGCCTCCGCCGTGGCGCTGCTGTCCCTGCTGGTGTACGCGGTGGTCCGCCACTTCGTCCACACCTCGATGGTGGACATGATCGTCTACCGGGCCGAGGGCGCCGCCGTGGCCAACGGCACCGACCTGTACGCGCTGCGCGTCACCGAGTGGAACCTGCCCGCGACGTACCCGCCGTTCGCGGCGATGCTGTTCGTCCCGACCACCTGGTTCCCGGTGCCCGTCCTCCGGGTGGCGATCACTCTCGGCAACGTCGGGCTGCTCGCCCTGCTGACCCACCTGTCCTTCAAGCTGGTCGGCTGGCCGCGCCGCGAGCTGCGGCCGATCGGCGTGATCCTGGCGACCGGCCTCGGAGTCTGGCTCGAACCGGTCTTCACCACGCTCCGCTACGGCCAGATCAACCTCGCGCTGGCCTGCCTGATCCTCTGGGACCTCACCCGTGCGGACGGGCGGCGGAGCAAGGGCGTGGCGATCGGCATCGCCGCCGGCATCAAGCTCACCCCCGGCCTGTTCGCGGTCTACCTGCTGATCACCGGTCGGATCCGGGCCGCCTTCGTGGCGGGCCTCACCTTCCTCGGCACCTTCCTGCTCGGCGCCCTGGTCCTGCCGGACGCCACCTGGGGCTTCTGGACCAAGTACCTCTACGACTCCTCCCGGGTCGGCAAGACCTGGATCGTCGACAACCAGTCGATGCGCGGCGCCTTCGCCCGCCTGCTGCACAGCGCCGACCCCGGCACCGTCGCCACCCTCGGGGCCGGCCTGATCGCGCTGGCGGGCCTCGCGGTCTCCGCCTGGGCCGCGCGCAGCGGCCGCTGGCTGCCCCGGGCCGAGGCCTGGGGCGTCTGCTGCGCGGCCGTCACCGCCGTCCTGATCTCGCCGATCAGCTGGACCCACCACTGGGTCTGGTGCGTGCCGATGCTCGTCCTGCTCGCCGCCGAGGCCTCGGTCGAGCACGCCCGCCCGGCCGGCGTCCGCCGGCTGCGCTGGCGGGCCGTCTTCTGGGCCACGCTGGTCGCGTTCCTGTCCTTCGCGATGTGGGCCGCGAAGCCGGTCGGCCTGGCCGTCCTCGACATGTCACCGTGGCGCCAGCTGCCGACCTCGGTCTATCCGTGGGTCGGACTCTGCTTCCTGCTCGCCGCCGCCGTCCGGATAAGGGCCCGACGGCGTTCGGCCGGCGCGCCGCTGGTCCGGCTGCCCGGACAGCGGGACGCCGGAGGGCCGGACACCGCCCGCGGTCGTCAGCAGGCCCCCGCGGCCCGCTGAGCCGGCGGGGGCGCCGCTCCCGCTTCCCCGCTCCCGTTGCCGCCGCCGGTCCTTGCGGGCGTGGTCGCGTTCCTGGGGGTGTTCGTCCGGGTGCTGGTGCGGGTGCTGGTGCTGGTGCTGGTGCTGCTGGTGCGGGTGCTGATGCTGGTGCTGGTGGACGAGCCGGTGCACGCTGCGGCGCATGCCTAGGCGAGCAGTTCGGCGAGCGAGCCGTCCATGTCCAGCGCGGCCAGCTCGCTGCCCGGCGGAACCAGCCGGTGCGCCCGCTCCAGCCAGGCCGCGACGGCCGGCAGCGGGGCCTCCAGCAGCGCGTCCCCGGCGGGCGAGCTCAGCGCCAGACAGAGCACGCTGCGCCGGCCCGAACGGGTCGGCCAGATCCGCACGTCACCCTGGCCGCACGGGCGGAAGGTGCCCTCGACCAGCAGCTCGCGGGCGAACACCCAGGTCACCGGCGAACCGGTGTCCAGGTGAAAGGTGATGTACACCGCGTACGGGTCGTGGCTGCCGTAGGACAGCCGGGCCGGGACGGGGACGCTGTGCTCCGGCGAGAGCACCAGGTTGAGCTCCAGCTCGTGCTCGACGACGCTGACGGGACGCTCCATGATCGTCTTCCTCTCTGCCTTCGGGCGGTGCCCGGTTCCGGGCCCCTGTGACCTTTGAGAGGGCGGTCCGCACCGGCTCTTACACACGTTTCCGGGATTTCTTCGGGAAGTTTGGTGAGGGTGGTGAACAGCGGGTGGCACGGCGCGCGAGCAAACGTCGTGCGCTGGGTTCCCTACCTTGAGCTACCCCCTGCTGTCCGGGGAATCGCGAACTTTCCGTCACGGCTTCGGTGAGGTACTACCCTTTGTGACTGTCCGGCGACTGTCCGCCCATCGGTGGCGCCCCCACGCGCGCCGAGCGCAGGGTGCGCGCCGGGCCGTGCGCGCGCGTGGACGCGTCTGCGGTGGTCGGGCCCGGTCGGCCCGCGCCGTCCTCGTCAGGACCTGCCAGGAAAGAAGACCCCCATGACGGACCGCCCCTTCGCCGCCGACGGCGACCCGGCCGTCGCACCCGAGCCCGGCTACTACTCCGACCCCTCCATCCCCGGCTTCGTCCGGTACTGGGGCGGCTCGGCCTGGGTGCCCGGCACCAGTCGGCCCGCGCCCGCCGGGGGCGAGGTGCTGCAGCCGCCCCGGTACGCGACGCGGCGGTCCGCCCCGGGCGGTGCGGCGGTGCGGCCGGTGCGGCCGCCGGTAGCGCCGGTGGTGGTGCCGGTGGTGCCGGAGCCGGCCGGGCTCCCGGAGGTGGCAGCGGCGCCGGAGCCGGTGGCCCCGGAGCGGATGGCCCCGGAGCGGATGGCCCCGGAGCCGGTGGTGCCGGGGGCGGTGGCGGAGGTCCGGGTCGGGCCGCCCGCGGGTGGGGGTGACACCGGGCCGGTGTACTTCGACCAGACCTCGGGCGGGGCGTCCTTCGTGCTCGGGCCGCGGGTGGCGGAGGTGATCGGCGGGCCGGTGTTCCGGACGGTCGACGGGCCGGGCGTTTCGTCGGGCGTTTCGCCGGGGGTCTCGCCGGTGGCGCCGTCGGGCTTCGCCGGCGCCGGGCTGCCCGGGGTCCTGGAGGAGCCGGTGGCCGTCGGTGCGGTGCCCGAGGCGGTCCAGGGGATGGGCACGGCCCTGGGTTCGGGGCCGGCCCCGGCGCCCGTGGTCGGGGAGTCCGGGTGGCAGGCCGATCCCCGGGCGCAGCCGGGCCTGATGGAAGCGGGCGACGCGCCGCGTTGGGTCTCCTGGGGGGTGCTTCCGGAGGCGCTCGATGCGGAGGAGGGGTGCGCGGAGCCCGAGCGCGCTCCGGCTGCCGTCGAACTGGCCGCGGCCGGCGCTCCCGCCGCGGCGGTGACCGTGCGGGAGACGCCGGTACCGGCCGTCCTGGCCTCGGGCCCGGTGCCGGTGGTCGGCGAGAAGGCGATTCCGGCCCCGGCCCCGGCCCCGGCTGCGGTCGCCCCGAAGCCGGTGGCTGCGGTCGCCGCGACCGCCGGGGCCATGGCGGCCTCCGCCGCCCCGCTGCCCGCCGTACGGACGGTTCGGGAGACCGCCGTCCAGCCCCGCCCGTCCGCCGCCGCCCCCGCCGCCACCGCGTCCTCCCGGGCGGCCGGCGCCACCCGTACCGCCCGGACGGCCCGTACCGCCCGGGTCGCCGTGCCGGCCGGCCTCGGCCGTCGCCTGGCGGCGCGGACGGTGGACACCGCCGTGCTGCTGGTGGTCGCGGTCGCCGCCGGGATTCCGCTCGGCCGCTCGGTGACCGACCACCTCCAGCAGAAGGTCGACCAGGCCCGGATGGCCAGCGCCCTCAGCCGGCGTCAGATCCAGGTCTGGCTGGTGGACGACGTGGTGCTGGGCAAGATCGCCGTCCTGATCGGCATCCTGCTGTTCGTCAGCCTGCTCTACGAGGTGCTGCCGGTCGCCCGCACCGGCCAGACCTTCGGCAAGCGGCTGGCCCGGATCCGCGTGGTGAACGCCGCCGCCCCGGCCGGCCGGACCAGACTGAGCCTCGGCCGCTCGCTCCTCCGGTGGGCGGTGCGGCAACTCGGCACGGTGCTGCTGCTCGGCCTGGTCTGGCCGGTGTTCGACCGGACGGCGCGGCGGGGGTGGCAGGACCGCGCGGCCCGCACCCGGGTGGTGCGCGGCTGAGGGCCGGTAGGCCCAGTGCAAAACGGACAAAATGTCCCAAACATCGAGAATGTGTGATGTTCTACTCGGGGTCATGAGCACCCACGACCCCTCAGGCCCCCAGCCGGAGGGGGGCGGCAAGCCCTCCTTCGACAAGCAGCCCCCGCAGTCGGGCGGCGGCACGCCGGAAGGCGAGCCGTCGGGCCCGACCCCGTCCCCCGAGCCGTCCAACGAGCCGCCCCACGAGCCGTCCGGCGGCCCCGGCGCCTACCAGGGCACCTACGGCGGAAGCCCGTACGGCGAGCCGACCCCCGGTCAGAGCCCGTACGGCCAACCCCCGTACGACCGGACGCCGCCCGGGTACGGCCACGGCTACGGCCCCGGCGCGTACGGCACCCCCGGCGCCGGCCCCGTCCCCGGCATGCCGCCGATCGGCACCTGGCCCAAACGGATCCTCGCCCGGCTGATCGACTACCTCCTGGTGCAGGCCGTCGCCGTGATCATCGTGGGGCCCTTCGTCGACCTCGGCACACGCAACGGCTCCACCGAGGCGTTCTGGCTCGGCTGCGCCATCTACCTCGTCTACGACGCCCTGATGCTCAGCCGGGACGGCCAGACCCTCGGCAAGAAGGCGACGAAGGTCCGCGTCGCCATGCTCGTCGACGGGAACAAGCCGACCCCGGCCGCCGCCTGGACCCGCGCAGCCGTCTTCATCCTCCCGGCCGTGCTCTGTTGTGCCGCGCTCTGGTGGATCATCGACGGGTTCTTCGGCGTTTTCGACAAGCCCTACCGCCAATGCCTGCACGACAAGGCCGCGAAGACCGTGGTGGTCACCACGGAGGTCTGAGCGGCGGCGCAGGACACACCGGCGCCCGGCGGCCGATCAGCGCTGCCGGGCGTACGCGTGCCCGGTGGCGGCCGCAGCGGGGCGGGGCGCCCGCGCCGGGTCCGCGCCGCCCGCCTCCACGGTCGCGTCCTCCACGGTCGCGTCCTCCACGGTCGCGTCCTCCACGGTCGCGGCCCCCGCGGCGGCGGCCCCCGCGGCGGCGGCCCGCGCGGCGGCGGCCCGCGCGGCGGCGGCCCGCGCGGCGGCGGCGGACATCGAAAGCACCGTCACCACGGTGCCGAGCACCAGCGCGAACCCCACCAGCACCGCGACCGCCAGGACGCCCGAAGCACCCGAAACGGCCAGCAGCACCACCGTGGTGGCGACGACGGTGAACGAGCCGAGGCAGACCTGGGCGACGGAGGGGCGCGGCATGGCGGAGGTCCTTCGCACGTCGGGGGAAACGGGCGGGAATGGTGCCGGGTTCCAGTGGTCCTACCCCGCGGGGAGACGGGTACGTCCAGGCTAGCCCCCGAACGCGGGGGCACAGGGGGCGCACGGGCTCACCCCGGGGTCGTCCGGCCCGGTCGGTACGGTGAGGCGAAACCCGTCGACACCACGCACCGCCGCACACCACCGCACCCGGGGGAACCGACCATGCCCATCCCCGCCGACTGGCCCACCACCGAGGCCGAGGCACTCGCCGAACAGGAGCGGCTGCGCCCGCTCGTCCAGGCCCACGACGACAAGGGCCCCGGCGACCCGGCCCCCGACGCGCTCGTCGCCGGCGTGGACGTCGCCTACGACGACGACCACGACCTCGTCGCCGCCGCGGCCGTCCTGCTCGACCGCGACACCCTCGCCGTCGTCGAACAGGCCACCGCCGTCGGCCGGATCGCCTTCCCGTACGTCCCCGGACTCCTCGCCTTCCGCGAACTCCCCGCCGTCCTCGACGCACTGGCCGCACTCACCCGCACCCCCGACCTCGTCGTCTGCGACGGCTACGGCCTCGCCCACCCCCGCCGCCTCGGCCTCGCCAGCCACCTCGGCGTCCTCACCGGACTGCGCACCCTCGGCGTCGCCAAGACCCCCTTCACCTTCGACCACCACGAACCCGACGCGCCCCGCGGCTCCTGGACCCCGCTCACCGACCCCGCCACCGGCGAGGAGGTCGGCCGCGCCGTCCGCACCAGGGAAGGCGTGAAACCCGTCTTCGTCTCCGTCGGCCACCGCACCGGCCTCGACACCGCCGTCCGCACCACCCTCCAACTCGCCCGCCACTACCGCCTCCCCGAAACCACCCGGCACGCCGACTCGCTCTGCCGACGCGCCCTCACCGACGCCCAACGGACCGGGACGACCGCGAACTGACCAAGCCCCGGGCGGGATTCGGACCCGGTGTGTTAGACATGAGACACCGGGGCCCGGCCCCGACCGCCAGGGACGGACGCACGGGGGAGGCGCCGAAATGGGATCAGGGACCACCGGAACCGGATCGACCGGCGGAGCCGGACAGGGCTACCGCATCGAAGTCGAACAACTCCGCGCCTTCGCCGGCCAAGTACGGCTGCTGCTCGCCGACTTCCAGAAACACGCCGACGGCAGCGACACCCACGGCCGCAGCGGCATCGGCAAGAACGCCTTCGGCACCTTCGCCGAAGCCACCGAGATCCACGGCCGCTACGGCACCATGCGGGACGCGCTGCGCGACGTCCTCAACCAGCTCCAGGAAGCCGTGAACGAGGCCCAGCAGAAGGCCGACCTCACCGCCACCAACTACGAGGAGCAGGACCAGCACGCCGCCGCGAAACTCAAACTCGGCGACGACGGCTGGTCCGTCGCCCACCCCTCCGCCGGCAGCCAGGCCGCGGCCCAGCAGAACCTCACCCCGTCCACCCGCGGCAACGCCACCGTCTGACCGCCGCCCGCCCGGACCGAACGGAGGCCGACCGCCCGTGGTCTACACCGACTTCACCAAGTACAGCCACGCCCAGCTCCGCACCATGGCACAGGCCCTCGACCCCGGCGCGGTGATGGCCGCCGGAGACCCCTGGCGCAAGGCCGCCGACACCCTCAAACAGATCCGCCAGACCCTCACCAAAGCCAGCACCGAAGCCGCCACCTCCTGGGAAGGCACCACCAGCGACGCCTTCCACACCCGCATGCTCACCCTGGCCGCCAGCATCAACAACGCCGCCGCCTACGCCAACGACGCGGCCAACATCCTCCACACCGCCTCCGAAGCCATGGCCAAGGCCAAGCGCGACATGCCCGAGGAACCCGGCAACTGGGACAAGGTCAAGGACACCGTCGGCGACGCCCTCTTCGGCGACGACGACGAACACCTCCCCCTCGCCGACCGCAAGAAGGCCGAAGCGGCCGCCATCATGCAAACCCTCGCCATGCACTACCGCATCGCCACCCCGGCCCTGAAGCCCCCGCCGCCGTACGACCCGAAGAGGCCGGGAAGGGTTGAAACCCCCGACGCCGGTTCGACGGACGACCCGACTGGGGCAGCGGCGATGGCGGCGGCAATGGTGTCAGGAACCTCGATGGGAACGGCGGGGGCGTCGACACGGGCGACGACTGTCCCGCCTGCCCAGCGCAAGTCCGGCCAACCGCCGATGACCGCCGGATCCGTCGCGAGGAGCGCGCCGGCTCCGAGCGACTCGGGCATCAAGGGCGGTACGGCGCAAGCCCCGGCAAAGCCGTCGGTGCCTCCCGGCCCCGGCTCCGGTGCGGGTGTCTACGGCAAGCCGGTTGCACCTTCGACCGGAAGTGTCCCGAGTCCGTCACTTGCCGGGATCCAGACCTCGGGGCTGGATCCCGTGCACACCGGAGGCCCTGCCACTGGGCCGTTCGGGGCCGGCAGCGGGCCGGACGTCCCTCGGTCCACGGGCCCGACGACCATATCCCCGGTCGGGCCGATCGTGGGTCAGGGAAAGTCCGGCCCAGGAGGTAGGGAGATCTCGGCCGGGGTGACGCCTGTCGAGGGGCCCGGACAGCGTGGAGGGCGGGCTAGCGGCAGTGCTGGCGAGGTCCATCCGGGCATCGGTACCGGAGGCCGCGGAGCGCTTGGCGGAAAGCAGGCCGGGCAACCTCTGGCACGGCCTGGTGGGGTCGTCGGGGAGACGGCGAAGCCCGGTGGAGTACAAGGCAAGCAGGCTTTCACGGAAGGCGGATCCGGACTTGGAGCGCGAAACCGGCTCAGGGGTGAGTCGGGGGTCGCAAGCGCGAACGGTATGTCTCCCGGTGTCCCGATGAGCGGAGCACAAGGACGTAAGAAGGACCAGGGGAAGGACGGCAAGCGGCCGGACTATCTCGTCGAGGATGAGGAGACCTGGGCGTTGGAAAAGCCCAGGAATCCGAACGTGGTGAAATGAACCGGTCCGGGAACGGACGGGTGATCTGATCGCATCCCGCAGGTCGACGGCCTGCGGGATGCCTCACTGAGTGGGGTGACCAGGTTTGACGAGCCGCCGGTTGGCGCGTGGTGCGGCGGCTCTGGCTGCCGGGGTACTGATGCTGGGCTCGGCCACGCCGGTGGCATCGGCCGACCAGGCCAGAGACCAGCAGTGGGCGTTGAAATCCCTCGAAGCGGAGACGAAGGTCTGGCCGGTAAGTCAGGGCGACGGCGTGATTGTCGGAGTGATCGATACCGGCGTGAACCAGGATCACCAGGACTTGACCGGACAGGTGCTTTCCGGGGCCGACTTCTCCGGCGGTAATACGGACGGTCGAGTGGACAGTGACGGTCACGGCACGGGGATGGCGAGCCTGATCGCAGGACACGGGCACGGCGATCAGGCAGGGGTGATGGGGCTGGCCCCGAAGGCGAAGATCCTTCCGGTGAGGGTGACAACAGATGCCGACAACTCCAGTCCTTCGCCGGATCCTGGTTCTTCGCAAGGTTCTGACACGGGTCAGAACGAACTCGCAGCGGCGATTCGATTCGCGACGGACCACGGCGCGAAGGTCGTCAACATCTCCCTCTCCGGGTCCTACCGTTGGGACTCGCAGCTGAGAAAGGCCGTCAACTACGCGGTTTCAAAGGATGTCGTGCTGGTTTCCGGCGCGGGCAACACCGGGTCAAGCCTGGGGGTCGGATACCCGGCTGCCTTCCCCGGAGTGGTGGCGGTCGGGGCAGTGGATTCCAACGGGTCTGTGTGGGATCGGTCGACGTCAGGTCCTGAGACGACGCTCGTAGCGCCCGGGGTGGGGATCTACCACGCGGCTGCGAAGTCTTCGATGGCGTATGTCACCGGAAGCGGCACCTCGGATTCCACCGCCTATGTCGCCGCCACCGCTGCGCTCATTCGGTCCAAGTACCCCAATCTGTCCGCTGGACAGGTGATCAACCGCATGATCAAGTCGGCTTCTCCGCCCGCCAACGGGGCGGTAGTGCCCAACAACCAGTACGGCTACGGGCTCGTCACGCCGGCGAAGGCCCTGGAAGCGAATCCGGCCGTGGACAACGGGTCTCGGGAGAATCCCCTGATCGGGCGAATGGAAGCGAAGGGCACCCCGCCTCCGGTGACTGAGGAGACCGACGAGCCCTCCGTGGAGCCGATGGTCCCCGAGGGGGACCGCGGGAGCAGCGGGAGCGGGGTGGGGGTCGTGGTGGGGGTGGCGGCCGGGGGTTTGGTGTTGGTGGTCGGTGGCGTCGTGGCGCTCGTGGTGCGGGCGCGGCGGCGGCGGGGGGCGGCTGGTGGGGGGTCGTATCAGTGAGTGGCGAGCCATTCGTCGCGTAGGGC
Source organism: Kitasatospora sp. NPDC041917 (assembly GCF_055589745.1). Classification (NCBI taxonomy): domain Bacteria; kingdom Bacillati; phylum Actinomycetota; class Actinomycetes; order Kitasatosporales; family Streptomycetaceae; genus Kitasatospora; species Kitasatospora sp. NPDC041917. Next base: position 130,584 of record NZ_JBVJBI010000013.1, on the reverse strand, counting down.
GGCCATCTGGAGGACGTCCCAGTAGCGGTTGTCCCAGTGGTGGGCCTGGCGGGAGCGGCCTTCGAGGGTGAAGCCGGATTTGCGGTAGGCGTGGGCGGCGCGTTCGTTGTACTCGAAGACTTCGAGGTGGACGCGGTTGAGGCGGATGGTTTCGAAGGCGTGGCGCAGGACCAGGAGGGTGGTCTCGGTGCCGATGCCGCGTCCGGTGCTGTCCGGGGTGAGGGCGATCCGGAAGCTGGCGGAGGAGTTGTCGGGGTCGACGTCGGTGAGGGCGGTTTCGCCGAGGAAGCGGCCGGTGGTGGGGTCCTCGACGGCGAGGTCGAGGCGGTCGGGCTGGTCGGGGCGGGTGGCGCACCATTGGTGGATCCGGTCGCGGGTGAAGGCGGTGCGGGTGCCGGTGAGCCGGTTGGTCGTCTTGTCGGTGCAGAGTTCCCACATCGGGTCGGTGTGCCGTTCGTCGAGGGGGACGAGCCGGATGGTGGGGCCGTGCAGGGTGGGTTTCACGGCGAGGGCGGCGAGGTTGGTGGTGTCGGCGGTCATAGCGTCCAGGATGGCGGGCCGGTTTCCGGTTCGTCCACGTCTTTGATCCCGGTGGTGCGGGTGCGCACCGGGCTGGAGTGCGCGCGGGGATGGGGGCGCGTGATGGGGGAATGCGCCGGTGGGTGCGCCGGGGGTGGCAGCATTTCGGCGATCGCTGGCGTCATTGCCACTGGTGGGGCTTGTCGGGTGGTGGAGATGCTGGGCCCATGAGCGCTTCTGAGAGCACGCCGGCCGAGAGCACGTCGATCGCCGCCACCGACAGCACCGACACCGGGATCGTCCCGGACACCAAGGACTGGACCTGGGTGTTGGAACGCCCCTGTCCCGACTGCGGGTTGGACACTCCGCGGGTGGTCCGGGAGGACGTTGCCGGGATGGTCCGGGCCAATGCGGAGGGCTGGCTGACGGTGCTGGCGGGGGAGGCGGACGGACTGCGCCGCAGGCCCGCCGCGGGGGTGTGGTCGGACCTGGAGTACGCGTGCCACGTCCGGGACGTCTTCCGGCTGTTCGAGGTCCGGCTGGGCCTGATGCTGGACCGGGAGGACCCGCTGTTCCCGAACTGGGACCAGGACGACACGGCCGTCGCCGAGCGCTACGGGGAGCAGGACCCGAAGGCGGTGGCCGGGGAGCTGGCGGAGGCCGCGGAGAGGCTCGCAGGGGCCTTCGAGCGGGTGGCCGGCGAGCAGTGGGGGCGGACCGGGAACCGCAGCGACGGGGCGCGGTTCACGGTCGAGTCGTTCGCCCGGTACCTGATCCACGACCCGGTGCACCATCTGTTCGACGTGACGGGCGAACGGGTCTGAGGCCGGGCCGGGGGCGGCGGCGGGGGCGCGGGGTCACCAGCCGGAGGCCTCGCGCAGCATGGTGCGGCGCAGCCGTCCGGCCACGCTGGCGGCGTCGGTGCCGATGACGTCGGCGATCTCGGGGGCGGCGAGGCCGACGACGTAGTGCAGGATCGCCAGGTCGTCCTCGGCCGGGTGCCGGCCCGGGTCGGCGGTCACCCGGCGGGTGTGTTCGGCGACGGTGCCGCGCAGGATCTCCCAGGCGTGCGCGGTCGGGTTGGAGCTGCCCATCAACTCCCGCCAGTGCACCGCGATTTCCGCGAAGGCCTGCTGGACGGCGATGGCCGCGGCGGCGTGCTCGGTGAGCCACACGCGCGCATAGCTGAGGTACCGGGGGCGGTGGAGTTCGCAGAACGCGGTGAACTCCAGTGGTACGTCCGCCGGCTCGCCGGGCCCCGGGGGCGACTCGGCGGAACTCTCGTGACGGTTGGTCATCTCGGCTTCTCGGAAAGGGAGATGGATTTCTGACGGTCGATCATCTGTGCTCACTCTACGGTAGGCCCTCGGTGCGCTGGGTGACCAATCCGATGGAATGCCCGGAACCCGCCGCCGCCAGGCCGGTTCCGGTGGCGACCGGGTGCGGCGCGGCGGCGGGACGGCCGGGAAGGTGGCCGGCGAGGGCCGGCGGGGCAGTACTGCGCAGTGGCGGGGGACTCGTAGGTGCGAGCGTGTCGCAGCTGGTCAGAGCGCGTAGGACGGCTGTGGCTGCAAGGCAGTTGATGTGACACCGTAGGGCCTGAGGAGGCTGGCGTCCACGCTCAGGGCGCGAACCTGCGCCCGCACAACCACCCGCACAACCGCACTCACGATCGTCGCGGAGATCACCACGGACGGGGACACGGTCGTCATCACGGTGACGGTCGTGCGCGTGGCGTTGACGGCGTGCGCGGAGTGGGCGCGCTGCGGATGCGGTGGACGGCCGATGCGGTGGGCCGGGCACATCGACCGCGCCCCGGCGGCCTGAACGGGACCGGCCTGAACGGGACCGGCCGGGGCGGGAGGGCGGGCGGAGCGGCCGCCGGTCAGGAGGTCGTACGGGCCTCCGTGGGGGTGATCCGGTCGACGGCGGTGTCCCGCTCGACCTGGGTCGGGAAGGCTTCGACGGCCCGCCGCCGGGCCGCCTGTGCCACCGCCGCGGCCGCGGCCTCAGCCGCCGCGGCTGCTCCGGCGGCGGCCTCCTCGCGCTCGCGCCGGTGCGCGGTGCCTGCGGCGTGCGTCCCGGAGCCGTGCGTCCCGGAGCCGTGCGGACCGGCGGAGAGCGCCCCGGAGCCGTGCGTCCCCGGGGCGTGCGTCCCCGGGGTGTGCCCGCCGCCCGTGACGGCTCCGGGGGCGTGCTCCCCGGCGGGCTGCCCCGGGGCCCGTCGTCGGCGGCCGAGCGCGGCCCGGGCGGCGTGTTCCTCGGCAGCCTGTCTAGCGGCCAGGTAGGCCTGCACGGCGGCCATGCCGTAGACGGGCTGGATGAGCTGATGGCCCTTGAAGAAGGGCCTGGCCGGGGCGAACCCGGCGGCGACCACGAGGTCGCGGATCTCTGCTATCTCGGCCTCACTGCGGGCGGTGAAGCGGACCTCCCAGCCCTTCTTGTACGTATGGCCCTTTTCGCCGCTGCGGCGGGCGGGGTCCGGGCGGCGGACGTATCCGGGCAGGCGGCCGAGGCGGAGCTGGGCCGCGCGGAGGCCGGCGGTCTCGTCACGTGACATGACGTAAGCCTAGGCAATCCCCGGGGCGGGATTGACGCCTTGGGCATCCCTCGCCGTATGCCTTTGATCACTCTGGGTCAGGCGACCAGGTCGACGATCGTTTTCGATCACATATGACAACCTGATGAGCGTCAATTACTCCAAATGAGTGAGGGTATGAGGACTTTAGTGCGGGCTGATCCCGGTTTCGCGACGGTTGGGTAACAGTGCGTCAGGGTCCCGGTCGCGGGTCCGGGGGGTTGGGGATGGTGTCGGCATGAGCTACCGGATTCCGACTCCGCCGCCGTCCCTGGAGGAGCTGGCGAAGCGTCAGCAGAACGTCGTCACCGCGAGCCAGTTGCGCGCCCGGGGCGTGCCGGCCCGGATCATCACCGAGCACTGCCGCCGGGGCGGACCCTGGCAGCGGATGCTGCCCAGGGTCTACCTGCTGCAGGCCGCCGAGCCCACCCCCGAGCAGCGGATGTGGGCCGCGCTGCTGTACGCCGCGCAGAACGGTCGCGAGGAGGGTCGCCGGGAGGGTGCGGTGATCACCGGCACGGCCGCGTTGGCGCTGTACGGCTTCACCGTCGTGCCCCGGCTGCCGGCGGTGACGGGGGTGGACGTCCTGGTGCCCCGGCAGCGCCGGCTGAAGGACGTCGGTGAGGTCCGGATCCGGCGCACCGAACGGGAGTTGGTGGCCCGCTCGGTGCACGGGCTGGCCTGTGCGCCGGTGGCCCGGGCGGTGGCCGACGCGCTGGTCGAGTGGACGGCGGAGCCGTCGGGCGGCCCGGCTCCGGTGCGCGAGGTGCTGAGGGAGGCCCTCGCTCTGCCCGGGAACCACTGCACGGTGCGGGAGTTGGTGGCCGAGCTGACCGACTGCGGGTTGACCTGCGAGCCACGGGTGCGTGCCGCGCTGGATGAACTGCTCGCCACCGAGCGGGATGTGGTGTTGGAGCGGCTGGGGAGCCTGGTGGACGAGTGGTTGCTGCCGGCGCCGCTGAGCGCCCCCGAGCTGCGGATGCGCGGCGGTACGTACATCGCCGTCCCGGACTTCTACTGGCCGGAGCGGGGCGTCGCGGTGGAGGTGGACTCGGAGCTGCGCTGCGTGAGCGAGGGCGAGGCCGCCTGGGTGCGCGGCGGCCAGCACCGGATGGAGTACCTGGGCGTCCGCGTGGTGTACGTCTGCGGGGCCCGGCTGGCTGCCGACCCGGACGTGGTCGGCGGCGAACTGCGCGAGGCGTACCGGGCCGGCGGGACGGACGTGGTGGAGCTGCTGGTGGTCTGAGCGGCCCCGCGGGAACGCCCCCGCGGGCACGACCTCGCGGGCACGACCCGGCGAGCACGACCTCGCGACCGTGCCCCCGCGAACACATCCCCCGTGAACACGCCCCCCCGCGAGCACCCCCGGGCGCGGCCCCGGGAGCCGCTACGGACGGACCAGCGGTGTGCCGACCAGCTCGACCCCGGCCGCCCGCAGCTCCGCCAGCGCGGCGGCGGTGGTCTCCGCGGCGACCCCGGCGGTGAGGTCCAGCAGTACCCGGGTGGTGAAGCCCGCCCGGGCCGCGTCCAGCGCGGTCGCCCGGACGCAGTGGTCGGTGGCGATGCCGACCACGTCGATCTGGTCGACCTGCCGCTCGCGCAGCCACTCCACCGGACCGCGGTTGTTCTCGTCCAGCCCCTCGAAGCCGCTGTACGCCGCCGAGTGGGCGCCCTTGTCGAAGACCGCCTCGACCGCGCCGGAGATGACGGCGGGTGCGAAGTTGGGGTGGAAGCCCACGCCCTCGGTGCCGGCCACGCAGTGCGGCGGCCAGCTGTCGACGTAGTCCGGCTCGGCGGAGAAGTGGTCGCCCGGGTCGATGTGGTGGTCGCGGGTGGCGAGGATGTGGTGGTAGCCGGGGGAGGACTCGGCGATCAGGTCGGTGATAGCGGCGGCCACCTCGGCGCCGCCGGCGACGGCCAGGCTGCCGCCCTCGCAGAAGTCGTTCTGCACGTCGACGACGATCAGTGCCCGGTGCATGGCTCGCATCCTCGGATCTCGGGGGCCCGCGGGAGGCGGCGCCCCGGTGGGGGGAGCCCTCGGGAGTACGCGGCCCGGCCGCGGCGGGCGCGGGGGGTACTCGGGGAGCTCCGGGGGAACTCGGGGAACTCTACGGTTGACTGTAGGGAGTGGCGCGCGGGGGCGGAAGTCCCCGGGGCCGGTCCGGTGGGCCGGTCCCGGCCCCGGGCTCCGGTCAGTGGGCCGGCCCGGCGGGCAGGACCAGTTCGGTCGGCAGCACCGGGTCGCCCTTGGACAGTTGGGTGGCCGACAGCGGCAGGGCGGCGCGGGCGCGCACGTGCCGTTCGCGGGCGGCGCTCAGCGGCTCCCGGCCGACGGTCTCGCCGTCCAGCACCAGCGGCACCTGCACCAGGTGCGGGCGCAGCCCGTCCGGGACGGGCCCGGTGCCGACCACCTCGGCCTCGGCGACGCCGTCGGCGTCGGGCCGGCGGGCCGCCCACTTGCGGCCGCCGACGCTGGTCTTGCCGCCGGCCGCGCGCTTGGCGACCGGCACCATCGGCCCGCCCTCGGTCCCGGCGCGGGCGACCAGCTTGTAGACCATCGCGCAGGTCGGGTGGCCGCTGCCGGTGACCAGGCTGGTGCCGACGCCGTAGCCGTCCACCGGTGCGGCGGCCAGGGCGGCGATCGCGTACTCGTCGAGGTCCGAGGTGACGATGATCCTGGTCCGGTCGGCGCCGAGCTCGTCCAGCTGGCGGCGGACCCGGTGGGCCAGCAGGGTGAGGTCGCCGGAGTCGATCCGGACGGCGCCCAGTTCGGGGCCGGCCACCTCGACGGCGGTGCGCACGGCCTCGCGCAGGTCGAAGGTGTCGACCAGCAGCGTGGTGCCCTTGCCCATGGAGGCGATCTGCGCCGTGAAGGCGTCCCGTTCGCTGTCGTGCACCAGGGTGAAGGCGTGGGCGGCGGTGCCGGTGGTCGGGATGCCGTGGGTGAAGCCGGCCTCCAGGTCGGAGGTGGCGGCGAAGCCGGCCACGTAGGCCGCTCGGGCGGCGGCGACGGCGGACTGCTCGTGGGCGCGGCGGGCGCCCATCTCGATCACCGGGCGGCCGCCGGCGGCGGCGGTCATCCGGGAGGCGGCGGCGGCGATGGCCGAGTCGTGGTTGAGGATCGAGAGGATCACCGTCTCCAGGATCACGGCCTCGGCGAAGCTGCCCTCGACGGTGAGCAGCGGCGAGCCGGGGAAGTAGACCTCGCCCTCGGGGTAGCCGTGGATGTCGCCGCGGAAGCGGTAGTCGGCGAGGAAGCGCAGGGTGGTCTCGTCGACCACGTCCTGGTCGGCGAGCCAGTCCAGCTGGGGGGTGGTGAAGCGGAAGTTCTCGACGGCGTCCAGGACCCGACCGGTGCCGGCCATGACGCCGTATCGGCGGCCGCTCGGCAGGCGGCGGGTGAAGACCTCGAAGACGGAGCGGCGGTGCGCGGCCCCGCTGCGCAGGGCGGCCTGCAGCATGGTGAGCTCATAGCGGTCGGTGAGCAGCGCGGTCGAGCCGGCCGCGCGCACGGAAGTGGCGTCCATACGGATGATGCTACTACCACTTAGCGTCAGAGTGACGATTTCTCGGCGAGCGTGCCGGGCCGGAATCGCCGGGGTGTCCCCCGGATGGCAGCATGGGGCATGAGGGGTTACGGACGACTGTGCAGCGAGGAGGACCCGGCTTGAGCGTCGCGCCCGTGGAGATCGAGCGCCCGGAGGTCGAGGGGGTGCCGGTGACCGAGCCGGACACGCCCTGGGTGACCATCGTGCACAACGACCCGGTCAATCTGATGAGCTACGTCCAGTACGTCTTCCAGGCCTACTTCGGCTATCCGAAGGACAAGGCCCGGAAGCTGATGATGGACGTCCACACCAAGGGTCGGGCGGTGGTCTCCAGCGGCTCCCGCGAGGAGATGGAGCGCGACGTCCAGGCGATGCACGGCTACGGCCTCTGGGCGACGCTGCAGCACGACTGACGCCGGACCGACCGGCGCCGGCGGTACGGGCGTCGGCGCGACCGGCGCACAGGCGGCCGGGGCCGGCCCGACGGGTGCCGGACCGCCGGCCGTACGACCGAAGACGACGAAGACGGGCTGACCGATACAGATGGCTGGGTTGTTCGAGAGTGCCGGCGGTGGCGGCGCGGCGATCGCGCTGGACGAGTGGGAGGCCTCCATCCTGCGCTCGCTGGAAGTGCAGTTGCTGGAGCTGATCGGCCCAGGCCCGGGCGGGGAGGGTGACGACCCCTTGGCCGCGCTGTTCGCCGAGGGCCCGACCGAGGCTCCCGCCGACCCGGCGCTGGCGCGGCTCTTCCCGGACGCCTACGGCGACCCGGGGAAGCCGGAGGACGAGGAGGCCAGGGTCGCGTCCGGCGAGTTCCGCCGCTTCACCGAGCTGGACCTGCGGGCCCGCAAGCGGGACGACGCGCTGTTCGTGGTCCGGGCGCTGGACGGCCTCGGCGACGGCGGGGTGCTCAAGCTGGCGGTGCCCGACTGTCAGCGATGGCTGGGCGCGCTGAACGACCTGCGGCTGGCCGTCGGCGTCCGGCTGGAGGTCACCGAGGACGACGAGGACGGCCTCTACGAGCTGCCGGACGGCGACGAGCGCAAGCCGCTGGTGATGGCGTACCTGTGGCTGGGAGCCCTTCAGGAGTCGCTGCTGGAGGCCATGGCGGACTGAGTCCGAGCGGACCCGCCCCTCGGGGGAGTGATCCTGCCCGATTCCGGGCAAGCCCCGGCCGTTTCGTCCAGAATGTGGACGATTGGCCGGGGCATTTCTTATGAAAATCGGGCAAACCATACCAGGTCATGCTCAAATAACGCTCAGATGGACACCGCTGTCCGAACTTCGCGTGGTACGACTTCTCCACCCCCGAGACCGACCAGGACGGTGCACAGTGGCCGAGAAGTTGTACGACGAAAGGGTCGACAGCACGGCGGACGGCGAAGGCTACGAGCGCGGGCTCGGCAGCCGCCAGATCCAGATGATCGCGATCGGCGGAGCGATCGGCACCGGCCTGTTCCTCGGCGCCGGCACCGCGATCTCCCGCTCCGGCCCGAGCCTGATCCTCTCCTACGCCGTCGCCGGCCTGGTGATCTTCGTGATCATGCGGGCGCTCGGCGAACTGCTCACCTACCGACCGGTCTCCGGCAGCTTCGCCGAGTACGCCCGGGAGTTCCTCGGCCCCTTCGCCGGCTACGTGACCGGCTGGACGTACTGGCTGTTCTGGGTCGTCACCGGCATGGCGGAGACCACCGCCGCCGCCGTCTACGTGCGGTTCTGGGCGCCCGACATACCGCAGTGGGTCAGTGCGCTGACCTTCCTGGTCCTGCTCTACGCGGCCAACCTGATCTCGGTGAAGCTGTTCGGCGAGATCGAGTTCTGGTTCTCCATGGTCAAGGTCACCGCCATCATCGGCATGATCCTGATCGGCGTCGGGGTGCTGACCCTCGGCTTCAGCAAGGCCGGTGACACCGCGTCGCTCGGCCACCTCTGGCAGGACGGCGGCTTCTTCCCCCAGGGCATCGGCTCCACCGTGATGACCCTTCAGATCGTCATGTTCGCCTACCTGGGCGTCGAACTCGTCGGCGTCACCGCGGGCGAGAGCGAGAACCCCGAGAAGACCCTGCCGCGGGCCATCAACACCCTGCCCTGGCGGATCATGCTGTTCTACATCGGCGCGCTGGTGGTCATCCTCTCGCTCGTGCCGTGGACCGAGTTCCGGCCCGGAGTCAGCCCGTTCGTCGCCGCCTTCGGCAAGATCGGCATCCCGGCGGCGGCCGGCATCATCAACTTCGTGGTGCTCACCGCCGCGCTCTCCTCCTGCAACTCCGGGATGTACTCCACCGGCCGCATGCTGCGCGACCTCGCGCTGCGCGGCCAGGCCCCGGGACGGCTCACCAGGCTCAACTCCCGCCGCACCCCGGCCTTCGCGATCACCGTCTCCTGTCTGCTGATGGGGATCGGCGTGGTGCTCAACGGCGTCGTCCCGGCGCGGGCGTTCGAGTACATCACCTCGGTCGCCACGGTCTGCGGCCTGTGGACCTGGGCGATGATCCTGATCTCCCAGATCCGCTACCGCCGGGCCTGGCGGGCCGGCCACCTGCCGGCGCCCACCTTCAAGGCACCCGGCGGCGCCTGGGTCAGCTGGGCCGCGCTCGCCTTCCTCGCCCTGGTCGTGGTGCTGATCGGCCTGGACCGGGACAACCGGATCTCGCTGTTCGTCTTCCCCTGCTGGGCCGTGCTGCTGGTGGTCGGCTACCAGGTGCTCAAGCGCCGCGATCCGCGGGCCCTCCACGACGCCGCCGCGGACCGGCAGCCCGCCGACGACGGCAACCTGCCCGCCGGCGACGGGAGTCTGGACGCCCGCTGACCGGGCCCGGACGCCACGGCCCGGCCCCGGCGCCACCGACCGGAAGCGGACACCCACCGCCCGGATGTGGACACCCACCACCCGGACGTGGACACCCACCGACCGCGCCTCGGACGCCCCGGCGGACAGCCGCCGGGGCGTGGCTATCCTGGCCCGCATGCTGACCATCACCCGAGAACTCCGCGACCGGATCGTGGCCCACGCCCGCGCCGACCACCCGGACGAGGCCTGCGGCGTGGTCGCCGGACCGGCCGGCAGCGGCCGGCCCGAGCGGTTCGTCCCGATGCTCAACGCCGCCCGCTCGCCCACCTTCTACGAGTTCGACTCGGGCGACCTGCTCAAGCTCTACCGCGAGATGGACGACCGGGACGAGGAGCCGGTGATCGTCTACCACTCGCACACCGCCACCGAGGCCTACCCCTCGCGCACCGACGTGAGCTACGCCTCCGAGCCGTTCGCCCACTACGTCCTGGTCTCCACCGCCGAGGGCGAGGACGACCCGTACCAGTTCCGCTCGTTCCGCATCGTGGACGGCGAGATCACAGAGGAAGACGTGCAGGTCGTCGAGGCCTACCCGGTCTGACCGGCACCCCCGCGGACGCGGCCCGCCGACCCCTCCCGAAGGGGCGGCGGGCCGCTGTCGTCTCAGCCCTGAGAACGGGAACATCCGGATCCCGAGACAGCCATGTCGGAGCGGGCCCGGGAATCTATACGATGAGCCCATGCGTTCCGTCGATGTGAGCACTCAGGCCCCGGGCATCCGCCTCGTGGCGCGCCTGCACATCGACCTGTGCCGGCACGCCGGTGCGATCTGTCCCGGCACGCCCGCGCGCTCGCGCTGAGAGCCGCTTCACCACCTCACCCGGGCCCGCCGCCCCCGGCGACGCCGAGCCCGGGGCGACCGCCCCGCCGCCTCCGCCGCGGCCCACTCACTCCACGACTCGCCCAGGAGCGCACTCATGGCCATCGAGGTCCGCATCCCGACCATCCTCCGCACCTACACCGAAGGCGCCAAGGCCGTCGAGGGCAACGGCAGCAACCTCGGGGAACTCTTCACCGACCTCGACGCCCGCCACCCGGGCATCGCCGCCCGCCTGGTCGAGGGCGGCGAGCTGCGCCGCTTCGTCAACGTCTACCTGAACGACGAGGACGTCCGCTTCCTGGAGGGCATCTCCACCGCCCTCGCCGACGGCGACAGCGTCACCATCCTGCCCGCCGTGGCCGGCGGCGCCCGCTGACCTCCCGGTTCCCCCGCCCGCACGGCGGGGGAACCGCCCTCTCCACCCCACCGCCTTGGCCGGAGGCCCCCTTGCGTTACGACAGTCCGCTCGAAGCCGTCGGCAACACCCCGCTGGTCCGTCTGCCGAGGCTGTCCGCCGCCGTCCCCGGCAACGCCGACGGCCTGGTGAGCCTCTGGGCCAAGCTGGAGGACCGCAACCCGACCGGCTCGATCAAGGACCGCCCGGCCCTGCACATGATCGAGCGCGCCGAGGCCGACGGCCGGCTCACCCCCGGCTGCACCGTCCTGGAGCCCACCAGCGGCAACACCGGCATCTCGCTGGCCATGGCCGCCAAGCTCAAGGGCTACCGGATGGTCTGCGTGATGCCGGAGAACACCAGCGAGGAGCGGCGCGAACTGCTCCGCATGTGGGGCGCCGAGATCATCCCCTCCCCGGCGGCCGGCGGCTCCAACACCGCCGTACGGATGGCCAAGGAGATCGCCGCCGAGCACCCCGACTGGGTGATGCTCTACCAGTACGGCAACCCCGACAACGCGGGCGCCCACTACACCGGCACCGGCCCCGAGATCCTCGCCGACCTGCCCACCGTCACCCACTTCGTGGCGGGCCTCGGCACCACCGGCACCCTGATGGGCGTCGGCCGCTACCTGCGCGAGAAGGTCCCCGGCGTGAGGATCGTCGCCGCCGAACCGCGCTACGACGACGTGGTGTACGGGCTGCGCAACCTCGACGAGGGCTTCGTCCCCGAGCTGTACGACGCCGAGGTGCTCACCACCCGCTTCTCGGTCGGCTCCGCGGACGCCGTCCGCCGCACCCGCGAACTCCTCCAGCAGGAGGGCATCTTCGCGGGCGTCTCGACCGGCGCCATCCTGCACGCGGCGATCGGTGTCGGGCGCAAGGCGGCGGCCGCGGGGGAGCGCGCGGACATCGTCTTCGTGGTCGCCGACGGCGGCTGGAAGTACCTGTCCACCGGCATCTACACCGCCGAGTCCACCGAGGCCGCGGTCGAGGCGCTGCAGGGCCAGCTCTGGGCGTAGGGCGCAGGGCCCGTCCCGTGGATCCTCGCCGGGCCCGCGGAATCCGGGGGCAGGCCGCTAACCGCGCGGCAGCGCCCGCTGCGCCCGGGCCCAGACCTGCCGGTCCACCGCGCCGGCCCGGCGGCGGAAGGCCGACAGCGGTACCTCGCGCAGCTCGTCGGTCTCCAGCCAGCTGGCCCGGCCCTCCCGGTCACCCACCGTCCCGGGCGGCAGCGGCAGTACGCCCGGGCGTTCCGCGTGGTGCTTGCTGGTGATCTTGGCGACGGTGGCGGTCCGGCCGCGCACCCGCAGCACCAGGCACGGGCGGTCCTTGGACCCGGGCCCGTCCTCGAACGGCACCTGCGCCCACCAGATCTCCTGCGGCTCGGGGCCGGCCCCCGGCCGCGGCTTCGGGCCGGTCGGCCCGGCCGGGCGCGGGGCCGGGCGGGTGCGCCGCACCAGCGCCGCCGCGGCGGCGGCCAGCAGCGCGACGCCCAGCAGCGACAGGACGAGCCAGGTAGCGGTCATGCCGTTCATGCGGCGAACCGTACCGGGCCGGGGTGACCGCCACTACCGTGCCGGCCGTGACAGTCGGGCATTTGTCCGCGCATTGCTCCCGGTTCGTCACGGAACTGCCACAATGCCCGTTCTGCGCCCGGAGTCCCGGCCGGTCCGGCAAGGCTGCGTCACGAACGTCCGCCCCCGTCCCCCGGAGGTGCCCCCGTGACCCGTGGCCCCGAGCTGTGGTCCTGCGCCGAGATCGCCCGCCACATCAACGTCCGGCCCGCGACCGTCCGCAGTTACCGCCGGCACCGGCTGCTGCCCGATCCGGACGTGATCGACGGCAGCGGCCGCCCGCGGTGGTACCCGTTCACCATCCGTACCTGGGCCCGCAACCGGCCCCGGCGCCGCTGATCCCCGGCCCGTCAACCACCCCCGCTCCCGCTCCCGGCGTTCTGGTGATTCCGCCCACAGCCCGGCACGGGGACGGGGGCAAAGTGCCGCTCCGCCCTTACCCTCGACACACCAACGCAGTGCTACCGGCCGGTTCGCCGCGCCCGGCCTGCCGTTTTCCATGCCGTTTTCCACGCTGTCCGGTGGAGGACGGCGATGCCGTTTTCCAGCAGCAGCCAGGATGTGTCGGGGCGGAGGGGCTCGGATGAAACTGACCGTGGTGGGGTGTTCGGGGAGCTTCCCGGCCCCCGACTCGCCCTGCTCCAGCTACCTGGTCGAGGCCGAGGGCTACCGCGTCGTGCTCGACCTCGGCAACGGAGCCCTCGGCGCCCTCCAGAAGTACACCGGCCTCTACGACGTCGACGCCGTCCTGCTCAGCCACCTGCACGCCGACCACTGCGTCGACCTGTGCGCCTACTGGGTGGCCCGCAACTACCGCGCCGAGGGCTGCCCGGAACTGCTGCCCGTGTACGGTCCGGCCGGCACCGCCGAGCGGCTCGCCCGCGCCTACGACATGCCGGAGAACCCCGGGATGAAGGAGGTGTTCGAGTTCCGCACGCTCACCCCCGGCAGCTTCGAGCTCGGCCCGTTCCGGATCGGCGTCGCCCAGGTCAACCACCCCGTCGACGCCTTCGCCTTCCGGCTGGAGCACGACGGCCGCTCGCTGGTCTACAGCGGGGACACCGGCGAGAGCGCCGAACTCGTCGAACTCGCCCGCGACACCGATCTCTTCCTCTGCGAGGCGGCGTACATCGACGGGCGCGACACCTATCGGGCCGTCCACCTCAACGGCCGCGAGGCGGGCGAGCACGCCGCCGCGGCCGGCGCCCGCCGGCTCGTCCTCACCCACATCCCCCCGTGGACCGACGCCGAGCACAACCGGCGGGACGCCGCGGCCGCCTACCCGGGGCCGGTCGAGGTCGCCCGGGCCGGTGCGGTGTACGAGGTCTGAGCAGCTTGGCGGGGGTTGCGCGGGGTTCCGCGGAATTCCCGGGAAAAAGTTCCGGGACGACCCGCAACCTCGCCGCCCCCCGTACGTCCTAGTAGGTGAGCGGCGGGAAACGCCGCCGGAACGGTCGGCCCGTCGGGCGCGGCCGCGATCACACCACTCACCAGGCTTGCTTCGTGCTGCCCGGATCCGGCCGTGTCGGTCCGGAGCGGAAATCCAGGGGGATTCCCATGCGCAAGACCAACCGTGCCCTGAACCGGGCCCGCCGGCTCGTTCCGGCGGTCGCGCTGACCGCCGCGCTGGTCGCCGGCGGCGCCGTGACCGCGACCCCGGCGTTCGCCACCGCCGGGCCGCTCAGCCTGACCGTGCACGCCCCGGCGGTGGTCGGCTTCGCGGGCGGGCCGGTCGAGTTCACCGAGCACATCGGCAACCCGGGGGACCAGGGCACGTCCGTCGTGCTGGACTTCGAGATCGAGAGCGACCTCGGGACGCCGCCGGACGCCCTGAGCCTCGACTACTTCAGCGACATGACCGGTGGCTGGCTGCCGGTGGACCTGAAGGCGCGCTCCGAAGGGAACCGGATGGTCAACGCGGGCGGCACCGGCAAGGTGACGGTCCCGGCGGGCGGCGCCGACGTCAGGCTCCGCCTCGGTGTTCCGATGGGCAAGCCGCACGACGGGGCCACCAACGGCGGCACCGGCCCGAACCTCGCCTTCCGCACCGCGGTCAAGGGCTGGTGGCAGGACTCCCCGGTCGAGCCGCCGCTCAACGACACCCACGTGATCAACGTGGAGGGGATCACCAACGGGGTGTCCGGGGTCCCGGCCACCGCCGTCGCGGGCGGGGCGCCCATCGAGTTCGACGCGGTGCTCAGGAACCCGACGCCGTCCGCCTACACCAACCTCGGCAACGTGCTGTTCACCGACCGGCACGCCAGGGTCGAGGTCCGTGGCGCCGACGGCACCTGGACCGTCCTGGCGCCGGTCACCACCGAGGCCGAGCCTCCGGCGGGCTTCTACCTGGACGGCCGCAACTCCTCGGTGGCCCCCGGGAGTTCGCAGACCAAGCGGGTCCGGGTCAGCTACCCGGCCGACATGCCGCCGGGCGCGACCGAGCTGAACCCCTGCGTGTTCGTCAACGAGGGCGACGGCATGCCCTTCCGCGGCACCACCATGTGCTCGCCCGGCGCCACCGTCCGGGTCGTCGCCCCGGAACCGAAGCCCACCACCACGCCCGCCCCGACCGGCACCCCGGAGAGCACCGGGACCCCGGCCCCGGCCCCGTCCAACGGCTCGAACGGCTCGAAGCCGCAGCCGGGCGGCGACGCGCCCGCCGCCCAGCAGGCCGGCGACGTCACCAGGGCACCGGCCGCCCCGGCCGCTTCGGCGCCCGCCGCGCCCGCGGGCGACGCCCCGGCGGCCGGTGACCGGCCGGTGGGCGGCCACCTGGCCTCCACCGGCGCCGACAGCGACCGGACCGGCCTGATCGCGGGCGCCGGAGCGCTGCTGGTGGGCGCCGGCGCGGGGGCCTTCTTCCTGGCCCGCCGCCGCCGCACCAGCTGACCGCCCGCCGTGCGCGGCCCGTCCGGGAGGCCCGGGAGGCCCGGGCGGGCCGCGCACGGCCGTGTCACCGGCGTCGGTCGCGGCGGCCCGGTGGGTCACCCGGCTGTGGGAGGCCGGCCGGGTGGCCCCCGGGTGCCGGGCGACGGATCGTCAGCGCCGCCCGGGCGCCGGCAGTCCGAGGTGGTCCCGCAGGGTGGGGCCGGTGTAGTCGGTGCGGAACACCCCGCGCTCCTGGAGCAGCGGTACGACCCGGTCGACGAACTCGTCCAGCCCGCCAGGGGTGAGGTGCGGGACGAGGATGAAGCCGTCGGCCGCGTCGTTCTGCACGAAGTGGTCGATCTGCGCGGCGACGGTGGCGGGCGAGCCGATGAAGGACTGCCGGCCGGTCAGCTCGATCACCAGCTCGCGGCTGGTCAGCTTCTTCTCCGCGGCCACCGCCCGCCACCGTTCGGCGAGGGCCACCGGGTCGGCGTGCCGGACCCGCCCCTGGACCAGGCCGCTGTCCGGGTCGGGGTCGACGGTCGGCAGCGGTCCGTCGGGGTCGTGGTCGGACAGGTCGACGCCCCAGACCTGCTCCAGGAAGGCGATCGTGGTCTGCGGGCCGACCTGGGCCCGGCGGATCCCGTGGGCCCGTTCGGCGGCCTCGGCGTCGGTGTCGCCGAGGACGAAGGTGGCCCCGGGCATGATCTTCAGCTCGTCCGGCTTGCGCCCGTACGCGGCGAGCCGGCGTTTGACGTCGGTGTGGAAGGCCTGGCCGTCGGCGAGGGTGGAGTGCCGGGAGAAGACCACGTCGGCGGTGGCGGCGGCGAACTCGCGCCCCTCGTCGGAGTCCCCGGCCTGGATCACCACCGGGTGGCCCTGCGGCGGCCGCGGCAGCGAGAGTCTGCCCTCGACCTCGAACTGCGGGCCGCGGTGCCGGGCGGGTTCGTCCCCGGCGTCCCAGAACTCCCGTGCCAGCTGGACGAATTCGGCGGCGCGGGTGTAGCGGTCGGCGCGGTCCAGGTAGCCGCCGCGGCGGAAGTTCTCCCCGGTGAAGGCGTCCGAGGAGGTGACCACGTTCCAGGCCGCGCGGCCGCCGGAGAGGTGGTCCAGCGAGGCGAAGCGGCGGGCCAGTTCGTACGGCTCGTTGAAGGTCGCGTTGACGGTGGCGGCCAGGCCGAGCCGTTCGGTGACGGCGGCGAGCGCGTTCAGTACGGTGATCGACTCGGGGCGGCCGACCACGTCGAGGTCGTGGATGAGGCCCTTGGTCTCGCGCAGCCGCAGGCCCTCGGCGAGGAAGAAGAAGTCGAACTTCCCGCGTTCGGCGGTCTGCGCGAGGTGGCGGAACGAGGAGAACTCGATGTGGCTGCCGGAGGCCGGGTCGCTCCACACCGTGGTGTTGTTGACGCCGGGGAAGTGCGCGGCCAGGTGGATCTGCTTGAGCGGTCGGTCCGTCATCGGGTCACCTCGGCGAGGGCGGGGGAAGCGGCGGGGGCGCCGGCGGGGCGGGCGGCGTAGCGGCTGGCCGGGCGGGCCAGGCCGAGGTGGTCGCGCAGGGTGCGGCCGGTGTACTCGGCGCGCAGCAGGCCCGCGGCGCGCAGGGCGGGGGCGATCCGGTCGGCCAGCGCCGCCAGGTCGCGCGGCGGGTCGGCGGGGGAGAGGTGGAAGCCGTCCACGCCGGTGCCGGTCGCGGTGAGTTCGGCGAGCAGCCGCTCGTCGGCGGCCCGGTCGGGCAGCGCGGACAGGGCGGTGTCGAGCCGGGCGAGGATGCGCAGGCCCTCCCCGGCGCGCAGCCGCAGTTCGGTGGCGGCGGTCAGCCTGGTGGCGCGGTCGGGGGCGTCGAGCAGCACGACATCGGCGTGCCGGATCGCGGCGGCGGTCCGGGCCCGCCCGCCCGGGGAGGCGTCCGGCGCGAGGTCGGCGGCGGCGACCGGCACCGCGACCACCGGGCGGCCCTGCGGCGGGCGCGGGGTGATGGACGGGCCGCGGACCGAGAAGTGCGGGCCCTCGAAGTCGATGTAGTGCAGTTTGTCGCGGTCGATGAACCGCCCGGTCGCGGTGTCGCGGATCTCCGCGTCGTCCTCCCAGCTGTCCCAGAGCCGGGCGGCCACCTCGACGGCGTCGGCGGCCTCGGCCCACAGCTCGTCCTCGGCGCCGACCGGGCGGCGGCCGAAGGCCCGGGCCTCGGCCTCGGTCGTGGAGACGCCGACCAGCCAGCCGGCCCGGCCCTCGCTCGCCCAGTCCAGGGTGTTGACCGAGATCGAGGTGTGGAAGGGCTCGGTGTGGGTGGTGGTGACGGTCGGCACCAGTCCGACCCGGTCGGTCAGCGGGGCGATCCGGGCGAGGGCGGCGAGCGCGTCGGGGCGGCTCGGCGCGGCGGCGAAGGAGTCGTCGAGGGTGACGAAGTCCAGGGTGGCCCGCTCGGCGAGGCGGGCGAGGTAGGCGTAGTGCCCGGCGTCGAAGCGGCCGGGGCTGTCGAGGGCGGCGGACAGGTGCAACTGGCGGGGCATGGTGAGCCTGACTTCCTCGTGCGGACGCGTGCGGGCGCCGGCGCGGCCGTGCGGGGAGCACGGGAGCGCGGGGGCACGCCGGAGCGCGGTGGCGGCCCGCGGGCGGAGCCCGTGCGGGCGGGGGGAAGGTCCGGCGCCGGGCGGGACGTCAGCCGGGCGGCGGCGGGGGAACGGTCAGCTCAGCCGCGACACGCCGCGGACCACACGCGACCGAAGTCGATGTGGCTGCGGGTGACCAGCGGGCACGAGGCGTTCACCGCTTCAGTTGACCAGGGCGTCCGTCGGTTCGTCAACCGCCGTTTCCGTCGGCCCGGGGTGCCCGGGCACGCCGAAGGCCCCGCCCCGCCGCTGGGGGAGCAGCGGCGGGGCGGGGCCTTCGGGGCGGGGCGGTGACGCGGGCGTCAGGCCTTGGTGACGTCCTCGATCTCGTCGTCGTCCTCGCGACCGGGGGTCTTGAGGTCGAACTTGGCGATCGCGAAGCGGAAGAGGAAGTAGTAGACCGCGGCGAAGGCCAGGCCGAGCGGGATGATCATCCACGGGTCGGTGGCCTTGTTCCAGGCCAGCGCGTAGTCGATCAGGCCGCCGGAGAAGGTGAAGCCGTCGTGCACGCCGAGCGCCCAGGTGACGGTCATCGAGACGGCGGTGAGCAGCGCGTGGATGACGTACAGGACCGGGGCGATGAAGACGAAGGCGAACTCGATCGGCTCGGTGACACCGGTGACGAAGGAGGTCAGGGCCAGCGAGACCATCATGCCGGTGACGGCCTTGCGGCGGTGCGGCTTGGCGGCGTGGGCGATGGCCAGCGCGGCGGCGGGCAGCGCGAACATCATGATCGGGTAGAAGCCCGACATGAACTGTCCGGCGGTCGGGTCGCCGGCGAAGAAGCGGGTCAGGTCGCCGTGCACGACGGTGCCGTCGGGCTTGGTGAAGTCACCGGTCTGGAACCAGGCGTAGGAGTTCACGAACTGGTGCATGCCGACCGGCAGCAGACCGCGGTTGACCAGGCCGAAGGCGCCCGCACCGAACGCGCCGGCGCCGATCAGGGTGTCGTTCAGGCTCTTGATGGCGTCGCCGATCGGGCCCCAGGCCAGACCGAAGAAGACGCCGACGGCGGTGCCGACGAAGGCCATGATGATCGGGACCAGGCGGCGGCCGTTGAAGAAGCCGAGCCAGTCGACCAGCTTGGTGCGGTGGTACTTCTGCCACAGCACCGCGGCCAGTAGACCGATCACGATGCCGCCGAGCACACCCGGGTTCTGGTAGGTGGCGGCGTCGTCCTTGCCGGGGAGGATCTTGTACTCGGTGATCGGGAACGCGGTGAGCACGTTCTTGTACACCAGGTAGCCGACCAGTGCGGCGAGGGCGGTGGAGCCGTCCGCCTTCTTGGCGTAGCCGATCGCGATACCCACCGCGAAGAGCATCGGCAGAGCGTCGAAGACCGAGGTGCCGGCGGTGTTGAACACCGCGGCGACCTTGTCCCAGCCGAGGCCGTCCTTGCCGAACACGTCGTCCTGGCCGAGACGCATCAGCAGACCGGCTGCGGGGAGCACGGCGATGGGCAGCTGGAGGCTGCGACCGATCTTCTGCAGACCCTGGAGGAGGTTCTGGCCGAACTTCTTGGCGGGGCTGGGTGGGGCCGGAGCCGTGGCGGGCGCCGGTGCCTGCGCAGACTGACTCATGGGGGTGGGTTCCTAACGGCATGGCGGTCGGTCGGGGGGAAGGCACAGGGGCCGAACCGCGAACTGGTCTACACCACACGTGGTGTAGACCAGTTTTGTAGCACGGGTGGAGAAGTCGAGGAACCCCGGAAAGCGGTGTCGCCGGGAAGCGCTATGAAATCGAAACCTACTTACCGAATGGCGATCATGGTCGCGGCTGCGATCGGCATTTTGGCCGACCGCGCAACAAAATCGATTTTGGCTAATCGCGCAACAAAAGCACAGCCTGTTCCGGTGGGCCCTGCCAGGCGCGTTGGGCCGGGGTGACCGGGCTTTCCGAAATGCCGAAGGCCCCCGGACCGTCGGGTCCGGGGGCCATTGCGGGGATAACCCCGGTGTCGCCCGGGCTCAGGCCTTGGTGACGTCCTCGACCTGGTCGTCGTCCTCCCGCCCGGGTGTTTTCAGGTTGAATTTGACGATGATGAACCGGAAGAGCGCGTAGTACACGGCGGCGAAGCAGAGGCCGATCGGGATGATCAGCCACGGCTTGGTGGCCAGCCCCCAGTTGATCGCGTAGTCGATCAGGCCGGCCGAGAAGCTGAACCCGTCGTGCACCCCGAGACCCCAGGTCACCGCCATCGAGGCGCCGGTCAGCAGCGCGTGCACGGCGTACAGGGCGGGGGCGAGGTAGGCGAAGGAGTACTCGATCGGTTCGGTGACGCCCGTCACGAAGGAGGTCAGGCCGACCGAGAGCATCAGGCCGTAGATCTCCTTGCGCCGGTGCGGCTTCGCCGAGTGCGCCATCGCGAGGGCGGCGGCCGGCAGCGCGAACATCATGATCGGGAAGAAGCCGGACTGGAACTGGCCGGCCGTCGGGTCGCCCGCCAGGAAGCGCGGGATGTCGCCGTGCACGATCGTGCCGTCCGGCTTGACGAACTCGCCGAACTGGAACCAGACGAAGGTGTTCAGCAGCTGGTGCATGCCGATCAGCAGCAGTGCGCGGTTGAAGACGCCGAAGATGCCGGCGCCGGCCGCGCCCAGGTCGGCGAGGGTCTGCGAGAAGTCGTTCAGGCCGCGGCCGATCGGCGGCCAGACCCAGAGCGCCACCACGGCGGTCAGCATGCCGACCAGGGCGGTGATCATCGGAACCAGGCGGCGGCCGTTGAAGAAGCCGAGCCAGTCGACCAGCTTGGTGCGGTGGAACCGGACCCACAGCCAGGCCGACATCAGGCCGATCAGGATGCCGCCCAGCACGCCCGGGTTCTGGTACGTCGCGGCCGCCGCCTTCGCCGAGGTGTAGTCCACGCACTGGTCGCTGACCAGCACCGTCGGCGGCTTGCAGTGCTCCGGGAAGGCGTGCAGGACCCGGAAGTAGACCAGGAAGCCGACCACGGCGGCCAGTGCCGTCGAGCCGTCCGCCTTCTTCGCCATGCCGATCGCGACGCCGACGCAGAACAGCATCGGCAGGCCGAAGGCCGAGTCGAGCAGTGCGCCGCCCGCGGCGGCGAAGACCCTGGCGACGTCGTCCCAGCCCAGTCCGTCCTTGCCGAACACGTCCGGCTGGCCGAGCCGGTTGAGGATGCCCGCGGCGGGGAGCACGGCCACCGGGAGCTGCAGGGAGCGGCCCATCTTCTGGAGGCCGCCGTAGAAGGTGTGCCACCACGTGGTCTGCGGGGCCGTGGCGCCTGCCGAACTCATCCTTCGCCCTCCGGGTGCGGTTGCCGGCCGGCGGGCCCCTGCGGGACCCTCGGGCGGGGTTCGGGAACACCCGGGGCCGTTACCGCGTTCCTCGGAGTACACATATATTGGTGTAGACCACTTGGAAGCAGGCCGTACTCCGGAGGCGCGAGCCCCGCTGATCGTCATCCTCGGGCGACGATCGGACGCCTGCCCGCCGGAATGGGCCAAAAGTGGACTAACGTGGCGGACCGGACCGGCACGGGTGATGCTGGTCGCGCTGCTCGCCGGCACGACCGCAGCCGAACCCGCGTCAGCCACCGGCACGGACCTCACCGCCCGGCGGTCGAGGGACACCCCAGCACCAGCGCAGGACGGCACCCGGCAGAGCCGCCGAAGGGCCGAGACAGAGGGAGAAACCAGATGGCCAGCAAGGCTGAGAAGATCGTCGCCGGTCTGGGCGGCATCGACAACATCGAAGAGGTCGAGGGCTGCATCACCCGCCTGCGTACCGAGGTCAAGGACGCCTCCCTGGTCAACGAGGCCGCCCTCAAGGCCGCCGGCGCCCACGGCGTCGTGAAGATGGGCACCGCGATCCAGGTCGTCATCGGCACCGACGCCGACCCGATCGCCGCCGACATCGAGGACATGATGTGAGCTGAGCCACCCGGGTTCAGCCCGCCCGGCCCGCCGACCCGCTCAGGGGGACGGCGGGCCGCGGCGCGTCCCCGCCGGCTCCCGGACCGGCCCCCCGCCGCTTCCCGGACCGGCCCCCCGGAGCGACTACGCTCAGTGCCTATGTCACGCATCGACGGCCGCACCCCCGAACAGCTCCGCCCGATCACCATCGAACGGGGCTGGAGCAAGCACGCCGAAGGCTCCGTCCTCATCTCCTACGGCGACACCAAGGTGCTGTGCACCGCCAGCGTCACCGAGGGCGTGCCCCGCTGGCGCAAGGGCAGCGGCGAGGGCTGGGTCACCGCCGAGTACTCCATGCTCCCGCGCGCCACCAACACCCGCGGCGACCGCGAGGCCGTCAAGGGCCGCATCGGCGGCCGCACCCACGAGATCAGCCGGCTGATCGGCCGTTCGCTGCGCGCCGTCGTGGACCACCGGGCGCTCGCCGAGAACACCATCGTCCTCGACTGCGACGTCCTCCAGGCCGACGGCGGCACCCGCACCGCCGCCATCACCGGCGCGTACGTCGCCCTGGTCGACGCCGTCGCCTGGGCCCGCGACAAGAAGCTGCTGCGCGCCAAGGGCCAGCCGATCACCGGCGGCGTCAGCGCCGTCAGCGTCGGCATCATCGACGGCGCCCCGATGCTCGACCTCCAGTACGAGGAGGACGTGCGCGCCGAGACCGACATGAACATCGTCTGCACCTCCGACGGCCGCTTCGTCGAGGTCCAGGGCACCGCCGAGGGCGCCCCGTTCGACCGCGAGCTGCTCGACCGGCTGCTCGACCTCGGCAGCCTCGGCTGCGCGGAGCTGGACGCGATCCAGCGCAAGGCCCTGGAGGGCTGAACCGGCGCGGGTCCCGCAGCCGTGGACCGGAGCGGACGCACGGTCAGCCCGCGGGCGCGGACGGCCGTTCGGGCCGCGGTGCGGACACGCGTGCGGGCCGCGGGCGAACGGCCCGCCGAACCGGTCGGCCTGCTGTACAGGCCGGGCCCGGAGACCGTACGGTTCCCGCAGCACTCCCGCTGCGGGAACCGCGCACCTCCCGGCGCGCGTCCCCCATCACGGAACCCGCGCCCCACAGGAGGATCGGATGCCGTCGAGCATCGCCCGCCCCGCCGCCCTCGCCGTGGCCGGACTCATCGCGATCCTCCCGCTCAGCATGGTGAGCTGCTCCGCCGCGCAGAAGGCGCTCGACTGCGGCAACACCGCGGTGCGGATCACCGGCGACATCGCCGACGTCACCCAGGCCTACGACAACGCGAGCAACGACGCGGCCGCGGCGGGGAAGGCCCTGCAGAAGCTCAAGAACGACCTCGACCAGGTCGGGAAGAACTCCAAGAACACCGACGTCGCCAAGGCCGTGACCGATCTGCAGAAGCAGGTCGAGAACGTGCAGCGGGCCGCGGACCGCAACGACGTCCCGGACCTCAAGCCGCTCGGCGCCGCGGCCGGCAACCTCACCTCGGTCTGCACCGGCTGATCGTCCCCGGCCCCTCGGTAGGGTGGGCGATATGTCCACCCGCCTGATTCTCGCCACCCGTAACCAGCACAAGGTCACCGAGCTCCGCGCCATCCTGGCGGACGCCGGCCTGGACGTCGAACTCGTCGGCGCCGACGCCTACCCGGAGATCCCGGACGTCCCCGAGACCGGGGTCACCTTCGCCGAGAACGCCCTGCTCAAGGCGCACGCCCTGGCCCGCGCCACCGGCCTGCCCGCCGTCGCCGACGACTCCGGCCTCTGCGTGGACGTGCTGAACGGCGCGCCCGGCATCTTCTCCGCCCGCTGGTCCGGCAAGCACGGCGACGACACGGCCAACCTCGACCTGCTGCTCGCCCAGCTCTCCGACATCGCCGAGCCGCACCGCGGTGCCCACTTCTTCTGCGCCGCCGCCCTCGCGCTCCCCGACGGCACCGAGCGCGTCGTCGAGGGCCGCCTCCTCGGCACCCTGCGCACCGCCCCGGCCGGCGACGGCGGCTTCGGCTACGACCCGGTCCTCCAGCCGCTCGGCGAGACCCGCACCTGCGCCGAACTCACCCCGGCCGAGAAGAACGCCATCAGCCACCGCGGCAAGGCCTTCCGTGCCCTCGCCCCGGTCGTCAAGGACCTGCTGGCCTGACACTCCGTCCGGTGAGCGCGTCGAAGGCCCGCCCCGGGATCACCTCGGGGCGGGCCTTCGATTTCAACGCCAGTGCGGCCTGAGGGACTCGAACCCTCACGGGATTTCTCCCATGGGCACCTAAAACCCAGGCGTCTGCCAATTCCGCCAAGGCCGCATGGCGACCAGTCTAGAGCTTCGTCGAGTGTGGGGACAGCGAGTTCGGCCGCCGCCCCGCCGGTGCCGCGTCCCGGTTCGGCCCCCGGTTCGGCCCCCGGTTCGGTCCCGGCCGCGTCCCGGTCGGGGGACGGCCGCGCGTCGGCCGTGCGCCGGTGCGGGCAGCTCGGCCGCCGGGTCGGCCGGCGCGCGCCGGGAGCGGGTTTCGGCCAGGGGGCTGACCGATTGTCGAGCGGCTCCGACCTGTGATGTTTGGCTTTTGATTACCAATTGGTACAGACCTATTGACCTATGTGGTTCAGACCACATAGCTTCTGCGCCAATTGCAATCCCCCACGTGCGTGCTCCCCCACAGGCACGCGCCGACACTCTCTCCTGGAGGACCGAGTGTTGATCCGAAACACGGCGGAGCGGCGTCCCACCGCCGCCCACCGCCGGAAGAGCCCGGCCGCCCGGGCCGGCGTGGCCTCGCTCGCCGCGGCCTCGCTGGCCGGACTGCTGATGGCGACGCTGGGTGCGGCGCCCTCGCAGGCGTCGGCGGCGGTCGACAACGCGGCCTGTCGGCCGGACGGCCTGTACCAGACCCCCGGGGTGGACGTCCCGTACTGCTCCGTCTACGACACCAGCGGGCGCGAGAAGATGGGCGCCGACCACCAGCGCCGCATCATCGGCTACTTCACCGGCTGGCGCACCGGCAAGAACGGCGACGCGCCGTACCTGGTGAACGACATCCCCTGGGACAAGGTCACCCACCTCAACTACGCCTTCGGCCACGTCGGCGGCGACAACAAGCTCTCGGTCGGAACCGACGGCCCGACCAACGAGGCCACCGGGATCTCCTTCCCCGGCGTCCCCGGTGCCGAGCTGGACCCGAGCCTGCCGTACAAGGGCCACTTCAACCTGCTGACGAAGTTCAAGAAGCAGTACCCGAACGTCAAGACCCTGATCTCGGTGGGCGGTTGGACCGAGACCGGCGGCTACTTCGGGGACGACGGCAAGCGCGTCGACTCCGGCGGCTTCTACTCGATGACCGTCAACGCGGACGGCAGCGTCAACCAGGCCGGCATCGACACCTTCGCCGCCTCCTCGGTCGACTTCATCCGCAAGTACGGCTTCAACGGCGTCGACATCGACTACGAGTACCCGACCTCGATGAAGGACGCCGGCAACCCGCTGGACTGGCAGCTCGCCAACGCCAAGCGCGGCTCGCTGGCCAAGGGCTACGCGGCGCTGATGAAGACCCTGCGCGAGAACCTGGACAAGGCCGGCGCCGCCGACGGCAAGCACTACCTGCTGTCGGTCGCCGCCCCGTCCTCCGGCTACCTGCTGCGCGGCATGGAGACCTTCCAGGTGGCCAAGTACCTGGACTACGTCAACATCATGTCGTACGACCTGCACGGCGCCTGGAACAAGTACGTGGGCCCGAACGCCTCGCTGTTCGACGACGGCAAGGACGGCGAGCTGGCCGCCGCCAACGTCTACGGCACCGGGCAGTACGGCGGCATCGGCTACCTGAACGCCGACTGGTCGTACCACTACTTCCGCGGTTCGATGCCCGGCGGCCGGATCAACGTCGGCCTGCCGTACTACTCCCGCGGTTTCAAGAACGTGCAGGGCGGCACCAACGGCCTCTGGGGCACCGCCTCCGCGACCACCTGCCCGGCCGGCTCCGGCCTGACCGCCTGCGGTGACGGCGCGGTCGGCATCGACAACATCTGGAACGACAAGGACGACGCGGGCAAGGAGTCCCCGGCCGGGTCGAACCCGATGTGGCACGCCAAGAACCTGGAGAAGGGCATCCTGCCCGACTACCTGGCCAAGTACGGCGTGTCCGACACCGCGCTGCAGGGCACCTACACCCGCAACTACAGCTCCGCCCTGGTGGCGCCGTGGCTGTGGAACGACACCAAGAAGGTGTTCCTCTCCACCGAGGACGAGCAGTCGGTGGGCGCCAAGGCGGACTACATCGTCAACCAGGGCGCCGGCGGCGCGATGATCTGGGAGCTCGCGGGCGACTACAAGTGGGACGCCGCCGCCAACGGCGGCAAGGGCGAGTACGTCCCCGGTTCGACGCTGACCTCGCTGATGTACGACAAGTTCAAGTCGGCGGCCCCGTACGGCGCGATCCGCTCGACGACCTCGCTGCCGCAGCAGACCCTGCCGATCGACGTGTCGTTCACCAACTTCGCGCTGGGCGACTCGAACTACCCGATCAACCCGAAGCTGCACATCGTCAACAACTCGACGCTGACCCTGCCGGGCGGTACCGAGTTCCAGTTCGACTACGGCAACTCGGCCCCGGGCAACGCCAAGGACCAGTCCGGCTTCGGCCTCCAGGTCATCAAGCAGGACAACCCGGGCCCGGGCAACGTGGGCGGTCTGAAGGGCACCTACAACCGGGTGTCGGTCAAGCTGCCGGGCTGGCAGTCGCTGGCGCCGGGCGCCTCGATCGACATGGACTTCGTCTACTACCTGCCGGTGTCCACGCCCTCCAACTGGACGGTCAACGTGGGCGGCACGCTGTACGGGATCAAGGGTGACCTGACCCGCGGTGCGGTGGACGGCGGCACACCGACCCCGACCCCGTCGCAGACGGCCACCCCGACGCCGACCCCGACGCCGACCCCGACGCCCACCGCGACCGGGACGCCGACCCCGACGCCGACCCCGACCTCGGGCGCCTGCACGGCCGCCCCGGGCTGGGACGCGGGCACCACCTACGCGACCCCCACCAAGGTCTCGTGGAAGGGCCACTACTACCAGAACAAGTGGTGGACCAAGGGCGACGACCCCGCGGCCAGCGGCTCGTGGGGAGTCTGGAGCGACCTCGGGGCCTGCTGATCGGGCCGGTCCCCCGAGGTGAGGAACGGCGGTGGCGGTGCACCCGGTCGGGGGGTGTGCCGCCACCGCTTCGTCGTTCTCCGTACCGCGGTCGGTCAGGCGCCGACCTTGAGGTCGCGCAGCAGCTTGGCGACGTGGCCGGTGGCCCGCACGTTGTAGAACGCGTGCTCCACCTTGCCCTGCTCGTCCACGACGATCGTGGAGCGGATCACGCCCAGGTAGGTGCGGCCGTAGTTCTGCTTCTCGCCGAAGGCGCCGTACGCCTCCAGCACCTCCTTGTCCGGGTCGGACAGCAGCGTGACCTTGAGGTTCTCGGCCTCGCGGAACCTGCCGAGCTTCTCCGGCTGGTCCGGGGAGATGCCGATGACGTCGTAGCCGGCGCCCGCGAGGACCTCCAGGTTGTCGGTGAAGTCGCAGGCCTGCTTGGTGCACCCGGGGGTCAGGGCGGCCGGGTAGAAGTAGACGATGACCTTGCGGCCGGCGTGGTCGGCGAGGGACACCTGGTTGCCGTCGGCGTCGGACAGGCTGAAGGCGGGCGCGGTGTCGCCGGGCTGGAGGCGCTCAGACACGGTCGTACTCTCCTGAAGGCTGGGACGGGCGGCTGTACCACGGCAAACTTACCTCCGATGGTGGGTGGGGCCGCGCGGCCGTGTTCGGCAGCTGACACACTGGGTCAGTCGCACCGATCGCACGGATCGGACGGAACGACATCGGCGAGTGAATGGGGTGGCCCGAGTGGGCGAGGCGAGCACGCAGGACAAGTCGGCGCGGACGACCGCCCAGATCGAGGCGGACATCGAGCGGACGCGTGACCGGCTGGCGGGGACCCTCGACGAGCTGGCCGTCCGCGTCCACCCGAGCACCATCTCCGCCCAGGTCAAGGCCAAGGCGGCGGCCGCCGTCGAGGAGCGGGCAGCCCGGGCGTACGTGGCCGCCAGCGGCGTGGTGGAGAAGGTCCGGGCGCAGTTCGTGGACGAGAAGGGGCAGCCGCGCCGGGAGCGGATCGTCCCGGCCGCGCTGGTCGGCGTGGGCCTGGTGCTGCTGGTCGCCTCGGCCCGCAAGCGCCGCAAGGGCTGAGTACCGCGGGACGGAGGGCCGGGCGCGCCGCGTGCCCGGCCTTCCGCGTACCGGGCCAGCGTCACGCCCCGCGCCCGGGGGAGGTACCTTCGGGACCGTGAGTACGAACGACGAAGCGACCCGCTCCGAGTACGCGCAGGAGCCCGCCCGCCACGACCGGCTCGGCGAGAAGCTGCCGATCCGGATGCTGCACGACCGCGTGCTGGTGCGCATCGAGGGCGGCGAGGGCGAGCGCCGCTCGACCGGCGGCATCCTGATCCCGGCCACGGCGGAGCTGTCCAAGCGCTGTACCTGGGCGGAGGCCGTCGCGGTGGGCCAGAGCGTGCGCTCGGTGGAACCGGGGGACCGGGTGCTGTACGACCCGGAGGACAAGCTGGAGGTGGAGGTCCGCGGCGCCACCTACGTGCTGCTGCGCGAGCGCGACCTGCACGCCGTCGCCGCGACCCGTTTCGGCGACACGGAGGGCTCGACCGGGCTGTACCTGTGACGGCCTGATCCGCCCGGTGCCCCGCGGTGCCCCGACCCGGGTCGGGGCACCGCGCTTCCGGCGCGGGCGGCGGGCCGGGCCGCCCGGGCGTCGTCGGTGCCGCGCGGCGGACACGCGCTAGGGTCCCGGCATGGGTGTGCCGGTGATCGGGGATGCGGAGCGTCGGGCCAGGCTGGGGCGGCGGCAGTTGCTGGTGCCGTCGCTGCGGGCGGCGCGGGTGGAGGACGTGGCCGACGCGGTGGTCGGGCTGCACGCGACGGACGCGGCCACGGTGTACCTGTCGGCCTGCGCGCGGCTGGCGAAGCCCTCGGCGGCGGAGGTGGACCGGGCGCTGTACGAGGACGTCTCGCTGGTGAAGCTGCTGTCGATGCGGCGGACGATCTTCGCGGTGACGGAGGGCCTCGCCCCGTACGTGAGTTCGGCGGCGGCGCGGGCGATCGCGGCGAAGGAGCGGGCGACGCTGCTGAAGCACCTGCGGGACTTCGCCGAGGGCTGGGACGAGGCCCGGCTGGCGGAGACGGAGCGCGAGGTGCTGGCCGCGCTGGCCGTCCGCGGCGAGGCGACGACCAGGGAACTCTCCGAGGACGTACCGCAGTTGCGCGAGACGATGCTGATGTCGGCGGGCAAGGCGTACGAGGCGAAGCAGAGCGTGGGCAGCCGCCTGCTGCGGCTGCTGGCCTCCGACGGGCATGTGCGCCGCTCCCGCCCGCGCGGTTCGTGGCTGAGCAGCAGCTACCCGTGGGCGCCGGTGCCGCAGTGGCCGGAGGTGCCGGTGCGGGAGGCGAAGGCCGAGGTGGTGCGGCGCTGGCTGGCGGCGTACGGACCGGCGACGGCCGAGGACGTGAAGTGGTGGACGGGCTGGACGCTGGGGGACGTCCGCCGGGCGCTGGCCGATCTCGGGGCGCTGGACGTGGCGCTGGCCGGCGGAGCGCCGGCGCTGGTGCTGCCGGGGGACGAGGCGCCGGTGGCGGAGCCGGAGCCGTGGGCGGCGCTGCTGCCCGCGCTGGACCCGGCGGTGATGGGCTGGCGCGGGCGGGACTGGTACCTGCGGCCGGAGCACGTGCCGGCGCTGTTCGACCGGGCGGGCAACGCCGGGCCGACGGTGTGGTGGTGCGGCGAGGTGGTGGGCGGCTGGGCGCAGCGCCCCGACGGCGCGGTGGTGTGGCGGCTGTTCCGGGACGTCGGGGCGGCGGCGGAGCGGGCCGTCGCGGAGCGGGCCGAGCGGCTGGCGGGCTGGCTGGGGGAGGTGCGGGTGACGCCGCGGTTCCGCACCCCGCTGGAGCGCGAACTGGTGGCCCGGGGCGTGTCCTGAAGCCTGTTCCGGAAGTCCGGGGACAAAGCTTCAGGGCGTGGGCGGGGCCGCCGGGCGGCTGACGGGGCCGCCGGTGGCGCTGGGCGGGGCGGTGGGGCGGGTCGGCTGGACCTGGCTGGGCCTGGGGGTGGGGCTGGGCTGTTCCGGCTCCGTCGTGGGCTTGGGCGCCTGCGGGCTGGGGGTGATCGGGCCGGGAGCGGGTCGGCCGGTGGCGGCGGGGGTGCTGGGCTCGTGGCCGGGCGGTGTGCCGGGGGCCGGGCCGGCGTTGGCGGGTTCGCCGCCGGCGGCGGGGGCGGTGGTCGGGGTGGTGGCGCTGGGGGTGGTGCCGGCGGGGGCGGTGGGCCAGGGGGTGGCGGCGGGGGTGCCGTGTCCGGTCTTGAGGTCGAAGTCCTGGGTGGGGGTGCCGTCGAGGGCGGCGGCCATGTAGGCGGTCCAGATCCGGGTGGGGAAGGTGCCGCCGTTGATCCGGGTGAGTCCGGCGGTGCCGGCCAGTGGCTCCTTGGCGTGGGTCTTCGGGTTCTCCCGGAACAGGCCGACGGTGGTGGCGAGTTCGGGGGTGTAGCCGGCGAACCAGGCGGAGAGGTTGGAGTCGGTGGTGCCGGTCTTGCCGGCGGCGGGGCGGTTCAGGTCGAGGGCGGCGGCGCCGGTGCCGCGCGGGCTGACGACGTCGCGCAGCACGTCGGTGACGGAGTCGGCGGTCTCCCGGTCGAGGGCCTCGGTGGGGTCGTGTTCGGGCATCTTGGGGACGTCGACGGCGCCGCCGGGGTTGACGCGTTCGAGTTTGACGACGGACCAGGGGGTGCGGGCCCGGCCGTGGTCGGCGAGGGTGGCGTAGACGCCGGCCAGGTCGAGGGCGCTGGGGGTGGCGGTGCCGAGCGTCATCGAGGTGTTGGCCGGGTCCATGCCGCGGACGCTGTCGGGGATGCCGAGCTTGACGGCGGTCTCCCGGACGCGGGCGAGTCCGGCGTCGACGCCCTCCTGCGCGTACACGGAGTTGACGGACTTCACCATGGCGTAGCGCAGGGTGATGCTGCCGTAGTCGACGTCGTCCTCGTTGGGCGGCGCGTAGGGGGTGGGGCCGCCGGTGACGGGGCGTTCGCTGCTGCCGTCGTAGCGGGATTCGGTGGTGATCGGGACGCCGTCGAGGGTGTGCTGGGCGAGCAGGCCGGCGGCGAGGTCGATCGGTTTGAAGGTGGAGCCGATCTGGTTGTCCTGGCGCAGCGCGTCGTTGTAGGGCTGCTTGGCGTAGTCGGGGCCGCCGTAGACGGCGACGACCCGGCCGGTGGCGGGTTCGACGGAGGCGCCGGCGACCCGGACGTCGGTGTCGGTGGCGGGGCGGGCCCGGGGGTCGAGTTCGCCGGTGAGCCGGTCCTGGACGGCCTTGACGAAGGCGTCCTGTCGGGGCTTGTCGAAGGTGGTGGTGATGCGCCAGCCGCCGGCCTTGAGGGTGGCGGCGTCGAGGGTGCCGGAGGAGACGAGGTAGTCGTCGGCGACGCCGACCAGGTAGCCGGCCTGGCCGGCGAGGCCGGTGGCGGGCTGGGGGTCGATCGGGTCGGGGAAGGTGGTGGCGGCGCGGTCGGCGGGGGCGAGGAAGCCGAGCTGGACCATGCCGTCGAGGGTGTAGTTCCAGCGGGCGACGGCCTTCTCGCGGTTGGCGGGGGTGGCGGTCTTGACGTCGTAGAGGCTGGGGGCCTGGAGCAGGGAGGCGAGGTAGGCGCCCTGGGCGGGGGTGAGCCCGGAGACGTCGACGCCGTAGTAGGCGTGGGCGGCGCTCTGGATGCCGTAGGCGCCGCGGCCGAAGTAGCTGCTGTTGAGGTAGCCGGCGAGGATCTCGCGCTTGTCGCGCTGCTGGTCGACCTTGAGGGCGATGAGCAGTTCGCGGCCCTTGCGCTCGATGGTGCGGTCCTGGGTGAGGTAGTAGTTCTTGACGTACTGCTGGGTGATGGTGGAGCCGCCCTGCATGCCCTTGCCGAGCAGGGTGTTCCAGCCGGCCCGGAGCATGCCCTTCAGGTCGATCCCGCGGTTCTGGTAGAAGGTGCGGTCCTCGGCGGAGACGACGGCCTGCTGGGTCGCCGGCGGGATCTGGTCGATGGTGACGTCGGTGCGGTTGACGGCGCCGGTGCGGGCGATCTCGGTGGTGCCGTCGGCGTAGAGGTAGATGTTGTTCTGGGCGACGGCGTGGGCGTTGGGGTCGGGCACCGGGACGATGACGTAGAGCACGGCGAAGCCGCCGGCGGCGAGCAGGAACAGCAGGGTGAGGGTGCCGAGGGTGACCCGCCAGGTGGGCAGGAGCCGGCGCCAGAGCGGGAGGGCACGGCGGGCCTCGCGGCGGGCGGCCCGTTTGGCCTGGCGGCGGGTGCTCAAGGTCATGCCGAGATTATCTGCTATTTGACGTCGGATCAGGCGGGGAAAACCGGGTGCGGGTGGTGCGGGCCGGAGGTACGGTGAAAGGTGCAAACCACATAACGCACCCACTTTCGCAGCTCCGCCCGCCAGGCCCGGCACCCCCGGGTACGGCCGGTCGGAGCCGCTGTGGCGTGCGCGGATGTCGAGGGGAATCCCCCTCTGCCCATATTTGTCGACAAGGAGACAATATGCTCTACGCCGCCGTTGCCCGCGGCGCCTTCCGCCGCTACTCCACCTACCGGGCCGCCACCGTGGCCGGCACCTTCACCAACACCGTCTTCGGCATCATCCTGGCCTCCACCTTCCTCGCCCTCTGGCAGGCCCGCCCCGGCCTCGGCGGCTACGACCAGAGCCAGGCCGTCACCTACATCTGGGTCAGCCAGAGCCTGCTGGTCACCGTCGCGGTCTGGGGCGGCGGCTTCCAGGACGACCTTCAGGAACGCTTCCGCAGCGGCGACATCGCCGTCGACCTCTACCGCCCGGTCGACTTCCAGGCCTGGTGGCTGGCCGCCGACCTCGGCCGGGCCGGCTTCCAGGCGCTGGTGCGCGGCACCGTGCCGATACTGATCGGCGCGCTGGTGTTCCGCATCCGGCTGCCCGAACACCCACTGACCTGGGCGTTCTTCCTGCTCTCGGTACTGCTGGCGGTCGTGGTCAGCTTCGGGCTGCGCTTCCTGGTCTCGATCACCGGCTTCTGGCTGCACGACTCGGAGGGGGTGCGCTCGGTGATGCTGGTGGTCTCGATGTTCTTCTCCGGGATGCTGCTGCCGGTCGCGCTGTTCCCCGGCCTGCTCGGCGACCTCGGCCGGGCGCTGCCCTGGTCGGCGCTGGTGAACGTCCCCACCGACGTCTTCCTGGAACGGACCGGCGGCACCGCCCTGTTCGGGGCGCTCGGCTTCCAGCTCGGCTGGGCGGTGGTGCTGCTCGCCGCCGGGCGGGGCGCCCAGTGGCTGGCCACCCGCAAGGTGGTGGTGCAGGGTGGCTGAGCAACTCGTCGGGCTCCGCCGGGAGCCCCTCGCCGCCCGCACCGCCTGGGCGCTGCGCTCCTGGTGGCTCTGCGCCCGGATGTGGATGCGCTCGATGATGGCCTACCGGGCCTCCTTCGCGCTCAACCTGGCGGCGAGCCTGGTCACCCACTCCCTCGACTTCGCGGTGCTGGTGATCATGTTCCTGCACACCGACCGGCTCGGCGGCTGGAGCCTGCCGGAGATCGCCTTCCTGTACGCCACCGCCACCTTCTCGCTCGGCGTCGCCAACCTGCTGGTCGGCTCGGCCGAGGGGCTCGGCGCGCGGATCCGCAGCGGCTCGCTGGACACCATGCTGATCCGGCCCGCGCCCGCGCTCTCCCAGCTGTG
The DNA here is from genome assembly GCF_055589745.1 of Kitasatospora sp. NPDC041917. Taxonomy (NCBI): domain Bacteria; kingdom Bacillati; phylum Actinomycetota; class Actinomycetes; order Kitasatosporales; family Streptomycetaceae; genus Kitasatospora; species Kitasatospora sp. NPDC041917. The sequence goes on along the minus strand of NZ_JBVJBI010000013.1, from coordinate 97,152 downwards.
CGCCGAACGCTTCACGCTGCGCCGGCTCGGCCGCCCGCTCCAGGCCGTCGCGGTGCTGGTCTGGTCGCTGGCCGCCCTGGACGTCCACTGGACCTGGGACCGGGTGCTGCTGGTGCCCGCCCTGCTGCTCTGCGGCACCGTCATCTTCGGCGCGATCTACATCGGCGGCGCCACCGTCCAGTTCTGGTGGGGCGAGTCCAAGGAGATCCAGAACTCCTTCACCTACGGCGGCGCGACGCTGCTGCACTACCCGCCGACGATCTTCGCCAAGGAGCTGGTCGCCGGGGCGGTCTTCGGCGTCCCACTGGCCTTCGTCAACTGGCTTCCCGCGCTGCGCATCCTCGACCGGCCCGACCCGCTCGGCCTGCCCACCGCCTTCCAGTTCGCCTCGCCGGTCGTCGCCGCGCTCTGCGTCCTCGCCGCCGGGCTCGCCTGGCGGGCCGGGCTGCGCGCCTACCGCGGCACCGGCAGCTGAACCCCTCCCACCGCACCCCTCCCACCGCACCCCTCCCACCGCACCCCTCCCACCGCACCCCTCCCATCCCGAAGGAGCTCCCATGGCACTGATCGAACTCCAGGACGTCCACCGCACCTTCACCGTACGCACCCGCACGGGCCGGTTCAGCCGGGCCAAACGCGAGGTCCGGGCGGTGGACGGGCTCGGCTTCACCGTCGAGGCCGGCGAGTGCGTCGGCTACATCGGGCCCAACGGGGCCGGCAAGTCCACCACCATCAAGATGCTCACCGGCATCCTCGTCCCCAGCTCCGGACGGCTGCGGGTGGCCGGCGTCGACCCGGCGCGCGAACGCGTCGCACTGGCCCGCCGGATCGGCGTCGTCTTCGGCCAGCGCACCACCCTCTGGTGGGACCTGCCCCTGCGCGACTCCTTCGAACTCGCCCGCCGGATCTACCGCATCCCCGACGCCCGGTACCGCGAGAACCTCGGCCGCTGCGTCGAACTGCTCGACCTCGGCGGACTGCTGGACACCCCGGTGCGCCAGCTCTCGCTCGGCCAGCGGATGCGCGGCGATCTCGCCGCGGCGCTGCTGCACGACCCCCAGGTGCTCTACCTGGACGAGCCGACCATCGGCCTGGACGTGGTCAGCAAGGGCCGGGTGCGGGAGTTCCTGCGCGAGGTCAACCGGGACCGGGGCACCACCGTGCTGCTCACCACCCACGACCTGACCGACATCGAGCAGCTCTGCGGCCGGGTGATGGTGATCGACCACGGCCGGGTGGTCTACGACGGCGGACTGGAGGGCCTGCATGTCACCGGCCGCAGCGAGCGGACGCTGGTGGTGGACCTCGCCCGGGAACTCGCGCACCCGGTCGAGGTGCCCGGGGCCCGGGTCACCAGGGTCGAGGGGCCGCGCCAGTGGCTGGCCTTCCCGGCCCAGGAGAGCGCCGCGCCGATCGTGGCGGCGGTCGCCGCGCGCTACCCCTTGGTGGACCTGTCGGTGCGCGAACCGGCCATCGAGGACGTGATCGCCCGGATGTACGCGGAGGTCGCGATCGGCTGACGGGACGGACGGGCGGCGGCCGGGGGCTCTCCGGCCGCCGCCCGTCCGTCGTACGCCAGTGCCACAGCCGGGCGCGCGTTCGGTTCCTCGTCGCCGGTGCGGGTGATCATCGTGACCCCGGGCCTCCACCGTGAGTTGACCCGGCATCACTCGCCGATGCCGGAACCGGAGGCCCGCCCCCCGATGGCCGTACCCGACGTGACCGTGGTGGTCGCGGTCTACAACACCATGCCGTACCTCACCGCCTGCCTGGACTCGCTGGTCGGGCAGTCCCTGGCGCCGGGGCGGCTGGAGGTGGTGGCCGTGGACGACGGCTCCACGGACGGCGGCGGGGAGCTGCTGGACGAGTACGCCGCCCGCCACCCAGGGCTGTTCACGGTGCTGCACCAGCCCAACTCGGGCGGCCCGGCGGGCCCGACCAACCGCGCCCTGGAGCTGGCCCGCGGCCGCTACGTGCTGTTCCTCGGCGCGGACGACCGGCTCGGCGAGGAAGCGCTGGAGCGGCTGGTCACGGCCGCCGACACCTGGGGCTCGGACGTGGTGGTGCCCAAGCAGATCGGGGTGAACGGGCGGCTGGTCCCGCAGGGGATCTTCCACGCCGACGCCGAGTCCGTGGACTTCACCGACTCCGCGCTGGCCTGGGCGCTGGCCGACACCAAGCTGTTCCGGCTCGACCTCCTCCGGCGCCACGGGCTGCGCCGCGACGAGCGGTTGAAGGTCTTCTCGGACCAGCCGTTCACCCTGGAGGCCTGCCTGCGGGCGGCCCGGGTGTCCGTCCTCGCCTCCTACGACTGCTACTTCCTGGTGCTGCGCGAGGACCGGGGCAACGTCACCGAGCGGGCCGGGGTGCTGGACCGGTTGCGCGGGATCGCCGCGTTGCAGCAGGTGGCGGCGGAACTGGCGGAGCCCGGAGAGGAGTTGGACGCCATCCGGGCCCGCGGCTTCGGCTGGGACGTGCCGCGCCTGCTGCAGGAGGGCTTCCTGCTGCTGGCCGAGGACGTGCAGGAGCGGGTGTGCGTCGAGGTCGCGCGGCTGGTCGAGCGGTTCGGCGCCCGCGAGGTGTACCGCCGGCTGCCGTCCGCCGAGCGGGTGCGGCTCGAACTCGCCTGCGCGGTGCGGCCGGAGGCGCTGCGCGACCAGATCCGCTACGAGGCGGCGCACGGCGATCCACCCGTGGTGGTGGACGGCGGGCGGCGGTACGCGGGCTTCCCGGCGTTCCGGGACGCCCGGCTCGGCCTGCCGGACGAGCTGTTCCTGCTGCCGGAGGACGAGGCCGCCTCTGAGGCCGCCGCCGAGGCGGTCGGGAAGGCCGCCCCGCGGCTCGACCTCGCCCGGCAGCTGTGGCGCGGGCTCGTCCCGGAACAGCTGCGGCGCCGGCTGCGGCGCCACCCGGCGTGGCGCCGGCTGGCCGACTCGGTGAACGGAGGACGGGGATGAGCCTGGACGTCTGCGTGGTCGGCCTGGGCAAGCTGGGCCTGCCGCTGGCGGTGCAGTTCGCGCTGAAGGGCCACCGGGTGACCGGCGCGGACACCGCCCCCGGCGTGGTGGAGAGCGTCAACCGGGGCGTGCCGCCGTTCCCCCGGGAGGCGGGTCTGGACCAGGCGCTCAAGCGCGTCGTCGCCGAGGGCCTGCTGCGGGCCACCGCCGACACCACGGCTGCGGTGGCCCGGGCCGAAACCGTCGTACTGGTCGTCCCGCTGGTCACCGCCGCCGACGGCAGCCCGGACTTCGCCCTGCTCGACGCGGCCACCGACGCCGTCGCGGCCGGGCTGCGCCGGGGCACCCTGGTCAGCTACGAGACCACCCTGCCGGTCGGCACCACCCGGGAGCGCTGGGCGCCCCGGCTGGCGTCCCGGTCGGGGCTCGCGGCCGGGAGGGACTTCGCGCTGGTGTTCAGCCCGGAGCGGGTGCGCACCGGACGGGTCTTCGCCGACCTGCGGCGCTACCCCAAGCTGGTCGGCGGCCTGGACGCGCCCTCCACCCGGCGCGGCGCCGAGTTCTACCGGGCGGTGCTGGACTTCGACCCGCGCCCGGACCTGCCCCGGCCCAACGGCGTCTGGGAACTGGCCTCGACGGAGGCGGCCGAGTTCAGCAAGCTCGCCGAGACCACGTACCGGGACGTCAACATCGCGCTGGCCAATCAGTTCGCCCGGTACGCGGACGAGGTCGGGGTGGACTTCGCGGAGATCGCCGACGCCTGCAACTCGCAGCCGTACAGCCACCTGCACCGGCCGGGCATCGCGGTCGGCGGGCACTGCATCCCGGTGTACCCGCGTCTCTACCTGTGGAACGACCCGGGCGCGACGGTGGTCCGGGCGGCGCGCGAGGCCAACCTGGCGGTTCCGGGGTACGCGGTGGGCGTGCTGGCGGGGGCGGTGCCGGGTGGGATCGCCGGGCAGGGCGTGCTGGTGCTCGGCGCGTCGTACCGGGGCGGGGTCAAGGAGACGGCGTACTCCGGGGTGTTCCCGCTGGTCGAGGCGGTGCGGTCGGCGGGTGCGCGGCCGTACGTCAGCGACCCGCTGTACGAGGCGGAGGAGTTGGCGGCGCTCGGGCTGCCGCCGTACGGCGGGGAGCCGGTGGTGGCGGCGGTGCTGCAGGCCGACCACCCGGAGTACCGGGACCTGACGCCGGCGGACCTGCCGGGGGTGCGGGTGCTGCTGGACGGGCGGCGGTGCACGGACCCGAAGCGCTGGGCGGGCGCGGAGGTGCGGCGGATGGTGCTGGGCGGGGCGTGAGGCCCGGGTTGTTCGGGGCGTCATGCCCGGTCGGTTCGGGTGTGAGGCCCGGTCGGTTCGGGGCGTGAGGCCCGGGCTGTTCGGTGCGTCACGCCCGGCGGGGGCGTGTGATCGCGAGGCGCGCCCCCGGCCGCGCCGGGCAACGGGCAGACTGGCGGGGTGAGTGACGATGCCTTCAACGGGACCGGCCCCGGGGTCCGGTTCACCGCGGCCGACGAGCAGAAGAGACGCGGCGTCCGCCGGATGAAGACCATCGCGACCGGCCTGCTGGCCTTCGCGACCCTGGTCTTCGCCCTGTCCACCTGGGCCGGGGCGGCCGGTGCCGGCCCCTGGGCGGGGTACGTGGCGGCCGCCGCCGAGGCGGGCATGGTCGGCGCGCTGGCCGACTGGTTCGCGGTGACCGCGCTGTTCCGCCGGCCGTTCGGCCTGCCGATCCCGCACACCGCGATCATCCCGACCAAGAAGGACGCCTTCGGTCGCTCGCTCGGCGACTTCGTCGGCGAGAACTTCCTCTCCGGCCACGTGGTCCGCGGCCGCCTGGCGGCACTCGGCATCGGCCGCCGGCTGGGGGAGTGGCTGGCCGCGCCGGGCAGTGCCGAGCGGGTCACCAAGGAGGCCTCGGCGGCGCTGCGCGGCCTGCTCGCGGTGCTCCGCGACGACGACGTGCGGGCGGTGGTCGCCGAGGCGGTGACCAGGCGGGCCGCGGCCACCTCGGTGGCCGAGCCGATGGGCCGGATGCTCGGCAAGGTGGTCGCGGACGGCGGGCACCACGGGGTGGTGGACCTGGTCGCCGTCCGGGCGCACGGCTGGCTGACCACCAACCACGAGGACGTGGTCCGCAAGGTGACCCAGAAGACCCCGGGCTGGACGCCCCGGTTCATCGACCACCAGGTCGGCGAGCGGGTCTACAAGGAGCTGCTGCGCTTCGTCACCGACATCCGGGACGACCCGGACCACCCGGCCCGCGGCGCGATCGACAACTTCCTCGCCGACTTCGCGACCGAGCTGCAGACCGACCCGGAGACCATCGCCCGGGTCGAGCGGGCCAAGGGCGAGCTGCTGGCCCGCGCCGAGGTGCAGGACCTGATCAACTCCACCTGGGCGGCCGTGCGCACCCTGGTGATGGGCGCGGCCGAGGACGAGGACAGCGAACTGCGCCGGCGCATCCGCGACGGCGTGCGCCGCTTCGGCGAGCGCCTGGCCACCGACCCCAAGCTCCAGGCCAAGGTGGACGGCTGGCTCCAGGACGCCGCCCAGTACCTGGTCGACACCTACCGCACCGAGATCACCTCGCTGATCTCCGAGACGGTGGCGGGCTGGGACGCCGACGACGCCTCCCGCAAGATCGAGGCCAACGTCGGCCGCGACCTCCAGTTCATCCGGATCAACGGCACCGTGGTCGGCGCCCTGGCCGGGCTGCTGATCCACACCCTGGCGGTGGCGCTCGGAGGGTGACCCCGGGCACGGCCTATCCTTGCCAGCAACTGTCTTCAGTACGCGCGTAGAAGGAAGAAGGGAACCACCGTGGTCCAGCCGGACGGAAGTCGGATCGGCCCCAACCCCAGTCGGATCGAGCCCGCAGACCGGAGCATCGAGGCGTTCATCGCCGGGATGCCCAAGGCGGAACTGCACGTCCACCACGTCGGCTCGGCCTCGCCGCGCGTCGTCGCGGAACTGGCCGCCCGGCACGCCGGGAACTCCAAGGTGCCGACCGACCCGGCGGCGCTCGCCGAGTACTTCACCTTCACCGACTTCGCGCACTTCATCGAGGTCTACCTGAGCGTGGTGGACCTGGTCCGGGACGCCGAGGACGTCCGCGCGCTCACCTACGGCGTCGCCGAGGACATGGCCCGGCAGAACATCCGGTACGCCGAGCTGACCATCACCCCGTACTCCTCGGTCCGCCGGGGCATCCCCGAGGTCGCCTTCATGGAGGCGATCGAGGACGCCCGGCTGCGCGCCGAGAAGGAGCTCGGCGTGGTGCTGCGCTGGTGCTTCGACATCCCGGGCGAGGCCGGGCTGCAGTCCGCCGAGGAGACCGCCCGGCTGGCCACCGAGCTGGGCCCCGACGGCCTGGTCAGCTTCGGCCTGGGCGGCCCGGAGATCGGCGTGCCGCGCCCGCAGTTCAAGCCGTACTTCGACCGGGCCCGGGCGGCCGGCCTGCGCAGCGTCCCGCACGCGGGCGAGACCACCGGGCCGGAGACGGTCTGGGACGCGATCCGGATGCTCGGCGCCGAGCGCATCGGGCACGGAACCCAGGCGGTGAAGGACCCGGCGCTGGTCGACCACCTGGGCGAGCACCGCATCCCGCTGGAGGTCTGCCCGACCTCCAACCTCGCCACCCGGGTGGTGGAGCGGATCGAGGACCACCCGATCAAGCGGATGGTCGACGCCGGGCTGCTGGTGACGGTCAACAGCGACGACCCGCCGATGTTCGGCACCGACCTCAACACCGAGTACGCGGTGGCGGCGCGACTGCTGGGCCTGGACGAGGCCGGGGTGGCGGGGCTGGCCCGCAACGCCGTCGAGGCCTCCTTCCTGGACGGGGCGGGCAAGACCCGGCTGGCCGGGGAGATCGACGCCTACCTGGCGGGCTGGCAGCAGGCCTGACCTTCCCGCGGTCGCGTTTCCCGCGGTCGCGTTTCCCGCGGTCGCGTGTCCCGCGGTCGCGTTTCCCCTGGTGAACCGCCCCGTCGACCTCGGTCGGCGGGGCGGTTCCGTGCTCGGGTGCCGGCCGCGCCATCCCCGTTCCGGTGGTGGCGCCAAAGTGGTGCCACAAATGGCTCGACATGGCGCCACCGCCGTGCCATGCTTACGGCCATGGACCTCACGCCGTACGTGGAAAACCTCCGGAACGAGCTCGCGGTGGCCGCCGCCACCGGCGGGGACGAAGCCCGTGCGCTGGCCGAGCGGCTCACGCTCCCGCTGGAGTCGGCCGTGCGGCTCACCCTGCTCAACGCGCTCTCGGCCGCCATGGGCGAAGTCACCCGCGACCTCGCCCCCGGCTCGGTGGACGTGCGTCTGCGCGGGCTCGACCCCGAGTTCGTGGTGACGGCGCCGCCCGGCTCGGACGCCTTCCACGGCGATACGGCGCCACAGCCGGCACCGATGGCGCCACTCGTGCCACCGGTGGTGCCGCCGGTGGTGTCTTCGGCGGCGCCGGAGCCGGACGAGACCGGCACCGCCCGGATCAACTTCCGTCTGCCCGCCCACCTCAAGGCCAGGGCGGAGGAGGCCGCCGCCGAGGCCGGCCTCTCGCTCAACGCCTGGCTGGTCCGGGCCCTGGCCGGCGCCCTGGAGGGCGGCGAGCCGGCCCGCCGGCCGGTGGCCGATCCGGGCAGCCGGGTCGCGCGCAGCGTCGGCGGCCAGGGCTTCACCGGCTGGGTCCACTGAGGCCTCCGCAGTACCCCGAGCATCCGCACGACCTCCCGCACCACCTTCTGCACCTTCGACGTCACCCCCGCTCCGACCAGCGGGAACATCCACACGAGTCACAAGGACGGGACAGCCATGCCTACGTACGAGACCGACGGACCGATCTCCGCCATCCTCGAATTCGACATCGGCTCGGTCTGGATCAAGGCCGGCAAGCGCACCGACGCGGTGGTCGAGGTCCGGCCCGCCAATCCGGCCAAGGAGGCGGACGTCAAGGCCGCCGAGCAGACCCAGGTCGACTTCTCCGGTGGCCGGCTCGGCATCAAGGCCCCCAAGCAGCGCAGCGTCTTCAGCGGCAAGAAGGGTGCGGTCGAGGTCCTGGTCGAGCTGCCGGCCGGCTCCGAGGTCCACAGCGAGTCGCCGATGGCCGAGTTCGTCACCGAGGGCCCGCTCGGTGCCTGCCGGCTGAAGACCTCGCTCGGCCGGATCCAGGTCGAGAGCGCCGAGAGCGCCCGGCTCGACAGCGGCTTCGGGGACGTCCGGCTCGGCGCGACGACCGGGGACGCCGAGGTGACGGGGGCCGGCCGGATCGAGATCGGATCCGTCGGGGGCCGGCTGACGGTGAAGAACAGCAACGGCGACACCGAGGTCGACGAGGTGCACGGCGAACTCCACGCCAACGCCTCCAACGGCCGGATCCACGTCGGCCTCGCCGAGGGGAACGTGGACGCCAAGTCGGCGCACGGCCACATCCGGGTCGGCCGGGTGGTCCGCGGCAAGGTCACCCTCCAGACCAGCGTGGGGGACGTCGAGGTCGGCATCGCGGAGGGCACCGCGGCCTGGCTCGACGTGCACAGCAAGGTCGGCGGCGTCCGCAACGACCTCGGCCCCACCCAGGGCCCGGGCGACGCGGTGGAGACGGTCGAGGTCCGCGGCCGCACCCAGGTCGGCAACGTCGTCGTCCGGAGGGCCTGATGGCGGCCGACTCCGCGGTCCCGGCGATCTCGGCGACCGGACTCACCAAGTCCTACGGGGACAAGGCGGTCCTGAGGGGCGTCGACCTGGAGATCCCGGCGGGCAGCGTGTTCGCCCTGCTCGGGCCCAACGGCGCCGGCAAGACCACCACCGTGCAGATCCTCTCCACCCTGATCCCCGCGGACGGCGGCTCGGCCCGGGTGGTCGGGCACGACGTGGCACGCGAGGCCGACGCGGTGCGGAAGGCGATCGGGGTGACGGGCCAGTTCTCGGCGGTGGACAACCTGCTCACCGCCGAGGAGAACCTGATGCTGATGGCCGACCTCAACCACCTCCGCCGTCGGGAGGGGCGGAGGCGGACGGAGGAACTGCTGCGGCGCTTCGATCTCACCGAGGCCTCGCGCAAGGCCGTCACCACCTTCTCCGGCGGCATGCGGCGCAAGCTCGACCTCGCGATGACCCTGGTCGGGGACCCGAAGGTGATCTTCCTGGACGAGCCGACCACCGGGCTGGACCCGCGCAGCCGGCGCACCATGTGGGAGATCATCCGGAGCCTGGTCGCCGACCACGGGGTGACGGTCCTCCTCACCACCCAGTACCTGGAGGAGGCCGACCAGCTCGCCGACCGGATCGCCGTCCTGGACGGCGGCCGGATCGTCGCCGAGGGCACGGCCGAGGAGCTGAAGCGGTTCGCCCCCGGCGGGCGGATCCGGCTCCGGTTCGCGGACGCCGGCTCGCTGGCCACCGCCGCCGCGCTGTTCGAATACGCCACGGCCGACACCGAGGCACTGCGGCTGGAGATCCCGGGGGACAACTCCGTCCTCACCGTGAAGGCCGTGCTGGACGTGCTCGACAACGCGTCCGTGCAGGCCGAGTCGTTGGTCGTGGAGACGGCCGACCTGGACGACGCGTTCCTTCAACTGACCGGGGAGGGCGTGCGATGAGCATGGCCACGGGCACGGCCGGCCACGCGCTCAGCGACTCGCTGACCATGCTGCGCCGCAACCTCAAGCACGCGCTGCGGTACCCGTCCCTGACCTTCGCGGTCGTGGTGATGCCGGTCATGATGCTGCTGCTCTTCAACTACGCCTACGGCAGCACCCTGGGCGCCGGAATCGGCGGCGGCAACTACATCGACTACGTGACGCCCGGCATCGTGCTGATGGCGGCCACCTCCGGGTCGCTGGTCACCGCGATCGGCATCTGCACCGACATGACCGAGGGCATCGTCAACCGCTTCCGCACGATGGCCATATCGCGCTCCGCCTTCCTGGCCGGGCACGTGGTCGGCAGTGTCATCCAGACCATGATCGGGCTGGTGCTGGTGATCGGCACGGCCCTCGCGATGGGCTTCCGGCCGAACGCCGGACCGGTGGAGTGGCTGGCCGCGATGGGCCTGCTGCTCTTCCTCACGATCGCCCTGACCTGGATATCGGCCGGCATCGGCCTGGTGGCCAAGACGGTCGAGAGCGCCAGCAACATGCCGATGCCGCTGCAGTTCCTGCCCTTCATCGGCAGCGCCATCGTGCCGACCGACTCCATGCCGACGGCACTGCGCTGGTTCGCCGAGTACCAGCCCTTCACCCCCATGATCGAGACCCTGCGCGGGCTGTTGATGGGGACCGGGATCGGCACCAGTGCCTGGAGCGCCCTGGCCTGGTGCACCGTGCTGACGCTGGTCGGCTACTTCTGGTCGCGGAGCGTCTTCTACCGGCGGTGACGGGGGTACGGCCGGTGCACCCGGCGGCCCGGACGACGGAGCATCCGTCGTCCGGGCCGTCCGGCATCCCCGTAGTAAAGTCCCGGCAAAGGACAACTCCGGGGGGAGCAAATGACGGTGACGCGCCGCAAGCAGGTCGTGTGGTGGCTCCGGGGCGCGGCGCTGGCGGCCCTCCTGGTGTACCTGCCGGGCTACTTCTCCTCCCGCCAGGGCGGGCTGGTCGAGGTCGAGCGCTGGCTGAACCACCCAGTGCTGCTGCTCGGAACGACGATCGCGCTGGCCGTGGCCTCGGTGGTGGCCCGGTTCGAGTTCCGCACCAGATGGGCGCAGATCGGTTGTGCGGCCGTCCTGTCACCGCTCCTCGTCATCGGGGCGGGGGTCGGAGCCGTGGCGTACATCTTCGGCGGTGACGGCCGGCTGGTCGACCGCAAGCCCGACCCGAACCGCTCCGACCACGTGCTGCGCGTCACCGACATCGCCTTCTCGATCGATCCGGTCTACCGGGTGGAGTTGTTGACGGGAAGCGGCTGGTCGGCCCGCCACTGGGGCCTCGGCACCTGGGAGGAGGGCGACGGCTTCGTCAAGGCCGAATGGTCCGCCCCGGGCCGGATCACGGTGACCTTGCAGAAGGAGATCGAGGTCTTCACCGTGGACGAGGACGGGACGCTGGGCGGCCCCTCGGCCATACCCCGGCCCCGCTAGAGCTGTCGTAAGGTCCGTGCCGAAGATCAGTGAACCGCCGGGGGGCGAAGGTGACAGCGGCACGTCGCAAGCAGATCGGGTGGAAGCCCCGGGAGGAACCCCTGTCCCGGGCCCGCTGAAGAGCCGGCCCTTCTCCGGGGGCCGGAGGAGGGCCCGGGTCCTTCACATCAGCGAGGTGGCGTCACCAGCGGTCGATGCCCATGGTGGTGGCCGCGCTGTGGACGGCGTTGTAGTGCGGGATCGACATGTCGGACTTCTTCTGGCCCGCCGGAAGGTTCCGGTCGGCGGCGCGGAACTCGTCGCGGGCCTCCGCGAGCAGGCTGGTTCCGTGGGAGACCGGGACGTCCTTGGTGCCGTGTGCCGGGTGGGACTTGGCGGCCGTCCTGCTGCCCGCGTTGATCAGGGTGCTGCGGGCCTGGTTGTAGTCGGCGACCTTGACGGTCTTCGGGTTGCGGAGCTCCGCCCGCACCCCGGCCGCCGACGGCGCCTGTTCGGCGGCGGCGGCCGGAGCGGCAGCGGTGGTGAGCGCACCCGTCACGAGGACGGTCGCGAAGGCGTTCCGAAGGGACCTGTGCATGAGGGTGTCCTTCCGATGGGAAAGCGTCACGGATTCGCCCCTCATGAGCACCGGAACGGTCAGGGTGCGAACGCCTCCGCTCTACCCCGGCCCCTGGCGGCGGAAAACCGGCTTCCGCTCAGGAAGTTCGCCGACGATGAGATCAGGCCTTTGCCTGATTGTGCGTTCATGGGATCAGCGCAGTGGAAAGGCGGGGCTGCAACGCGGAAGGGTCCGGCATCCGTGTGGATGCCGGACCCTTCCGACTGTGGAGCGCCAGGCCCGGGTTGCACGGACTCTTCCTACTGAAAGTAGGACGTGCTCTGGTAGCACCGCTGACGCCTGACGAGGAATCATCTCCCTCGCGATGTCGAAAATATTAGCAGCTCAGCACCCGTGCGACGAATCGCGGCCGGGCGGATGGGCGCCGTCGGTCAGAGCTCTCTCGTCATGAACGCGCTGTTCGGGTCGGGCCGGTAGTCCGCGAACGGTTCGCAGGGGACGAATCCGAACTTTTCGTACAGCTTCCTGGCCGGCAGGAAGAAGTCGGGCGTGCCGGTCTCCAGGCTCAGCTTCGTGAAGCCCATGCGCCTGGCTTCGGTGATGATGTGCTCCAGCAGCAGGGACGCGACGCCGCTCCGCTTGCGCAGGGGTGCCGTGCGCATCGACTTCAGTTCGGCGTGGTCTGTGTCCAGTTGCTTGAGAGCGCCGCAGCCGACCAGGACGCCGTCGTCCCGCACCGACCAGAACGTGATCCCGGGCCGGCGGAGGGCGTCGAGATCGAGGGCGTGGGTGCTGGTCGGTGGGGAGATGGCCCGCATCTGCTGGACGTGCTCGTCGAGGAAGCGGGCGATCTCGGGGCCGGAGAGGTCGTCGGTCGCGATCTGCACTGTTGCTCCTGTCCCGGGTCGGGAAACGCGGAAGGGCCCGGCACCCGTGTGGATGCCGGACCCTTCCGACTGTGGAGCGCCAGGCCCGGGTTGCACGGACTCTTCCTACTGAAAGTAGGACGTGCTCTGGTAGCACCGCTGACGCCTGACGAGAGATCATCTCCCTCGCGATGTCGAGAATATTAGCAGCTCAGCACCCGTGTGACGAATCGTGCTCCCGGTACCCGGACCCGGGGGCGCTCTGGTCCACTCCGCGACCACGGTGCCGCCGGCGACCTGCCACACTCGTGCGGACGCGGATGGAGGGGTGGATGGCAGAGCAGAAGAGCGGGGCGTCGGGGGCCGGGGACACGGCCGGGGAGATGGCGCTCGATGTCGAGATGTCCTCGAAGGGGCTCCGGGCGCTCCGGTTTTCGGCGCCGGATTCTCGGCAGTTCCACAACACCGTGCGGTTCGTGGCAGTTCTTGCCGTCACCGCTGTCCTGGGCCGGGCGTGGCTGGCGACAAAGGAGCCGGCGGAGCGGCATGAGTCGACCCAGTGCGGTTGTTGCACGGCGGACGGGGTGTAGTCGCTCGTTCAGGGGCGATGAAAAGCGGAAGGGCCCGGCACCCGTGTGGATGCCGGACCCTTCCGACTGTGGAGCGCCAGGCCCGGGTTGCACGGACTCTTCCTACTGAAAGTAGGACGTGCTCTGGTAGCACCGCTGACGCCTGACGAGAGATCATCTCCCTCGCGACGTCAGGAATATTAGCAGATCAGCACCCGTGTGCCGAATCGCGGCCCCGGCCGGTGCAGCGGGGAGTCAGGCGTCGAACTCGCCGGCGCGGATCGCGGACACGAGGTCGCGCCATTCGTCGGGGGTGAGTTGGGCGATGGCGTTGGGCAGGAGGCTGCTACGGACGTAGATGGCGTCGGGGCCTATGGCCACCTCGGGGCAGCTTGCGCCATCGGGGCAAGCTTCAGGGCGCTTCCAGCGGAGTGTTTCCATGGCTTAGATCTCTTTCTTGATGAGCCGGATGGCATCACGGGACTGGCTCTCGGTGAGAGACCGCTCGGTCATCCTGTCGATGATGTAGCGGTAGTTCTCCAAGTGCTTCTGCTCATGCAGGAATGCCGGGCCGCCGACGGCGTCGAGCTGGACAGTGTCGAGCCGTTTCACAGGGCCGTTGGCATGGATGACGCCTTGTCCCGCGCCCATGAACCCGTTGGTGCTGAAGGTGATCACCCGAAGTGTCACATGAGGAAGTTCCGAGTACTCAAGCAGCCTGTCAAGCTGTCGCCTGGCAGCATCACGGCCGCCGAACAGCATGCGCAGGGCGGCCTCGTGCACCAATGCCGAGTATGGCTCAGCTCCGTCTCGCATCAAGAACGTCGAACGCTGCACTCGATGCTCAACGCGGGCTTCCAGGAGGCGCGGTGAGAGCGGCGGGTAGACATCCTGGAAGATTGCCCGCCCGTACTCCTCGGTCTGCATAACGCCGGGAACATGCGAGACCTGATACGTGCGCATTCCCTTGGCGAAGTACTCCATCTCCGCGATGTCCAGGAAGCCGACCGGCACGGAACCGCGAAAGTCCTCCCACCAGCCTCTGTGGCGCTCCTCGGCCATGGCGCCGAGTGCCTCGATGTAGGTGGCGTCGCTCTCCTGGAAGTCGGAGGCGAGCATCCTCACGCGTTCGGCGCTGATCGGGTACTGCGCCTTCTCGATCTGCGTGATCTTCGTTCGAGAGAACCCAAACAGCGCGGCAGCCTCGGCAGTTGTGCGTCCGGCGCAGTCGCGCATCTTCCGCAGCTCGATGCCGACTCGTTCCTGCCGGGCAGACGGGGTGGTTCCTGGTGGCATGCCCCAAGCATCCATTGCAATTGCGTGAGGGGTCCAGCAATCCATCGATCGAGTGAAGAAACAGGTAGAAGTGCCGGTACATGTACCAGCGATGTCCTACAGTCGGTGACGCACCGACCACCGATGCGGGCGTCAGTAACGCTGCCCTGCACCGCAGAGCACCCATGTCCGGACTGGCTCACGGTGACTTCTCGCTCGGTTCATCCTTCCATTCCCCTTGGGAGACGCTGTGCGTAACCTCAACTCCCCCTCCCTCACCCTCTCCCGCGACGCCCTCCGCGACGGGATGACCAGTGCCGGCTGGCCGCCCTCCCTCATCGCGGACGCCGAACTCGCGATGGTCGAACTGATCGTCAACGCCTGGCGCCACGGTGAGACGACCTCCCCGGTCATCCTGATCCACCACCGCGCCAACACCCTGCGCGTCGCGGTCTCCGACCGCAGCCCCCTTCTCCCGGAACAGGGCCCCCTCGCCCTTCTCTCCGAGACCGGCCGGGGTCTCCAGCTCGTCGCCGGCCTCACCCACCGTTGGGGCGTCGATCCCCAACACCTGGGCAAAACCGTCTGGTTCGAGCTGGACGGTGCTGTCGCGTGAGCGCCCACCACCCCATTCACCCCGCCGACCCGGCGCTGCTGCACCTCACCTCGCGCCAGGTAGCCCAACTCATCGTCGAACTCCGCACGGAAGGAAGAGAGTTCGGCCTCCTCTGGCCGTCCGCCAGCCCCGGCGACATCAACCTCCACGGCCGGCGCCTGGTCGACATCGGCAACGTCCCGGCCAGCACTCTGGTCAACCTCCTCGCGCTCATCCGCGAGTTCAGGCGCAACCGCGACCTCAGGCCGTAGGAACAGCCCCGTACGTGTTGAAGCGCAGGTACAGCCCGATGTGCGCCGGAATCCCCGGCGCGATGGTGCGGTAGCTGCACAGCTCCTGCACCCCGCTCTCGCCCTCGGGCAGCCCTTCCGTCAGCCGCCGCAGCACCTCGGCGTGCGGGCGCGGGTCGACGCCCTCGATCCGCATCAGCTCCGCGATCCGCTCGGCGGCCTCGGCATCGCTGCGGGTGTTGCCGGGAAGCCGCAGGTAGACGTTGGCCTCCTCGGGCCCCGTCGCACCCTCCCGGAACGCCAGGCAGGTCATCGGCTCGTTGTCCACCGTGCCGCCGTCCCGCCCGTGGATCACGGCACGGGCTCGGGCCGCCCGTGCCGAATCGTGGCGGTGCGACAGTGCGGCCACGGTGTCCAACTCGTCCATCGGCATCGGGAGGTGGCGGAAGTAGACCTTCACCCGGGAGGCGCTTCCGCCGTCCAGGTCGAGGGCGAAGAACTCCACCTCGTGCCCGCGCCGGGCGAGTTCCCCGCACCGCCGCCCCACCGGCTCCCAGGCCTCGGCCAGCCCCAGCCGGTGCATGGCCTCGGCCATGACCTCGTCGGTGCGGTCCGGGCCGTGCGCCTGCGGGTTGAGGTAGACCTTGTAGTGCGGCCGCTCGCCAGGCTGCCAGGCCAAGGAGTGCCAGACGGTGGGCCGGTTGAGGCCGGGACGGGCCGTGACGAACAGGTCCTCGACGTCGAGGTACCGCTCGATGCTCACCCCCGGCCGTTCGGCGAGCCGAAGCGTCAACTCCCGTCCGGCTTCCTGGCATCCGAGCGGAGTGTGGTCGAAACTCAGCGACTCGAACAGGATGCGCACCTCCGGCCTCCCCGCCTTCCAGCTGACGGAAAGCTCGGCGGGGAAGCCGTCGGTGGAGACGAACGACGGTGGATGGCAGCGGGTCCCGATGGGCCGCGCCCCCCATGGGCTGAGCACGTCCCGCAGGTCCCGCAGGACGCGGGCCGTCTCCGACCCGCCGATCCCCAGGCCCCGGCAGACGGCTGTCCACTTCTCCTCCAGGAACTGCCCGAAGGTCTTGTCCGGGTCCCGGAAGGGGGCGAGGGTGGGTGTGGTGTCGCGAAGCAGCGGGCTGGTCACTGGCCCGACTGGTTGGGTTCGTTCATTTGCCCGATGGCCGACTGGTTGGGCTCGTTGAGCTGCCCGACGACCGACTGGTTCGGCTCGTTCAGCTGCTTGGCGACAGTGCTGGGCGCGGGTGCTGCCGCCAGGGTCGCCGAGGTGCCGACGAGCAGTGCCGTACCTGCGGCGATTCCAACTGCCCACGTGGCCAATGCCCTGCGCATCATTGCCCCTCCCCCTGATCGATGATCAGATTGATCATAGTCACAGGGGTGATGCCAAAGGTATGTATCTTTCGAACGCATCTTTGATTTGCCCCCGCCCAGCCGGCCTTCAGCCCCAGCCCCCCTCGTCCCACCGCAGCAGCCCCGGGAGTCGCCATGTCCGCACCGCAGCAGCCCGAAGACCCGTATGCGGCGACCGGTGTCGTGGGACCGGCCCCGGAGGGGGTGACCCTGCCGCTGCCGCCGGTGTTCGACTCGGTGGAGAAGGAGCGCCAGTACCGGAAGGAGCAACTGGCGGCGGGGTTCCGCCTGTTCGGCCAGTTCGGCTTCTCGGAGGGCGTCGCCGGGCACATCACCGTCCGCGACCCGGAGAACCAGGGCTGGTTCTGGGTGAACCCGTTCGGCATGAGCTTCAACCAGATCAAGGCCTCCGACCTGATCCTGGTCGACCACGAGGGCACCCTGCTGCACGGCAGGCGGCCGGTGAACCGGGCCGCCTTCGCGATCCACTCCCAGGTGCACGCCGCCCGCCCGGACACGGTCGCGGCCGCGCACTCGCACTCGCTGTACGGCAAGGCCTTCTCCAGCCTCGGCATCCCGCTCGACCCGATCACCCAGGACGCCTGCGTCTTCTTCGAGGACCACGGGCTGTACAGCGACTACCGGGGTGTCGTGACCGAGGCCGAGGAGGGCAAGCGGGTGGCCGCCGCCCTGGGCGGGCACAAGGCCGTGATCCTGCAGAACCACGGCCTGCTGACGGTCGGCCGGTCGGTGGCCGAGGCGGTCTGGTGGTTCATCACCATGGAGCGCTCCTGCCAGGCGCAGCTGCTGGCGATGGCGGCAGGCACCCCGAAGCCGATCGACCGGGAGACCGCGCTGATCACCCGGAACCAGATCGGGACCTCGCTGGCCGGCTGGTTCCAGGCCCGCCCGCTGTGGGACCAGATCACCCTCTCGGACCCCGACCTCTTCGACTGACGATCCCCGCCGCCGTCCGCCTTCTCCCTGGAGCAGCCCCGTGCCCACCACCCCCGCCCAGCGCAAGCTCCGGATCGCCGTGTTCGGCGCCGGTTCCATCGGCTGCCACCTCGGCGGCATGCTCGCCCCGACCGCCGACGTCACCCTGATCGGCCGGCCGGCGGCGATGGCGACGATCGACGCGGACGGGCTGACCCTCACCGGCCCGGGCGAGGCCCGCCGCGAGGTGCGGGACCTGACGGCCGCCGCCGACCCGGAGGCCGCGGCCGGCGCCGACTACGTGCTGGTCACGGTGAAGTCCGCCGACACCGCGACCGCCGCCCGGGAACTCGCCCCGCACCTCGGTCCGAACACGGTGGTGGTGAGCTTCCAGAACGGTCTGCGCAACGTGGACGTGCTCGCGGCCGCGCTGCCGTCCCACCGGGTGCTGGCCGGGATGGTCCCGTACAACGTGGTGCGGACCGGGACCGCGGCGTTCCACCAGGGCAGCGGCGGCTCGCTGATGCTGGCCGCCGAGGAGGGGGCGGACGCCCTCGCCGACGCCGCCCGGGCGGGCGGTCTGCTGCTGGAGCTGCGGACGGACATGCCGGCCGTCCAGGCGGCGAAGCTGCTGATGAACCTCAACAACGCGGTCAACGCGCTCTCCGGGCTTCCGCTGCGCGAGCAGGTCGGGCAGCTGGCGTACCGGCAGTGCGTGGCGCGCTGCCAGCTGGAGGCGCTGGCGGTGTTCCGGGCCGCCGGGATGGCGCCCGCCCAGCTCGGCCCGGTGCCGCCGGAGGTGATGCCGCAGGTACTGGAACTGCCGGACGCGCAGTTCCAGGAGCTGGCCGGGGCCAGCCTGCAGATCGACGCGACGGCCCGCTCTTCGATGTGGGAGGACCTCCAGCGGGGCCGCCCCACCGAGATCGACTCGCTGCAGGGCGAGATCGTCGCCCTCGCCGAACGCCACGGCCTCACGGCGCCCGCCAACGCCCGCCTGATCACCCTGGTCCGCGAGGCCGAGGCGGCCGCCCCCGGCACCGCCCCCGGCTGGACCGGCCCCGCCCTCCTCGCCGAACTCACCCCGGCCCACTGACGGGGCGCTTCCGTCCCCGCGCGGGAAGTCGGCCGGGCCGACTTCCCGTGCGGCCCTTCGGCGTTCTAGCAGGTTCCGGATCGGGTGGCCGGGGTGGTCCAGGTACAACTGCCACGGCTCGCCCAGCAGTGCCGTCCGTTCGTCGAGTGTTGCCATCCCTCTCCCCATGGCGCGTGGAACCGGTCGCAGGCTACGACCTTCCACTGACACGGGAGGGGCGGCCCCGACGTCTCAACTCCGGGGCCAGGGCCGCCCGTCGAGCCGCTCGATGCCGGTGTTGAAGCGGCGCAGGAAGCCGGCGAAGGAGGCTATGTCCTCCTCCGGCCAGTCCGTCATCACGAGGTTCAGCGCCCGTACGTGGGCCTCGCGTTCCGCTTCCAGGCGGTTCCGGCCCTCCTCGGTGAGGCGGAACTTGCGGGCGATGCCGCCGTCCGGGTCCGGGATGCGTTCGAGCAGTCCCGCGCTCTTCAGGGCCGCGGTCTGCCGGTTGAGGGTGGAGACGTCCAGGGCGAAGGCGTCGCTCAACTGCCCGATGGACATGGGCCCCTCGGCGTCGACCCGGCTGAGCAGGATGTAGGAACTGCGTTCGAGCTGGCTGCCCTCGGGGCGGGCGTTGACCTGGCTCAGGTCGCGGTGCCGGGCGAACACCAGGAATTCGAGGGCGACCTCGTGCGTGGGGCTGGTCATGTCGAAGTCCCTTCATCACCGCTTCGACCTGCGGTTTCTCCGTGGATCACCTTTCAGTATGCCAGAGGTATGCGTGGCCCACATGATGTGCACAACGCACATCATGTGTAAGCTGACCATTCTGTGTTCCATGCACATTGTGTGTTTTCTGCACACTCCTGCTCTTCGACTGCCCGAGGAGGCCCGTCATCAACGGCCCCGCCCCCACTCCCCGCACCGGTCCGATCGTGGCGGTGCTCGCCTTCACCGGCACCGTCGCCGCGATCATGCAGACCCTGGTCACCCCACTGATCAGCGAGCTCCCGCAACTCCTGCACACCAGCGCGTCCAACGCCTCCTGGGTCATCACCGCGACCCTGCTCTCCGCCGCCGTCTTCGTCCCGATCAGCGGCCGCCTCGGTGACCTGCTCGGCAAGCGGACGATGCTCATCGCCTCCTGTGTCCCGCTGCTGCTCGGCTCGGTCCTGTGCGCGGTGGCCGACTCCGTGGTGCCGATGATCGCCGGCCGGGCGCTCCAGGGCATGGGCATGGGCCTGGTGCCGATCGGCATCAGCCTGTTGCGCGACGTCCTGCCGCCCGAGCGGCTCGGCTCGGCGATCGCCCTGGTCGGCGCCTCCATGGGCATCGGCGGCGGCCTCGGCCTGCCGATCGCGGCCGGCGTCGCCGACTACGCCAGTTGGCGCGCGCTGTTCTGGGGCACCGCCGTGCTGACCGTCGTCATCATCGGCATGCTCTGGACCGTCATCCCGGCCCCCGCCGCGGACGGCCGCCCCGTCGGCGGCCGCTTCGACTTCGTCGGCGCGATCGGCCTCAGCGTCGGCCTGGTCTGCCTGCTGCTGCCCGTCTCCAAGGGCGGGGACTGGGGCTGGGGCAGCACCCGCACCCTCGGCCTGTTCACCGCCTCCGCCGCGATCCTGATGCTCTGGGCCCGCTGGGAGCTGCGCGTCCCCGAACCGCTGGTGGACCCGCGGGTCACCGCCCGCCCGCGGGTGCTGCTGACCAACGCCGCCTCCGTCCTGGTCGGCTTCGGCATGTACGCCCAGGCGCTGATCGTGCCGCAGCTGCTCATGCTGCCGAAGCTCACCGGCTACGGGCTGGGGCAGTCGATGCTGGCGATGGGCCTGTGGATGGCGCCCGGCGGGCTGATGATGATGGTCGTCTCCCCGTTCGGGGGCAAGCTGTCCGCCGCGCGCGGACCGAAGTTCACCCTGGCCGCCGGGGCGCTGACGATCGCCGTCGGCTACGGGCTGGCGCTGCCGCTGATGGGCTCCACCTGGGGCGTGCTGATCGTGACGATCGTCTGCAACAGCGGTGTCGGCCTGGCCTACGGCGCGATGCCCGCACTGATCATGAGCGCGGTGCCGCTGTCCGCGACGGCCTCGGCGAACAGCTTCAACACCCTGATGCGCTCGCTGGGCACCTCGGTGTCCGCCGCCGTGATGGGTGTGGTGCTGTCGCAGATGACCGTCAACCTGGGCGGGCACGCCTTGCCCTCGGAGGGCGGCTTCCGGGTCGGCCTGGTGATCGGCTGCGGCGTCGCGCTGATCGCGGCCGCCGTCGCCGCCGTCATCCCCGCGCCGCCCGCTCCCCAGCTGCGCGCCGTTCCCGCCCCGGAGGCGGGGGACACCGAGGCGGCCAAGCCGGCCACGGCCTGAGGCCCGGCCGGGTGGGGCCCGCCTGCCTGCGTGCGGCCCGCCTGCCCGGGCCCACCCGGGGGCGGCCCGCCCCGGGCGCGTTGTGCTCGCGCGTCCGGGGCGGCCGCGCCGGCGCTACCGGAAGGCCGGCAGGTTGCGCTCGACCCAGGCCCGGAAGGGCGCGGCCGGGCGGTGCAGCACGGCCGCCACGTCGGGGCTGACCGCCTGCTCGGCGGGGAGCGGGAGGCCGAGGACGTCCAGCGTCCCGGCGATCACCTGCTCCGGCATGAACCGCGCCAGGTGGGCGTGGGCCTGCTCCCGGGACAGCTCCACGAAGGCCACCTCCTCGCCCAGGGCCTCGGCGATGACCTCGGCCTGCCGGCGCGGTCCGATCGCCTCCGGTCCGGTCAGCTCGTAGGTGCGGCCGCCGTGGCCGTCCTCGCGCAGCACCGCCGCGGCGACCGCAGCGATGTCCGCCGGGTCGACCACGGGCAGCGCCACCCCGCCGAACGGCGCGAAGACCGTCCGCTCCGCCCGGACCGTCCCGGCCCAGGCGAAGGCGTTGGAGGCGAAGCCGCCGGGGCGCAGGACGGTGAAGTCCCGTCCGGAGGTGCGCACGGCGGCCTCGAACTCCCGCAGCCGGGCGTGCGAGGGCGCGTCCGGCCGGGTGGCGCCGACCTGCGAGGAGACCAGGACGATCCGCTCCACCCCGGCGTCCGCGACCGTCCTCAGCAGGGCTTCCGGGCGCTCGCCGTGGCTGTTGAGCTCGCCGCCCAACAGGACGAACAGCGCGCGGGACCCTTCGAGGGCCGGGCGCAGGCCGGCGGCGTCGCCGAGGCCGCCCCGGGCCCAGCGGACCCCGGCCGCCGGGTGGTCGGGCTGCGGCTGCCGGGACACGGCGACCACCTGCTCGCCCGCCTCGGCCAGCAGCTCCACCAGCGTCCGGCCGATGTTGCCGGTCGCGCCCGTCACTGTGATCATTTCCGCCCCCAGGAGTGAGATGTCAGGAGTGAGATGTGCGGTCGAGCCAGTGAGTTAGTTGGCTGACTGAGAAAGACCGTAGCCGCCTTCCCGGGCGGCTGTCTATAGTCAGTCGGGTGACTGACTCAGTGAACCGGCGCACGGCGGCGTCGCAGAAGCGCCGACGGCTCACCGCGGCCGCGGCCAAGGTCCTGCACGAACAGGGCGTCGAGCGGACCACCCTCGCCGACATCGCGCGCGAGGCCGATGTCCCGGTCGGGAACGTCTACTACTACTTCAAGACCAAGGACGAGCTGGTCCGCGCCGCGCTCTCCGAGCACAGCGCACACCTGGACGACATCACCGAGCGGCTGGAGCGGTTGCCCGATCCGCTGGACCGCCTCAAGGCGCTGGTCGAGGCCTGGGTCGGCCGGCGTGACACCGCCGCCCGGCACGGCTGCCCGACCGGCACCCTGGCCGTCGAACTCGACAAGCGCGCCGACGGGGACCTCGACGCGGAGGCCGGCGCGGTGATCCGGCGGCTGCTCGACTGGGCCGCGGGCCAGTTCCGCGAGCTGGGCCTGCCCGACCCGGACGGCCTGGCCCTCACCCTGGTCGCCGGCTACCAGGGCATGTCGCTGCTCGCCAACGCGCTGCGCGACCCGGAGGTCATGACGCGCGAAGGAGGCCGTCTGCTGCGCTGGCTCGACTCCCTGCGGGCCGCGTAGGCCCGCTCTCCGCAGGTCCGCCCTCGGGCAGGCCCGGCGGGCCGGGGTCTCAGTCGCCGAGCATGCGGTGGGCGAGCAGGTGGAGTCCCGCCTCGACGCGTTCGGCGGACACGCCCCGGTCGCGGTGGTGGCGGTACAGCTCCGGGGCGAGCGGTGCCAGCAACTGGTCGGCGAGGACGTCCGGGTCCTCGGCCCGTGCCGCCGCGGCCAGCATCCGGACGTGCGCGCGCCAGAAGCCGTAGGCGCCGGTGGCCAGCCGGGCCGGGCCGGTCTCGGCGCCGAGCAGCAGGTGGGAGTGGCGCTCCAGCAGGCGGACCATCGCCGAGTAGAAGGCGCTCAGCCGCTCGGCCGGGGCGGCCGCCGGCTCCGGGCCCAATGGGCCCTCCCCGCGCAGGAGTTGCTCCTGGATCTCGTGCTCGTGGGCGTCCAGCAGGGCGCGCGCGATCGAGGCGCGGTCCGGGTAGCGGCGGTAGAGCGTGCCGCGGCCGACGCCGGCCGCCCTGGCGATGTCCTCCATGGTCACGGCGGCCGGGTCGCGGGTCGTGAACAACTGCTCGGCCGCCCGGAGCACCTTGAGTCGGTTGCGGGCGGCGTCGGCGCGTTCGGTCGGTGGCATGGGCCGATTCTAACAAGTGGACGCCCTGTCCACTTGATGGCTAGCATCGTCACCAGTCAAGCGGACGCAGTGTCCGCTTGTGAAATCCCGGGGGTACCGTCATGCCGCAGCTCCTCCACCTCGACGCCAGCGCCCGCCGTAGCTCGTTCTCCCGCCGGATCGGCGCGGCCTTCGCCGAGGCCTGGCGCGCCGAAGCGCCGCAGGGCACCTGCACCTACCGGGACCTCGCGGCCGAGCCCGTGCCGCCGATCGGCGAGGCCTGGACGACGATCTGCGACACCCTGCTCCGCGAGGGCATCGTCGAGCCCGACCGCTACGCCGAGGCGGTCCGCACCGACGCCGAGCGCGCCGCGTGGGCGGTCCTCGAACCGCTGCTCGCCGAACTGCTCGCCGCCGACGTCGTCCTGATCGGCTCGCCGATGTACAACTTCGGCGTCCCGGCGCAGCTCAAGCTCTGGATCGACCAGGTCACCTTCCCGAAGATGAACCTGCGGCCGCGGCGCTTCGTGGTCGCCTCCGCCCAGGGCGGCTCCTACCGGCCGGGCATGCCGCGCGCGCCCTTCGACCACCAGACGCGCTACCTGGTGGACTTCTTCCACGGGCACTACGCCGTCGAGGACACCCTGGTCATCGGCGCCGAACTGGCGAACGCGACCGTGGACCCGGCACTGGCCGAACGGCTCCCGCAGCACGAGGAGTCGCTGGCCGCCGCCCTGGCCGAGGCCGCGGAGGCCGGCCGGCGGCTGGCGCGCGAGGCGGTCGGGGTGGCCGGGGCGGTCGGGGTGGCCGCGGCGGCCGGGGCGCGTGCCGGCGGGCGGGGGTGAGGCGGCCGTGTCCTGGCTCCTCCTGCTCGCCGCCGGCCTGGTCGAGGTCGTCTGGTCGCAGAGCATCAAGCCGACCGACGGCTTCACCCGCCCCGGCCCCACCGCGCTGTGCGTACTGCTCGGCGCGCTGTCCGTCTACCTGCTGTCGCGGGCCATGCGCGACCTCCCGGCCGGCCTCGCCTATGCGATGTTCACCGGTATCGGCACGGTCGGCGCCATCACGCTCGGGACCGTCCTGCGGCACGAGTCGCTCGGCGCGGGCCGGGCGGCCGCGCTGGCGCTGATCGTGGCCGGGCTCGTGCTCGCCCGGCTCACCGCCGCGGACTGACGGCGGCCCTCGGTGCGGCGGTGCCGGGCCGCGTTCGGGCCCGCCGTGGCTCGACCGGCGCCGCGCCCAGGCCACCGCGGCTCAGGCCCGTCGAGGCTCGGGCCCGCGGTGGCTCGGCCGGTGCCGCAGCTCAGGCCCGCCGTGGTTCGACCGATGCCGCGAGCGCGCCCGGCAGTTCGGCGCAGGCCGTCCGGAGCCGTCGTGCGAGGTCGGCGCGGGTGTGCCCGGACGGCTGTGCCACCCAGCCGTCCATCGCCTGGTGGAACGCGGCGACCAGCATGTCCGTCGCCAGCCGGGCGCGCAGCGCGGCACCCGCCTCGGGGCCGTCGAGGGCGAACCGGCGGGTGACCGTCGACACCGCCTCCCGGGTCGCCCGCTCGCAGAAGGCCAGCCCGTGGGCGTCCATCGAGGGCGTCCGGGCGGCCAGTCGGCGGCTCGCCAGGGCGCGTTCGGCCCAGCCGTCGGCCGGCATCCGGTCGATCGCCTCGGTGAGAGTCCCCTCCAGGAGGGCCATCAGCCGGCCGTCGTCCGACGGCCGGCTCTCCAGCACCTCCAGGAACGTCGTCCACAGGTCCTGGGTGGGCGCCATCGCGACGTCCTCCTTGCTGGAGAACGCGCGGAAGAAGGTCCGCTTGGAGACCTCGACGGCCTCGCACAGCCGGTCCAGGGTCACCCCGTCGAAGCCGTGCTCGCCGAACAGCTCCAGGGCGGTGTCGATCAGCGCCTGACGGGTGCGCAGCTTCTTGCGCTCGCGCAGCGGGAGCGCGGCGCCCGGCGCTTCGGGGGCCTGTTCGGCACCGCGCTCCGGTGCCGTGGCGGTGGCCTTCTCGGGAGTCATCGCGGTCAGTCTAGTCGGGGCCATAATGCCACCTGTAGGCTTATGCCACTCAGTGGCAGAATCTTGGGGAGGATCCTCCATGCGTGCACTCCTGGTCGACCGCTCGGCCCCCGGCGGCCTGCGCCTCGGTACGGCCCCGGACCCCGAGCCGGCGCCCCACCAGGCACTGGTCCGGGTGACCGCGACCTCGCTCAACTACGGCGAGGTCGCCTTCGGCCTCGACACGGCCCCCGACGGCACCGTCCTCGGCTGGGACGCCGCCGGCATCGTCGAACGCGCCGCCGCCGACGGCTCCGGCCCCGCCGAGGGGACCCCGGTGGTCACCCTGATGCCGGCCGGCGGCTGGGCCGAACTCCGGGCGGTGGACACCGGGTTGATCGGTGCCGCACCCGTCGGTGCCGACCTCGCCGCCCTCGCCACCGTCCCGGTCGCCGCCCTCAGCGCCCTGCGCGCGCTGCACCGCATCGGCCCGCTGCTCGGCCGCAGCGTCCTGGTCACCGGTGCCACCGGCGGCGTCGGCCGGTACGCCGTCCAGCTCGCCCGGGCGGCGGGCGCGCACGTGGTCGCGTCCACCGGCTCGCCGGACCGGAACGGCGAGGTGCTGCGCCGCCTCGGCGCCCACGAGGTGGTCGCCTCGCCGAAGGAGACCACCGGGCCGGTCGACGGCGTGGTCGACGTCGTCGGCGGCCCCCAACTGGTCGAGGCCTACGAGGCCCTGGGCCCCGGCAGCGTCCTGGTCGCCACCGGCCACAGCTCCGGCCGGGGCGAGGACTTCGCGTTCGGCACCCTGTTCGGCGACGCGAACAGGCACGACCGCGCGGTGGTCTCCTTCTACCTGCTCGGCTGCACCGGCCTCGGCCGCGACCTCGGGTGGCTTGCCCACCGGGTGGCGGCGGGCGAGCTGGACCCCGGTATCACCTGGCGCGGCGACTGGGACGACGCGGCCGAGGCGGTCGACGCCCTGCTCGGGCGGCGGCTGCACGGCAAGGCGGTGCTGACCATCGGCGCCTGAGGCCTCCCGCGGGCCCGGTCCGGCTTCCGTCCGGGCTCGCCGCGCCCGACCCGTCCGGGGCCGCGACGCACCGCCCGTGCGCGGCCCCGCCCACTCGGACGGGTCAGGAGCTGTCGCTGTGGAGCGCGATGTTGCCAAGCATGGGGACGTACGGGCCCCTCGGCCGCCGAACACCGACCAGGAGAGGGATCCTCGGTGCGTGAACTCCACAGTCCCCCCAGCCACGGCCCCGGCCACCGTCCGCTGCCGGGGCGTCCGCCGCTCGGCCGTTCCCGGGGCGGCGACCGGCGACCCGGCCGGAGCTGGACCCCGCAGCGCACGATCGCGCTGATCGCGGCGGCGTCCGGTGCCGTCGTGCTGGTGGCCTGCAGCAGCTCGTCGGGCACGTCGACCGGCTCGCCGTCCGCCACCCTGCCCAACGCCAGCGCCTTCTCCGGCGAGCCGCCCTCCGCCATCGCTTCCGCCGCGCAGTCGCTGCTGGCCTCGGCGTCGGCCGCGGGGGTCTCGGCGTCGGCGGCCGCCTCCGAAGCCGCCGCCTCCCTCTCCGCGGCGGCGTCCGCCTTCCAGGCGTCCGTGTCGGCGCAGCAGGCGGCGACCCGGGAGAAGGCCGCCTCGGTGCTGAGCGGGGTGACGGACGGCGGCAACGCGCTGAACGACGTCACCATCACCGGCCTCTCCCGGCAGAGCACCGGCGGCCTGCACGCGGTAATCGTGACGATCCAGAACCCGGGGCCCAACGCGGCCTCCTACGCGGTCCAGGTCGACTTCACCGACTCCAGCGGCAAGGCCGTGGACAGCTCGATCGTCGGCGCCGAGAACGTCCCGGCGAACGGCAAGGCCCAGCCCGTCGCCTTCAGCCGGCAGCCGGCCGACCAGCCGTTGACGCCCGTGGTGGTCAAGGCCGTCCGCTACTGACGTCCCACGGTGCGGCCCGACGGCCCGACGGCCCGACGGCCCGACGGCACGGCACACGGCCGCCGGGCTACCGGAAGTCCGCCGCGTGATCCCGCACCCAGTCGCGGACGTCGCGCGGCGGACGCCCGAGCACCTCCTGCACGGTGCCGGTCACCCGCTCCGGCTCCCGCGTGAACGACTCCCAGGCGAGGAGCCGGGCGTCCACGAACGCCGCGTTCCCCCAGGCCGCCGTCAGCTGCTCGCGGGCCGTCTCCGGCGGCAACTCCTCCCACCGCACCGTGACGCCCAGCTCCTCGCCGATGATCCCGGCCAGCTCGGCGTGCGAGAGCGACTCCGGGCCGGTGACCACGTACCTGGCGCCCTCGTGCCCGTCCTCGGTGAGCGCCCGCACCGCGACGTCCGCGATGTCCCGCTCGTGCACCAGCGAGCGCCGCGCCCGCCCGTACGGCCAGCGGACCACGCCCTCCCGCACCTGATCGGCCCAGGCCAGCAGATTGCCCGCGAAGTCGATCGCCCGGACGAAGGCCCAGTCCAGGCCCGAGTGCCGGATCAGCCGCTCGATCTCCTGGTGGAAGATCGCGGCCGGCTCGTCGTCGGCGAGGTCCGCCACGTCCGCCGACAGGTAGACGACCCGCCGGGCGTGCCGGGCGATCAGCTCCACCACCCGGGGCCGCACGGGCAGCCCGGGCCACATCAGGTACACCGCCTCCACCCCGCCGGCCAGCGCCGGCCCCAGGCTCTCGGGCTCCGTCAGATCGCCCTGGACGGCCTCGACCCCCGCGGGCAGTACGGTCTTCGCGGCATCGCGCACCAACGCCCGTACCGCGTGGCCGCCTTCGACCAGCGAGGCCACAACGTGCCTGCCCACACTGCCGGTTGCGCCGATCACCAGAATTCTTGGTCATGCCCGGCCCAACGCCGACCGGGCGGGGGCTATGCCCGGGGACTACCAGCCCGGCGCCACCGGCCCGACGGGTGCCAGCCCGACCTGCCGGGCCAGCCACTCGGCGCGCTCGACGTCGCCCTGACGGAAGTGGATGAACAGGGTGTGGTCGTCCGCGGGCCGGTCGAAGTCGACGTTGTCGCTGCTGAGGGCGATCTGGACGCCGGCGTCCTTGGCGCGGACGTCGAGGCCGAGTTCAGGGGCGGCCGGCCAGGCGAAGCCTTTCCAGGACAGTGAAGCGGGCGAGGAACCGAGGAGGGCGAGGAACCTGTCCTCGATCGACCCGACGGGCCGCTCGTCCAGATGGAACGCGAACGGGGCCAGTGCGTCCACCCGGGGACCGCCCGCCGCCAACAGTCGTCGGAGCTCGTCGGTCCCGACGGGCCGCTCCTGGCCGCCCGGGTACACGTGGTCGGGAAAGGCCTCGAACAGCCGCCGGGCCTCCGCCGCCGTGAGCTCGTCCGCGTACGCGTTCGCCTCCGTCGAGCGCCGGTGCACGGTGATGCCCAGCAGCCGCCGGGCGGCGTCGTAGGCGACCCACCGGTTGGTGGTGCGCAGGACCGGAAGGACGTTCGAGGTACTCATGGCGGTGAGTCAAACAGACCGGGCACGGAGCGTCATGCGGATTCTCCGGCCCCCGGACTCAGCCGCCGACGCGCACCACGTACTTGCCGGTCGCCAGCCCGTCCTGCATGGCGTCGTGGGCGGCCGGGACAGCGTCGAGGCCGGGCAGTTCGGTGACCGGCAGTTCGAGGCCCCCGTCGGCGAGCAGGTCGAGGACCCGGCGGATGGCGCGGGCCAGCCGCTCGGGGGCGGTGGCGGCCAGGCCGCGGTGGCTGAAGCCGGTGACGGTCAGGTTGCCCGCCATCAGACGGCCGAGCGGGGGCAGGTCGGCGACGGTGCCGCCGCCCGCGTTGCCGAACAGCACGATCCGCGCGCCGGGCGCCGCCACGGCGAGGTCGAGGTCGAGCGCCGCGGTGCCCAGCGGGTCGAGCACCAGGTCGACGCCCCGGCCGCCGGCGGCGGCGCGAATCGCCTCGGCCGCTTCGTCGGTACGGGCGAAGGCGTGGTCGTAGCCGGAGGCGATCGCCGCCGCGGCCTTCTCCGGCCGGCCGACCGTGCCGATCAGCCGGCCGCCGCCGAGCAGCGGGACGAGTCGGGCGACGGCGTTGCCGATCCCGCCGCCCGCCGAGTGGACGAGGACGGTGTCCCCGGCGGCGAAACGGCCCGCGTCGGTCAGCAGCAGCACCGAGGTGGCCAGGCCCAGCGGGACGGCGGCGGCCTCGCGCAGCGCCACCCCGTCCGGGAGCGGCACGGTGAGCGCGGCCTCCGCGACCACCACCTCGGCCAGGCCGGCGCCGACCGGCGCGGCGACCACGCGGTCGCCCACCGCCAGTCCGGTGACGCCCGCGCCGAGCGCGCGGACCGTGCCGGAGACCTCCTTGCCGGGCAGGTACGGCCAGTCGGCGGCGTACGCGGCGTCCCCGCGGCGGGTCATCACGTCCACGAAGTTCAGTCCGGCGTAGGCGACGTCGATCGCCACCCGCCCCGGTCCGGGGTGCGGCGCCGCGATCTCCTGGATCTGCGAGTTCTCGGCTCCACCGGGTGCGGTCATCACCAGTGCGCGCATGTCGGTCCCCCTCGACTACGATGTTCGACGAACGACGAAGTTGGTGCGGGTCAGTGGTACCACGCCGTTTCCATGGATGTCGAACATCGCAGATCGGAGAGGTCGACCCATGCCCCGCAGCACCCGCCGCCGACCGGCGCTCGCGCACCCCGCGACCGAGGAGATCGACCTCTTCGACGTCCTGCACGCGCTCTCCGACCCCACCCGGATGACCATCGTCCGCATCCTGCGCACCGAGTCCGAGCGGGCCTGCGGCACCTTCCCGGTGGACGTCGCGCCCTCCACCCTGAGCCACCACTTCAAGGTGCTGCGCGAGTCCGGCCTGATCGCCCAGCGCGAGGAGGCCAACCGGCGCTTCTCCGCCCTGCGCACCGTCGACCTGGAGCGGCGCTTCCCCGGCCTGCTCGACACCGTGCTCGCCGCGCACGCCCGTACGGCGGGCTAGCGGCCGGGGTGCGCTCGACGCCTGTCCGGCGTCGGGTCTTCGGTGCCTGCCCGGTCCCGGGCGTCCGGCGCCCGCTCAACGCCGGTGCCAGACGGCCCAGTTCTGCCCGGCGTCGACCCGCTCGACGTACCAGTCGGCGGGGTGCCCGGGCCAGTAGGCCTCCGGCGGCCTCCCCGCCCCGGGCAGCGGGAGGACCATGACGTTCGCCTCCGCCGGGACGGGCTGCCAGCGGGGGTCACGGAACCAGACCCGACCGCGGTAGACCTCGAAGGTCTGGGCGGCGCGCAGCGACCAGTCGACATCCCAGGCGAACACCACGTTGTCGTCCGCGGTGATCCCGGAGGCGCGGGTGAAGCCGGTCGCCAGGCCCTCGCGCCCCACCGCGTGCGGCCGGGCGACCTGCGCGGTGATCGTCGAGGTCGCGAAGGCGGCGAACAGCGCCAGCGATACGCCGAGCGCCCCGAGCACCCGGCGCCCCCCGCTGTTGCGGACCAGCACCGCCGTGCCGAGCGCGAACACCACGGCGGCGCAGGTGCGGGGCAGGTCGATCCGGCCCCAGTCCGCGGCCAGGAACGAGACGTCGGGCAGGGTCCAGGGGATGAACATCGACGTGTGCAGCCGCTCGCCGGCCTCCAGCGCCACGACCCCGGCGAGCAGCAGGACGAGCCCGGCCGCCACCGCCGCCGTCCGGACCAGTGCCCGGCGCCCGTACCCGGCGAGCACCGCGACGCCCGCCACGAAGGCCGCCGGGACGAGGTAGGAGGTGTAGCGGGCGTACACCCAGTCGTCGACCCGGCCGTCCAGCGGCAGCGCGGCGGAGGCGGCCAGGGCCGTGCCGAACAGCAGCGCCACCAGCACGCCGCCGGTGATCCGCAGCGCCCGCGGCGGGCGGCGGTCGAACACCGCGCCCAGGCAGGCGACGACGGCGAGTCCGCCGATGCCCCAGGTGGAGGCGATGAAGTACCAGACCTGACCGGCGGCCCGGGCGAGGGTCTGCAGGGTGATCGCCGGATCGGTCAGGCCCTTCCAGAGGGAGCCGCCGACATCGCTGTCCGGGACGGTGAACTGCGCGTGCAGCCAGGCCGACAGCAGCTCGGCGCCGAGCACGCCGAGGCCGAGCGCCGCGAGCCCGGGCGCCGTGGCGCGCCACGGCGCCCGGCGCAGCAGCAGGACGCCGAGGAGGACGGCGGCGGTCAGTGCGACCACCACGCCGCCGCGGTCGTGCACCGCCATCGCGCAACCGGCCGACGCCCCCGCCCCGACGGCGTGCCAGGTGCGGCGCCGCAGCGGGCCGTCGGCCAGCCAGCCGTGCAGGCAGAGCAGCCAGGCGAGCACCAGGACGGGCAGCACGGCGTCGGTCATCACGAACTGCGAGTAGAAGACCACCGGCGGCAGCAGCGCGGTCGCGGCGCCGAAGGCGTACGAGCGGCGGCGGTTCAGGCCGAGGCGGCGCAGTGCGACGTAGGCGAGCGGGAAGACCAGCGCGTTGACGGCGGCGTTGACGCCCATGACCAGGTGGTAGGCGGTCGCCGGGTCGTCGGCCAGGCGCAGGGCGGGGGATATCAGCAGGGGGTAGCCGCCGGGGACGACCACGCCGACCGGGATCTCGGTGGCCGAGCCGCCGGCCAGCACCCGGGCCAGGGCGAGGTAGGAGTCCTCGTCGGGGTGGACCGACGGGAAGCTCATGGACCGGACGAGGACGAGCCGGAACAGCAGCTCGGCGAGGTAGCCGGCGAGCAGCACGGCGGCGGGCCGGGTGGCGGCCGTCCGGACGGCGGCGGCGCGGGCGGTGGCGAGCAGGGCCGGGGCGGGGCGGTCCTGGGCGGGCCGGGGAGGGTGCGGCCGGGTCGTCGTGCGGGGTGGCATGGGAGTGCCCCCTTCTGTCGGACTGTCGGACGACTGTATATGTCGATGGACTGCATATGTAGTCCGACTGGTTCCGAAGAGGGGGGTGGTTCCTGGGATCCGTCCGGGCCGACCGGTCGCCGAGAAGTCCGGCACGACCTCGCGCGGCGGCGGCGTCGCGGCGGCGGTAGTGGCGGCCCGCCGCGTCCGCCCGGCGACGGGCTCGGCGCCGGAGCCTCCCCCGGCGGGGGAGGGGCGCGTCAACCCGCCGCGGGTGCGCCCCGGCCGCTCAGCGCAGCCGCGAGGAGGACAGGATCGACGCCAGGTGCGCGACCACCATGCCCCAGGTGATCACCGTGATGCCCGCGAGCGTCCACCGGGTGGCGTCCAGGTTGCCGAGCCCGGCGTCCACCACGGCCGCCGCCAGCAGCACCAGCGAGGCCTCGATGCCGTTCGTCACCCGGTGGATCTTGAACAGCGAGGCGACCTTGCGGGCCGTCGCGATGCCCTGGGAGCGCGGCTGCGTCGACTCCTCGGTGGCCGGAAGCTGCCCGCTGCGGGCCCGGGCCACGTCCACCAGGTCCGTCGAGGCCTTGAGCAGCACCACGCCCAGCGCGGCCGCCAGCCCCGCCGACACCCACAGCTCCGAGCCGCCGCGCGCCGCCCGTACGCCCGCGCCGATCATCAGCGCGGCGTCCGCCAGGTAGGCGCCGAGCCGGTCCACGTACACCCCGGCCATGCTGAACTGGCGCTTCCAGCGCGCCACTTCGCCGTCCACGCAGTCGAACAGCAGGAACAGCTGGAACAGCACGACGGCCAGCGCCGCGCCGGTCACGCCCGGGATCAGCAGGGCCGCGCCGCCACCGACCCCGCACACCACCATCACCCAGGTGAGGGTGTTCGGCGACACCGAGGTGCGCACCAGCTGCCGGGTGGTCCGCAGCGAGACGGCCCGCATGTACAGCCGGCCCGCCCAGTGCTCGCCGTTGCGGCTCTGAAGCTTGGCCTGCGGCTGGCACACCTCGCGCAGCTCGGCGAGCGCCGGAGCAGCCACCATGACGACATCCCTCCACCTGTCCCGAAACGATCACCACAGGCTACGGCCTCCGGGGAAACGCCCGGACCAGCCGGTATGCCGCCGGCGGTACGGGAGGTGTCCTCCGGGGGAACGTCTGCCGCGGACGTCCGCGGGCCGGGTGCGGCCCGGCCGGGTACGGGCCCGCGCGGGCGGCGGTGGGCGCGTGCGTGCGGCCCGTGCGGGCGTCGGTGGCCCCGCGCGGGCGGCGGGGAAAACCGGTGGGCCGCCCGAGCGCCCCCGGGCTAGGCTGCGCGGGTTCGCCGGAACCCGAAGCCCCGGGGCCGAACGCCCGCCCCGACCTCCCGCTCCCGCACGCCGGTTGACGCGGTCCGCGCGGCCCGCACGGTCTCCCGGAACGGAACGAGGAGCGCAGACCCATGGTGACCACGGGCAGCCCGTCACAGAGCCCCGACCTGGCCCGACTGCTGGACGACCACCGCCCGCAGGGCCCGGTGGAGACCGCCGACCACGAGCGGGCCCGCCGCCTCCTCGGCGTCGCCGACGCCTGGAACAGAAGCACCTTCCCGCTGCACTTCACCGCCTCCGCCCTGATCGTCCACCCGCCGACCCGCCGCGTCCTGCTGCGCTGGCACGTCCGCCAGCAGGCCTGGCTGCACGTCGGCGGCCACGGCGACCCGGGGGAGACCCGGCCGCTGGACATCGCCCTGCGCGAAGGCCTGGAGGAGACCGGCCTGACCGACCTCACCCCCTGGCCCGGCCCCGCCCTCGTCCACCTCGCCGTGGTGCCCGTCCCCGCCTCGCCCGCCGAACCCGCCCACGAGCACGCCGACCTGCGCTTCCTGCTGGCCACCGAAACCCCGGAGCAGGCCCGGCCGGAGAACCCGGCGTCCCCGCTGGAGTGGCTCACCGTCGAGGAGGCCGGGCGGCGGACCACCGAGGAGAACCTCCGCGAGACCCTCCACCGCGCCGCCCGGCTGCTGCCGCCCGCCTGACCGGCCTCCACCGCCGCCGTTCCCCGCCGCCGTTCCGTGCCGCCGTTCCCTGCCGCCCGACCGACTTCCCCTGGAGACCACCGGATGATGCACACCGACCAGACCCTGATCTTCGACGCCGACGACACGCTCTGGGAGAACAACGTCCTCTTCGAGCGGGTCATCGACGGCTTCCTTGACTGGGTCACCACCACCCCGGCCGAGCAGGAGCGCACCAGGGCCCTGCTGAACCGGATCGAGGCCGCCAACTCCGCCACCCTCGGCTACGGCGCCACCGTCTTCCGGCAGAGCCTCGCCGACTGCCTGGAGCAGCTCAACAGCCGCACCCCCACGGCCGCCGAGCAGGCCCGGATCGACGCCCTGCTCACCCCGCTGACCAGCCGCGACGTCGAACTGATCCCCGGCGTCGCCGACACCCTGGCCGCCCTCGCCGACCGCCACCACCTGCTGCTGCTCACCAAGGGCGACCAGGGCGAACAGCGGCGCAAGGTGACCGAGTCGACCATCGACCACCACTTCCGCGGTATCCACATCGTCGCCGAGAAGTCGGTCGACACCTACCGGCAGCTCACCGCCGACCTCGGCCTCGATCCCGGCCGGACCTGGATGATCGGCAACTCGCCCAAGTCCGACATCGCCCCCGCCCGCCGGGCCGGCCTGCGCACCGTCTTCATCCCGCACGAGCACACCTGGGTGCTGGAGCACGCGGAACTCGGCCCGGACGAGGCGACGCTGCAGCTCGGGACCTTCCCCGAGCTGCTGCGCCACTTCTGACGACCGGGCCGTCAGGTCATCGCCCGTCGGGTCATCACCCGTCAGGCCAGCAGCGCGGCCGACGGCACCGGCGTGCCGTCCCGGTACAGCCAGGCCCGCTCGGCGGCCGACCAGACACCGGCCGTCAGCAGGTACAGCACGGCGGCCACCGGCACCAGCGCCGCGAACAGCACCGACCCGAACGACAGGTACGGCAGCAGTCCCACCCCCGGCTGCGGGGCGGGCTGCGCCGTCACCGTCGCGGCTGCGGTCGCGGCCGTGCGTCGGGCCCGGCGGAAGTTGACGAACCCGACCGCCGCCAGCCCGGCGAACAGCACCCCGAACACCGCCCACTGCCCGGCGCCGTGCGCACCCGTGACGTGCAGGCCCAGCGGCACACCGAACAGGGTGTGGTCCAGCAGATCGTTCGGCGTGGTGAACAGGCGGTACATCACCGAGAAGAACGGCACCTGCACCAGCAGCGGCAGACACCCCGCGAACGGCGACACCTGCTCCTTCCGATACATCTCGGCCAGCGCCTCCCGCAGCCGCTCCGGCCGGTCCTTGTGCTTCCTCTGCAGCGCGGCGACCTTCGGCGCCAGCCGCGCCCGGGCCTTCTCCCCGCGCGCCGCCGCCCGCGCCAGCGGGTGCAGCGCCAGCCGGACGGCGACGGTGAACAGGACGATGGCGAGCGCGGTCGGCACCAGATGGGCGACAGCGGCGACGACGGCGTGCGCCAGGGCGACGGCCGGGTCGAGAACGGCGAGTACGGACATGGTGGAGCGAGCCCTCCGGGGTCTCAGGAATGAGTGAACGGCGGAGGACGGCTGCGAAGAACTGCCTACGGAAGAAGGGGGTTCACGCGGCCGCCAGGGCCGCCCCCGGCGCCCTCGGGCGTCGCCTGCCCCGGGCGTCCGGATCACGCTGCGGAAGGAACGCCGTACCGAACGCCCGACGCCGCAGCACCCCGCTGCGCACCGCCGCCGGCGCCCGCGCCCCCAGCATCCGCGCCCCGGCCAGCGCCCCGGCGACCGCCCCGGCCACCAGCGCCACGGCCGCGACGGCGGCCACCGACGCCAGCGTCCCGCTGTCGGCCACCAACTCCCCGGTCAGCACCCGGAGCAGGCCCAGCAGCATCGCGACGACGGCCACGGCGCGCTCCCCCTCCCGGTGCTCCATCGGCTTCCTGACGTACCAGCAGGACGATCCTACGGCGCACCGGGTTCCCGCTCCATCGGGGAAATCCCCTACGGCGCGTCCGCCGCCTCCGCCCACACCCGCGTGCCCCCGTCCGCCTCCGTCGCCAGCCACACGGACTCCGCGAGGCGCTTGCTGTGCCCCGGCAGTGGTTCGGCGATGAAGGAGCCGTGCAGCAGCGGGCCCGCGCCTGCCGGGTCCGGCACCCCGGCCTGACGGAACCCCTCCGGAGTGTAGGAGCCGAAGCCGGTGGTGGAGCCCGGCGTCATCGCGATCCCCAGCTCCGCCAGGAACCCTTGCTCCGCACCCGGCGGCAGCCGGAACGAGAGGAACGCCAGATCGTCCTGGAACCCCCTCAGGTACGACCACCGCACCTCACTTGCCGACGCGGGTGGCCGAACCCGTGAGAACTCCGTGACCTGCTCCAGGGAGACCGTCATCCACGACCCGGGCCGCCCGCTGTTCGGCGGAGGGTTCCGCTCAAGGTCCCGCACCCAGAGCCGCGCTCCCACCACGCAGGCGACCAGCACCAGCGGCAGGAGCAACACCCCCAGCAGCACCCGGCGCCGTCTCATCGGGTCTCCCTTCCCGGGTCGGTGACAGTGCCTTCACGGTCGGTACTCCGCTCACCGGAACCCGCCGGCCGCACGGGGGCACCACCGCTTCCGGCCCAGGTCATCGGGGTGCTTCGCCCGCTGATGTCGTATTCCTGGGCCAGGCCCGCCTGGTGCAGCTTCGCCATGTCGGCGTCCGTGACGTTCGTCCCCGCGATGTCGGTCGACTTGCCTTTGTCCCAGTTGTAGCGGTCCCACACGTTGACCTGGTAGCGAGTCGATACCACGGGCTTCCCGTCGGGACCGGGATTCACCGTGACGACGCCGGAGACGACGCAGCCCTGGCTGCCGATCGCGTGGAACCAGGCTGGCTGTTGCCTTCCGTCGAACGTGAAGTCGTTGTCTCGATTGCGCTGCGTTTCCACGGGGATGGCGACCGGCGAGCCACCGGCCTTCTGGTAGGCATCGAGCGCGGTCTGTCGCCACTCCGCCTCCCTGTCGGTCAGGAGCTTGTCGATGTGTGAACGGAACGCGGGATCGTCGCGCAGCATGCGGTCCACGTCCACGGTGAGGGGCTCCCCGGTGTTGTCGAGGTAGTGCAGCATGTGACGCGCCGCGTCCTCGTTCTGGAAGACGGTGCCGCCCGCGACCAGTGCGTAGGCCTCCGCCTGGATCGCGTAGTCCTCAACGCCGGGCTCACGGACGTGGTACGGCCCGGCGCCGTCGTTCGGTGCCCTCCACTCGTAGTCGGTCGGTCCCAGGACCCCTGCCTTGATCAGGTTGTCCGCATCGGCCGAGAGCAGCCCGGCCCGTAGCGCGGGGTCGAGCGCGGCCCACCAGGCCTTCCGTGCCGCGGGATCGGTGGGCATGCCCATGGCCGTCTCCAGATCGCTCAGGGCGTTGGCGGCCCCGTCCGGATGCGTCGCCGGGTCGACCTCCTCCGGGTCGAGCGCGCGCAGGGCCGCGGCCACGGCGTTGTCGGCCTCGGTGGCCGCCGTCAGTGCCGCGGTCATGTCCTGGACGTGGTGCTGCAGTTCGTCCCACTTCCGCTTCCGGTAGGCGATCGCCTCGGGGTCGTTTCGCTCCTCGGGCGGCAGGTCGGGCAGGGTGACTGTGCCGTCGTCGGCCACGGTGGCGCCCAGGCCCTCGGCATCGCCGATCGCTCGCAGCAGCTTCTGCTGGGCCTCGGTGAAGGCCTTCCGGGCACGGTGCAGCGCGGCGGCGACGGCCAGCGCCTCGTAGTGGAACGCGTGCAGCTCGTCGGCCAGGAAGCCGATCTCCCGTACGGCCTCATCGGCGGCCGCGCCGGTCCAGGGCCGGCTTCCGGCGGCCGGGGACGCGTACGGGCCGCCGCCTCCCGAGAGGGGATGGAGCACACCGGACCGCAGCTGGCCGGCGAGGTGCTCCAGGTGGCCGGAGACGCCGTTCCAGGTGCCGCCCGCATGGTCGAGGGAGGCGAAGGAAGCGTGGCGGAGCAGGGCGAAGGTCACCATGGTTCACGGCCCCTTGAAGCCGGCCGCGGCGGAGCCGTCGGCCGCCCGGTAGCCGCGTGCGGTGGCGTCGAGGCGGTCCGAGGTCAGGCCGAGCCGGTTGTCGAGGCTGGTCCAGCGGGCCTTCCACCAGGTGAGCGCCTGCGACAGCGCGGGTCCGCTGGCGAATCCGCCGGCCAGAGCCTGGACCGCCGCGGCGGTGTCGGGTTCGACGCGGCCGACCGAGAACTGCAGCTCACCCCGTATCCGCCGCGATTCACCGGCGGCCTGCTGGAGCACGGCCGGCTGGACCAGGACGGACGGGCCCGCGGCGCCCGTCCAGGGCCCGGCCGTGCGGGGCGGGGTGAACGGATCCTGTGGTGGTGGCGCGTCCTGGCCGTAGAGCCAGGGATTCAGGTCCTTCTCG
This sequence comes from Kitasatospora sp. NPDC041917, assembly GCF_055589745.1. NCBI lineage: Bacteria > Bacillati > Actinomycetota > Actinomycetes > Kitasatosporales > Streptomycetaceae > Kitasatospora > Kitasatospora sp. NPDC041917. The sequence continues at coordinate 58,774 of NZ_JBVJBI010000013.1, read as the reverse complement.
CTGGTTCCGGACACGACAGAAGCCCCCCTCTGTTCGAATGATCGGTGGTCGAACCTAGCCGATCGGGCGCGGGCGGGGGCGGGTTTCGGGGAACGGGCGGGGGCCGTTCGGGGTGTAGCCGGCGGGGCTACGCGGGGCTACTTTGGAAGGGTGAAGACGATTACCCAGCGGGAGTTCCGGAACAACTCCGCCGCGGTGATGGACGCGGTGGAGGCGGGCGAGACCTTCCACATCACCAGGAACGGGGTCGAGGTCGCCGAGCTGCGGCCGGTGTCCGGGCGTCGGCGGCTCACGGCGGAGGAGCTGGTGGCGCGGCACGTGAAGCTGCCGCGGGTGGACTACCAGCAGATGCGCAAGGAGGCCGAGGAGTACTTCGGGCCCGAGGAACTGGTCGGGGACGAGGGAGACGACCCGTTCGAGCGGCGGCGTGGCTGAGCGCCGCAGGGCGTCCCGGAGGCGGCCGGCCGGGGTGCTGGACACCTGCGTCTACATCGACCTGGCGCTGCTCAACGCGTCCGACCTGCCGGCGATGCCGGAGCTGACCGCGATCACCTTCGCCGAGCTGCAGCAGGGCGTGTCGATGGCCCGGGACCCGGCCAGCCGGGCGGCCCGGCTGGAAGTGCTGGGCGCGGCGATGGCGGATTTCGACCCGCTGCCCTTCGACGCGGCGGCCGCCGCCCGCTACGGGACGCTGGTCACCCTCACCATCGCCGCCGGGCGGCAGCCGCGCCCGCGCCGGATAGACCTGATGATCGCCGCGGTCGCCTCGGCCCACGGGCTGCCGCTGTACACCCGCAACGTCGCGGACTTCCGGGGGCTGGGCTCGGCGGTGGAGGTCATCGGGGTGTGAGGGCGGCGGCCCCCTCCTGCTCGACCCGGTCGGCCAGGGCGGCCGCGTGCCGCAGTGCCACCGCCCGGTCCCGGGTGCGCAGCAGGACGGTGTTGCCCCCGCGCTTGTCCCGGTCGCTCCCCGCCTTGGCGGCGACGGCCCAGAGCGGGCGGCCGAGCAGCTGCAGGACGAGCCAGCGGAGCCCGGAGTCCAGGCCCACGAGCACGGCGTACGGAACGAGGACGATCAGTCCTTCGCCGCTGCCCGGATCGACGTTCCGGAACGGGTTGTAGTCGTTCAGCCGCTTCCGGGTCGCCCTGAACCGCCCGAGCCACACCACCGCGATCCGTACGGTCACGGCGTCGGGCCCGGTGACGTCGATGTAGCCGAGGGCGTCGGCTCCGGTTCGGCGGCCCTCCGCCCAGGCCGCCCGGTTCGCGGCGATGGAGGTGACCAGCTCGCGTTCGCACGCCTCGGCCTGCTGCGCCTTCTGCCGCGCCTCGAACTCCGCGGTCCACGCGCTCTCGCGCTTCTTCTGTTCGGCGGACCACGCCCGTTCGCGATCGCGACGCTCGTCGGCGCCGATCTGCCGCCCCCGTTGACTGCTCATCCGCTCATCGTAGGAGGCGAGTCCGTGGGGGCGGCAGGTTCCGGCGAGGCATTCCTCAGCCCGGGCGGACCGCCGTCCCGGTCGCGGCGGAGGTGCGGGCGGCCTCCAGTACGGCGAGGGCGGCCACCGCGTCGCGCGGGTCGACCGGGGGCGGGGTGCCCGGGTTGGTCAGGGCGGCGGCGATGCCCGTGTAGAAGGCGGGGTAGTCGCCCGGGTCGGTGGGCAGCGAGATCGCGGACTCGTCGGTGCCGAGGGTGCCGTAGTGCGCGGGCCGGTCGGCGCCCCAGGGGTGGGTGCCGTCGGGGCGCAGGCCGGCCCGCAGGTCGGCCTCCTGCGGGTCCATGCCCGGCTTGGCGTAGCCGGCGGTGTCGCCGAGGACCCTCAGCCGGGGCCCGATCAGCGGGGTGACGGCGCTGGCCCACAGGTGCGAACGGGTGCCGCAGGTGTGGGTGAGGGCGAGGAAGGCGTCGTCGTCCACCACCGCGCCGTCACGCCGCACGTCGATCTCCGCGTACACCGTCTCGACCGGGCCGAACAGGGTGAGCGCCTGGTCGACCAGGTGGCTGCCCAGGTCGTACAGCGTGCCGCCGACCTCGGCCGGGTCGGCCAGCTCCCGCCAGCCCGGCTTGGGCTTGGGGCGGAAGCGCTCGAAACGGGACTCGAAGCGGTGCACCCGGCCGAGCGCGCCGCCGCGCACCAGCCGGGTCGCGGTGAGGAAGTCGCCGTCCCAGCGCCGGTTGTGGAAGACGGAGAGCAGGACGCCCCGCTCCTCGGCGAGCCGGCACAGCTCCCGTGCCTCGGCGGCGGTGCCGGCCAGCGGCTTGTCCACCACGGTGGCCAGGCCGGCCCGCAGCGCGGCGCGGGCGAGCGGCGCGTGGGTGCGGTTGGGCGAGGCGATGACGACCAGGTCGAGCGCGTCCGGGTCGGCGAGCAGTTGCTCGGGCGTGTCCACGGCGCGGGCGCCGGGGTGCTCGCGCGCGAGCTGGGCGCGCCGGTCCGGGTTGGCGGTGACCACGGCGTCCAGCCGCAGCCCCGGGGTGGTGGCGATCAGCGGCGCGTGGAACGCGGAGCCGGCCAGGCCGTAGCCGATCAGGCCGACGCGGAACGGGCCGGGGGTCGTCTTCGGGTTCATGCGCCTACTCAATCACGAGGTGCCTGATTGCTCCCGGTTCGGTGAACGGCACCGGGGAGTACGGAGGGCGCCCGGGCGGGAGGGTCGTCGGGAGGGCCATCGGGGTGGGTGTCGGGGTGGGGCCTCGGGGTGGGTGTCGGGCCGGTGGAAGCGGCAGGTGACGCGGGTGCGGGAGGCCGGGTCGGCGCCGGTCCGGTGGGCGGGACGTCCTGTTCCCGTGCACCCGGGCGGATTAGGCTGTGCCGGGTCAGGGCCCTCGTACGACGCAAGACGCTGCAACACTTCGGGAGAAACGCACGTGGCAGACCGCAAGCCCATCGAGTCCTGGCTGACCGACATGGACGGGGTCCTCATCCACGAGGGCACGCCGATTCCCGGGGCGGAGGAGTTCCTGCGCAAGCTGCGGGAGTCCGGCAAGCCGTTCCTGGTCCTCACCAACAACTCCATCTACACTCCGCGCGACCTCAGCGCCCGGCTGGCCGGGATGGGGCTGGAGGTGCCGGAGGAGTGCATCTGGACCTCCGCCCTGGCCACGGCCAAGTTCCTCAAGAGCCAGCGGCCGAACGGCACGGCGTACGTGATCGGCGAGGCGGGGCTCACCACCGCCCTGTACCAGGCCGGTTACGTGCTGACCGACAACAACCCCGACTACGTGGTGCTCGGCGAGACCCGCACCTACTCCTTCGAGGCGCTCACCAAGGCGATCCGCCTGATCAACCAGGGCGCCCGGTTCATCTGCACCAACCCGGACGAGACCGGCCCCTCCCCGGAGGGCGTGCTGCCGGCCACCGGATCGGTCGCGGCGCTGATCACCAAGGCGACCGGCGTCGAGCCGTACTTCGTCGGCAAGCCCAACCCGCTGATGATGCGCGAGGCGCTGAACACCGCCGGCGCCCACTCCGAGACGGCGGTGATGATCGGCGACCGGATGGACACCGACATCGTCGCGGGCATGGAGGCCGGCATGGAGACGATCCTGGTGCTCACCGGCCTGACCGCCGCGTCCGACGTGGAGCGGTTCCCGTACCGGCCGACCCGCGTGGTCCAGTCGATCGCGGACCTGGTCGAGCTGGTCTGACCTCCGCGGTGCTGTCGTGGGCCCCGTTCCGGCCGGTCGCCGGGGCGGGGCCGCTGCGTATCCGCGGCGGGGGCGCTGCGTACCCGGGGCGGGGCCGCCGCGTATCCGGGGAGGGGCGGGCGGGCGCCGGCCGTAGCCCGGAACCCGCTCCGGGGGCGTGAGTTGTCGGTGGGGCTGTGTAGCGTTCGGGGTGAAAGAGGGCGTGCGGCGCAGCAGCCGCGGTGTTGGAGGTAGATGTCGTGACGGACACGGTCGAGGCGGGCGTGGTCGAGGCCGGCGAGGGCGGCGGGCTGGAGCTGCCCGAGTCCTGGCGCGGGGTGCTGGGCGCCGAGACGGAGAAGCCGTACTTCGCGGAGCTGGCGGCCTTCGTGGCGGCCCAGCGCGCGGAGCACGAGGTGTTCCCGCCGAGCGGCCAGGAGTTCGCCGCGCTGGACGCCACCGCGTACGACAAGGTCCGGGTGCTCGTGCTCGGCCAGGACCCGTACCACGACAACGGGCAGGCCCACGGCATGAGCTTCTCGGTGCTGCCGGGCACCAGGACGCCGCCGTCGCTGCGCAACATCTTCAAGGAGCTGGACGCCGACCTGGGCATCCCCGCCCCGGACAACGGCTACCTGATGCACTGGGCCGAGCAGGGTGTGCTGCTGCTCAACGCGGTGCTCACGGTCCGCGCGCACGAGGCCAACTCGCACAAGGCGAAGGGCTGGGAGAAGTTCACCGACGCGGTGATCAAGGCGGTGAGCGACCGCGAGGAGCCCGTGGTCTTCGTGCTGTGGGGCAACTACGCGAAGAAGAAGCTGCCGCTGATCGACACCGCCAAGCACGTGGTGGTGCAGGGGGCGCACCCGTCGCCGCTGTCGGCGAAGCTGTTCTTCGGCAGCCGTCCGTTCTCGCAGATCAACGCGGCGCTGGACTCCTTCGGCGGCGAGGCCATCGACTGGCAGGTGCCGAACCTGAAGGAGGCGTGAGCCCCCGCCGGAGCGCCGCCGCGCGTTCCTGAGCACTTCCGGGCGCCGGTGGCCGTGGACCGGACGGGTTCGATGTCCCGTCCGCCCACGGCCACTTGGCGTTCACCGACGGTGGGCGTCGACCGGTGCCGGGTGTGCTTAGCTGGTGCCGACCGGTCGCCGGACCGGTCCCGGGGAGGAGCGGTACGTGCACGGGCTGGGGCGGGCAGGGGCGTTGCGCGGGGCCGTGGGGGCGCTGCTGGCCGGGGTGGTACTGGCGGCCGTGTCCGGCTGCAGCGGGTCGGACGGCGGCGAGCGGCGAACCGGGTCCGCTCCGTCCGCCGCGGGTGCGGCCGATGGCGCGGCGGCGGGCGCGGGCTTCGCCCAGCTTCCCGGCCAGGCCTTCTACGTCTCCGATCGGACCAACGCCGCCCACCAGGTGTCCGCGCTGCGCGGGCAGGGCCGGACGGCGGAGGCCGACGAACTGCTGCGGATCGCCGCCCAGCCCTCCTCGCAGTGGCTCGGCGAGCAGGGCGCCGGGGAGATCGCCGAGCAGGTGAGCCGACGGGCCGCCGAGGCGGGCCGGACGGCGGTCTTCGTCGCCTACGACATCCCGCACCGCGACTGCGGCCAGTACTCGGCCGGCGGCGCCCCCGACGCGGCCGCCTACCGGGCCTGGATCACCGGCGTCGCCCAGGCCCTCGGCGACCGCAAGGCCTGGGTGGTGCTGGAGCCGGACGCCGTCGCGCACACCCTGGACACCTGCGGGATCAAGGGCGACCTGGCCGCCGAGCGGTACGGCCTGCTGGCCTTCGCCGTCCAGGAGCTGAAGAAGAACCCGAACGCGCGGGTCTACCTGGACGCGGGCAACCCCGGCTGGGCGCAGGACCCGGAGGAACTGGCCACCGCCCTGCGCAAGTCGGGCATCGCGGCGGCGGACGGCTTCGCCGTGAACGTCGCCAACTTCTACGACACCGCGCGGAACGCGGCGTACGGCGCCAGGCTCTCCGCGGCCCTGGGCGGGAAGAACTTCGTCATCGACACCAGCCGCAGCGGCAACGGGGCCCTGGGCGGCGACTCCTGGTGCAACCCGCCCGGGCGGGCGCTCGGCGAGCGGCCGACCACCGAGACCGGCCGGCCCGGGGTGGACGCCTACCTGTGGATCAAGAACCCGGGGGAGTCGGACGGCGACTGCGGCCGGGGCGAGCCCCGGGCGGGCGAGTTCTGGCTGCCGTACGCGCTCGGGCTGGCGCAGGCGGCGCGCTGAGGCCGCCCGTGCCGGCCCGGGCGTGACGGAGCGGCGGCACGGGCCCGCGTGTGTGCCTGTCCCGGCCGCCCGCGCCGGCCCGGGCCCGCACGGCGCGGGCCGTTGCGGCTACGCGGTGACCTGGATCCAGCGGGCGACCGACGGGGTGCCGGCGGCGTCCGTCAGGAACAGCATGTACCAGCCCGGCGGCAGCAGGTCGGGGTTGCGGGGCAGGGTCAGCGAGACGCCGTCCGCCGTCCGTCCGGCGATGTCCAGGGCCACCGAGCGCTGTTCGACGTCCGTCACGTGGGTGACCGAACTCGGCCGGATCAGCTTGGCGCCGGCGACCGCCTCCGGCCGTGCGGTGCCGACGGCCAGCGTGCCGCCGAGCCCGGCCGCCTGCGGAACGGCACCGACCTGCGGGCGTTCGCCGTGGTACAGGTACGGCGGGGTGTAGATCTCGATGCGCTGTTCGAAGCCGCCGGGCCGGGTCTCGGCCTTGTCGGCGAAGAGCGGGTTGGAGCCCAGCACGGCGACCCGGCCGTCCGGCAGCAGGAGCGCCTCGGAGTGGTAGTCGCGGCCGACGGCCGGCTCGGCGGCGGTGCTGAAGCTGTTGGTGTCCGGGTGGTACACCTGCGCCTTCAGCAGGTCGCTGTCGCCCCGGCCGCGGTAGCCGCTGGAGCCGCCGGTGGTGAAGACGGTGTCGTCCGGGAGGATCACGCTGTTGAGGTAGCGGGTGCCGCCGGCCGGCAGGTCCGGGCCCGGGGTGAAGGCGGGCGCGGCGGAGGACAGGTCCGCGATGTCGGTGCGGGCCGTGGACAGCGGGGACTCGCCGACGCCACCGCCGCCGAGCACCATCACCTTCTGCGCCTGCGCGGGTGGCAGCAGCACCGATGAGGAGGTCTCGGTGAGGTTGGGGTCGCGCAGGCCGGGGACGGGCTGGAAGGCCCCGGTCGACACGTCCCACAAGCCGGGCTCGCGGCCCTTGTCGCCGGGGCCGTAGCCGCCGTTGGAGCCGGAGTAGAAGAGCTTGCCGGAGGTGGTCAGGAAGATCGCCGGGTAGGTCGGGAAGTAGTGGTCGGGGCCCTTGGACCAGGACTTGGTCCTCGGGTCGTAGACCTCGTTGTCGTTGCCGTCGAGGATCTCCCCGGTGTCGTCCAGGCCGGAGACGGTGACCACCCGGCCGTCGCCCAGCCCGGTCAGCGTCGGGTACCAGCGGGCGTGGGCCATGTCGGTGACCGGCTCGTAGAGCTCGGTGTCCGGGTTGAACTCGAAGGCGGAGCGGATGCCCTGGTACTCCTGCTTGTCCAGGGTGAGCTTCTCGTTCTGCCCGTACAGGTTGTGGGCGTCGGTGCCGCTCAGGCCCTTGATCCGGTACTGGGCGGGGGAGTCGGAGACGTAGTCCGGGCCCGGGCCGACCGCCTCCACGTACACCCGCTGCTCGCCGGCGGTGACCACGGTCTCGCGGCCGGAGCCGGTCTTGGTCGCGGCCGGGACGGTCACCGGGGCGGTGCTGGCGTACTCGTGGCCGTTCGGGGCGACGAAGACGGTGCCCTTGGGGAAGGTCCGGTCGCGCTCCGGGCTCTCGTTGCGCACCCGCATGATGCCGGCCGCCTTCTTCACGGCGGCGGCCAGTTTCTCGTAGCGCTGGGTGCCGCCGGCCACCAGGACGCGGCCGTCCGGCAGCGAGGTGTGGCCGCCGCAGAACATGTCGGCGGGGGTGGGGACCAGCTTGTAGGTGTTCGCGGCCGGGTCCCAGAGCAGGCTCTTGAAGGTGCCCGCGTTGAACTGCTTCTCGTCGTTGCCGGAGCCGGCCACGATCAGGACCTTGCCGGTGCGCAGCAGGGTCGCGTGCACGGCGTTGACCCGGAACTCGGCGGGCAGCGACAGGGTCTGCCAGTGGCCGTACTGCGCCTTGTACTCGGGGCGGTTGATCACGTAGTGGTGGTACTGCTCGGAGGCGAAGCCGAGGACGGCCGGCGCGTTCATCCCGGCCACGGTCAGCGCGACGGTGCTGCCGAGGGCGAGGCGCTTGGTGCGGCCGGCCTTGTGGATCTTCACGGTGGGTGCTCCCCTCGGGAGGCGGTCGGGTGCCGGGCCGGGGCCGGCTGGGGCTGGGCTGGGCTGGGGGCCGGGGCTGCTCGGGGTGGGCTCTGTTCGGTGGGCGGGCGTCCGTGGGTGCTGTCAGTGGGGGGACGTGCCGCTGCCGGCGTGGTCGGGTGCGGGGCGGTCGGGTGCAGGCCGGGTGGGCGACGGGTCTGGTGTCGTGCGTGCGGGCGGCGAGGTCCGGGGGTCGCGGGCGTGGCGCGGGCGGCGCTTCTCCAGGAGGACCGTCGGGGTGGCCGTCGGGCCGCCGGTGACGGTGAGGTTGGCGGTGGGGCGGGTCCGGCGGCGGCGGACGGCGTCGCCGGCGGTGATCAGGACCGGCAGGAGGGTGAGCACCAGGGCGATCCAGGCCCAGGCGCGCATCGCGGCGTGGTCGTAGCCGGTGACGTAGGAGGCGATGATCGCGCCGCCGAACACCAGCGTCCAGAACAGGTGGAAGCGGAAGGTGCCGAGCCGGTCGGCGCTGGCCGAGCGGCCCTTGGGCGTCACCACGAAGCGGCTGCGCACTCGCAGCAGCGACTGGAGCAGCGAGGCCGCGTAGACCGGGCCGCAGAGCGCCGACATCACCATCCCGGCGACCCCGGAGGAGCCGGCCGGCTCGTGCGGGCTCACGTTGTGCTTGCGGTTCCAGGTGTAGAGCAGGAGCTGGAGCGCGGCGGCGTCGCTGTAGAGCATCATCCAGATCTCCGAGGAGACGTGCACGCCCGATGCGCCGAAGCCCAGGTAGAGGACGCTGGACAGGCCGCCGAGCAGCCAGGTGAGCGCCGCCATCGGGTAGAAGCCCACCATCAGCGTGTAGTTGAGCAGCCGCCCGGGGGACAGCTGCCACAGCACCCGCCAGTACTGGGTGAAGAGGGTCTCGTAGGTGCCGCGGCTCCAGCGCAGTTGCTGGGAGAAGAAGTCGGTCCAGGAGGACGGTCCTTCGCCGACCGCGAGCACGTCCGGGGTGTACACGGACTTCCAGCGTTCCCCGGTCTCCGGGTTTCGGCTGCGGTGGAACTCCAGACCGGTCGCCATGTCCTCGGTGATGGAGTCGTACAACCCGCCGATCGACTGGAGCGCGCTGATTCTGACGGCGTTGTTGGTGCCCACGAACATGGGCGCGCCGTAACGGTTTCCGGCGCGTTGGACGAGGGCGTGGAAGAGGTACTGCTGGCTCTCGGAGAATTTGGTGACGGCCGAGCCCGAACTGCGGTAGTTCCCGTACACCTGGGGGCCGACCACGAATGCCACGTCGGGGTCGCGGAAGTAGCCGAGCATCCGCTCGCAGAAGTCCGGCAGCGGAACGTGGTCGGTGTCCACGGACACCCAGAACTCGTAGTCGTCGCCGTGGGCCTGGAGCCAGGCGTTGTAGTTGCCGTGCTTGGTGCCGGCGCGGAACCTGCCCTTCGGCCGGTTCCACTGCGGCCGGCCGGCGCGGCTGAAGTGCCGCACGCCCAGCTCGGCGCAGAGCTCCCGCATTGCAGGATCGTTTCCCTCGTCCAACAACCAGACGTCGTAGGGTCCGTTGTGCCGTACGGCGCGGGCCGCGGTCAGCGTGGCCCGGACCATCTCCGGCGGCTCCTTGTCCGGCACGCAGGTGGTGAGGAAGGCGACCCGGGTGCCGGGCACCGGCGTCACCGGGACCGGGTCACGGGCGACCAGCGTGGCATGGGTGTTGGAGACGACGTTGACCAGCCGGAACACCTCGACGACGGCGATGATGCCGATCATCACCTTGTCGCCGAGCAGCACCAGGGCGTTCGTCTCGTCCAGCCGTTCGGGCCAGTGCTCCGGCAGCAGCAGCCAGACCAGCAGCACCGCCTCCACCACCGGGGCGGCGACCATCAGCAGCGCGGCGCGGATCCGGTGCGGCTCGCGGCGCAGCAGGCTGCGGTACCGGACGCGGTAGGGGGCCGCGGGCGGTGGCTCGTACGGGGGAGAGGCGTACGGGGTGGTCTCCGAAGCGGGGTCGTGCGGGCCGCTCGCCGACGCGGGGCCGTACGGTGCGGCCGGTTCGGGCCAGTAGACGCCGCCACCGAGTTCGTCGTCCTCGTCCGGGTCGTACGCCGGGCCCGCGAGACGACTGAAGTGGCCGTAGTCGTACGGGGCTTCGGGTGCGGGAACGGCACTGAGGGCGGCCTCGTCCAGCTGACCGGCACCTCGCCCGCCGACCGTTCCGGCGCCCTTTCGCCGCGAGAACGGCGTGGTCATGGCTGCTCCCCCCGGAGTTCGCTCCGTGCTCGGCTCGCTCGGCCTTCGCGTGGGCCTGCCTCGACTCGGAGCCGTCCGGGTGGAACTCGGTGGAACCGGCCGGAATCGGCTGGAACGGGACCGGGCGAACTGCGCTTCTCAGGCAGTTCTCGGGCCGTCCAGGACATTCGCCGGGTTCCGCCGGTTCTGTCGCGCGTCGGTACGGGGGCTTCGAATCCGGGATCCCGATGCACTTTCCAGCTTCCCCTCCGGGCGCTCCGGGATCCTTGGCCTCATCAACTCTCCCCGAGTGCACCGGTGATCGCAACCAATCCGGGAGATCGCCGCCGCCCAAGCATGAAGATGCCACGGTTCCCGGCCGGTCCGGCGGGCGTTGGTGCTATTGCGGTGAATTCGCCCGGGCCCGGGCGGCGATCCGTGGAACTCGGGGGCGGCGGAGGCCTGTTGAGAGGGGCGCTTGTGGGGGCGGTCACGGGGGCGGTCACGGTCGCGGGGGCGGTCACGGGGGCGGTCACGGTCGTGGGGGCGGGAGTGGGGGCGGGAGTGGGGGCAGCGCAACGGCCGGACCGCCCCACAGGCGATCCGGCCGTTGCGCTCGGGGTCGGGCCGGTCAGCGCGGAGGCAGCAGGGCGGCGCCGGTCGCGGCCCGGACCTCCGCGAAGTCCACGCCCGGCGCCGTCTCCACTACCCGCAGCCCCTCCGGGGTCACGTCGATCACCGCGAGGTCGGTGACGATCCGGTTCACGACTCCGCGACCGGTCGCCGGAAGTGACAGCTCGTCGACGATCTTCGGGGAGCCGTCCCGGGCGGTGTGCTCCATCACCACGATCAGTCGGCGGGCCCCGTGCACCAGGTCCATCGCGCCGCCCATGCCCTTGACCATCTTGCCGGGGATCATCCAGTTGGCGAGGTCCCCGGTGGCCGACACCTGCATCGCGCCGAGTACCGAGACGTCGATCCGCCCGGCCCGGATCATGCCGAAGGAGAAGGCGGAGTCGAAGTACGAGGCGCCGGGGGCGACCGTCACCGTCTCCTTCCCGGCGTTGATCAGGTCGGCGTGCTCGGCGCCCTCCTCCGGGTACGGGCCGACGCCGAGGATGCCGTTCTCCGAGTGCAGCACCACCTCGACGCCCGGCGGGAGGTGGTTGGGGATCAGGGTGGGCAGGCCGATGCCCAGGTTCACGTACTGGCCGTCGCGCAACTCGCGGGCGGCGCGGGCGGCCAGGGCGTTGCGCGGGTCGAGGGCGGGGTCGAGGGCGGGGGCGGGTGCGGGCGAGGACGCGGAGGTGCGGGCGGAGGTGGGTGCCGGGGTGGGGGCGGCGGTCTCGGTGGGCATCGGGTCAGGCCTCCTGGAGTGCGGGGCGGACGGTGCGGCGCTCGATGCGGCGGTCCTCGGGGTCGGCGGCCACCACCCGGTCGACGTACACCCCGGGCAGGTGCACCGCGTCCGGGGGGAGCTCGCCGGGCTCGACGATCCGGTCCGCCTCGACCAGGGTGATCCGGCCCGCCGCCGCGCAGAGCGGGTTGAAGTTCCGGGCGGCGGCGTGGAACACGCAGTTGCCGTGCCGGTCCGCCACCTCGGCCCGGACCAGTGCGAAGTCCGCCGTGATCGCCTCCTCCAGCAGGTACCGGCGGCCGCCGAACTCCCGGACCTCCTTCGGCGGGGAGGCCAGGGCCACCGAGCCGTCGGCCGCGTAGCGCCAGGGCAGCCCGCCCTCCTCGACCTGGGTGCCGACCCCGGCCGGGGTGAAGAACGCGGGGATGCCGGCGCCACCCGCCCGCAGCCGCTCGGCCAGCGTGCCCTGAGGGGTCAGCTCCACCTCCAGCTCGCCGGAGAGGTACTGCCGGGCGAACTCCTTGTTCTCCCCGACGTACGAGGAGGTCATCCGGGCGATCCGGCCGGCCCGCAGCAGCAGGCCCAGCCCCCAGTCGTCCACCCCGCAGTTGTTCGACACCACCCGCAGGCCGGTGGTGCCGGAGTCGGCCAGGGCGCCGATCAGCGTGCTCGGGATGCCGCAGAGGCCGAAGCCGCCGACGGCCAGCACCGCGCCGTCGGGGATGTCCCCGACCGCGTCGGCGGGGGAGTCCAGGACCTTGTCCAAGGGATCACCTCATGAGGGAGTGGGAGGAGGGGAGTGGGAGGAGAGGGGAGGGGCGGAACGGCGGGGCAGGGGAGGGGGCAGCGGGGCAGGAGGCGACGGGGAGCGGGGGAGGGACGGCCGGCGGGCCCGGGAACCGCGCGGAGCCCGTGGCCGTACCAGGCCGGGCTGGGGTCCTGCCTGGGCCGGACCGGGCGGGCACGCCGCTGGGGTGGCTGCCGCCGGACGGGCTCCGCGCCCCTCCACCGTCACCGGGCGGGGGCCGCCGCAACCATGGCGGCCACCCCCATGGGTGGGTGAGGAGTCGTGTCGAAAGGCCACACCCGGGAGCCCGGAGGGCGACGGAGGCCCGGCGGTATGTCGGACGGAGCCACATCCGGACGGGCTGATGCGTCAACTGGGCACATGTCGCCACTCCCACCGCACACCTACGGTTCCCGCATTCACCCCGCCGCACCTCAGGAGTCGGTCACCATGCGCAGCTCGACAGCCCCCTCCCGGACCGCCGCCGGCGCCCGTCCGGGCGACTCCCTGACCGGCGGCCCGGCGCGGAAGCTCGCCGCCCTCGCGGCCTGCGTCCTGCTCGCCTCGGGCTGCGCCAAGGCCGGAACGGCCGGGACGAGCGCGGCGGACGGTGGCGCCAAGGGCCCGATCAAGGTCGGCCTGGTGTACTCCAGGACCGGGCCGCTGGCCGCCTACGGCAAGCAGTACCTGGAGGGCTTCAAGGCCGGCCTGAGCTACGCGACCAAGGGCACCGGCGCGGTCGACGGGCACAAGATCGAGTTCGAGGAGCAGGACGACGCCGGCGACCCGGCCAAGGCGGTGTCCGCCGCCAAGGACCTGATCGGCAAGGGCTACAAGGTGCTGGCCGGCTCCACCGCCTCCGGCGTGGCCCTCCAGGTCGGCCCCATCGCCGCGCAGAACAAGGTGCTCTTCATCAGCGGCCCGGCCGCCGCGGACAAGGCCACCGGTCTGAACAAGTACACCTTCCGTTCCGGCCGCCAGTCCTACCAGGACATCAAGACCGCGGCCTCGTTCGTCGGTGACGCCAAGGGCAAGAAGGTCACCGTGCTCGCTCAGGACAACGCCTTCGGCCAGGCCAACGTGGCCGCGGTGAAGGCGGTGCTCGGCGGTGAGGGCGCGACCGTCGACCAGGTGCTCGCCCCGCCGAGCGCCACCGACCTCACCCCCTTCGCCACCCAGGCCCGGACCGCCAAGCCCGACCTGCTGTTCGTCGCCTGGGCGGGCGACACCGCCTCGGCCCTGTGGACGGCGCTCAACCAGCAGGACGTGTTCGCCGACACCAAGGTCGTCACCGGCCTCGACCTGGCAGCCTCCTACCCGCTGTTCGGCCCGGCCGGCGAGAAGATCTCCTTCCTGAACCACTACTTCGACGGCGCCGCCGGCACCCCGGTGGAGAAGGCCATGACCGAAGCCGTCACCGCCGCCGGAGGGAAGACGGACATCTTCACCCCGGACGGCTTCACCGCCGCCCAGATGATCGTGCACGCCGTCGAGTCCAACCACGGCTCCGCCGACGACACTTCGGCCCTGGTCAAGGCCCTGGAGGGCTGGAGCTTCGACGGGGTCAAGGGGAAGACCACGGTCCGCTCCGAGGACCACGCCCTGCTCCAGCCGATGTTCCAGGTGCGGCTGACCGGCAGTGGCGCCGCCGCCAAGCCCTCGGTGGAGAGGACCCTGACCGCGGACGAGGCAGCGCCCCCGGTCACCCCGATGGCGGGCTGATCCCGATGCCCGCCCGTACCGCCTCCACTCCTTCCGCCTCCTCCGCTCAGGGCTCCTCGTCCGTGCGTTCCTCCGCGTCCTCTTCCCCGGTGCTGCGTCTGGACGGGCTCGGCTGGGCCGTCCGCGGCGTGCCGATCGTCGAGGACGTCTCCTTCTCGGTCGGTGAAGGCGAGTTCATCGCCTTCATCGGGCCCAACGGCGCCGGCAAGACCTCCCTCTTCAACCTGATCTCGGGCATCTACCCGGCGACCCACGGCAGCCTCCACCTCGACGGCGCGGACGTCACCACCGAGGCTGTGCACGCCAGGGCCCGCCGCGGGCTCGGCCGCACCTTCCAGACCTCCTCCCTCTGGCCGGGGATGACGGTCGCCGACCACGTCCGCCTGGCCGCCCAGGCGGCGGCCGGGCCGCGCGCCTCGTACCGGCTCTGGCGCCGCGCCGACCGTTACGAGCAACAGTTGGCCGACACTCTGGAACGCACCGACCTCACCCATCGCGCCGACACCCTGGCCAGTGCGCTCTCCCACGGGGAGAAGCGCAAGCTGGAGCTGGCCGTCCTGCTGGTCTCCGAGCCCCGGCTGATCCTGCTGGACGAGCCGATGGCCGGTGTCAGCGCGGAGGAGGTGCCCGCCCTCACCGAGCTGATCCGTTCCGTTCACCGGGACCTGGGCCGGACCGTCCTGATGGTCGAGCACCACATGGACGTCCTGCTCGGCCTGGCCGACCGACTCGCGGTGATGCACCACGGCACGCTGCTCGCCCTGGACACCCCCGAGGCCGTGATGGCCGACCCGACCGTGCAACAGGCCTACCTGGGTGAGGCGTTGTGACCTCCTCTCCGTTCTCCGCTCAGCGCTCCACTCCTTCGGGGCGCTCCTCGCCGTCCTCCGGCGCCGTCCCCCTCCTCTCCGTCCGCGATCTGCGGGTGGTCATCGACGGGCTGCACATCCTGCACGGGGTCGACTTCGACGTGGCCCCCGCCGGGGTGACCGCACTCCTGGGCCGCAACGGCGCCGGCAAGACCACCACCGTCAAGGCCGTCATGGGCCTGGTGCCGCGCACCGGAAGCATCCGGCTCTCCGAATCCGAGCTCTCCTCCCTTCCCACGCATCTGGTCGTTCGTCACGGCATCGGCTACGCGCCCGAGGACCGGGGGATCTTCGCCGGCCTGACGGTCGCCGAGAACCTCCGCCTCGCCGAGCGCGCCGCCGGGAGCGGGGGCGCGGCCGGTGAACCGGACTACGCACTCGTCCACGAGCTCTTTCCCGAACTCAAGCAGCGAGCCGGGCAGTTGGCCGGGACGCTCTCCGGCGGCCAGCAGCAGATGGTGGCGATCGGCCGGACGCTGCTCAACCGCAACCGGCTGATCATCGCCGACGAGCCCACCAAGGGCCTGGCCCCGAAGATCGTCTCCGAGGTGGCCGAGGTGCTGGCGCGCGCGGCCGAGGCCGTGCCCGTCCTGCTGGTCGAGCAGAACCTCGCCCTCGTCCGCCGACTGGCCGGCACCTGTGCCGTCCTGGCCGACGGCCGCACCGCCCACCGCGGCGACACCGCCGAGCTGTTGGCCGATGAGGAAGCCGCCCGCCGCCTGCTCGGCGTCGGCTCCCGCCACCCGCTCGCCGGCGGGCCCCGGCCCGCCGCCTCCCCGGCCGCCCCCGTCCTCACCGCCGAGGTGAAGCCCTGATGGACACCGTCGTCCTCCTTTCCTGTACCGGACTCGGTCTCGGTGCGCTGTACTTCCTGGTCGCCTCCGGTCTGTCGCTGATCTTCGGTCTGATGGACGTGCTCAACTTCGCGCACGGCGCCCTGCTCTCCATCGGCGCCTACGCCACCTGGTGGGCCGGCGCCGAGGCCGGCTTCTCCTTCTGGCTCGCGGTGCCGTTCGGCACCCTGGTCGGGACGGCCGCCGCCGTCCTGTTGGAGCTCTTCCTGATCCGGCCGCTCTACAGCCGCCCGCGCGACCAGATCCTCGCCACCGTCGGGGTCGGGCTCGCCGTACCCGCCCTGCTGATGGGGGTCTGGGGCGCGGACTCCCGCCCCTTCCCCCAGCCGGAACTGCTGTCCGGCACCTGGCACGTGCTCGGGGCGACCGTCCCGGTCAACCGCTTCGTGCTGGTGGCCGCCGCCGCACTGCTGCTGCTCGCTCTTCGGTTGTTCCTCGCCCGCACCCGCTACGGGCTGATCGTCCGGGCCGGCGTCGAGGACCGGGCGATGGTCACGGCGCTCGGCATCGACGTCCGGAGGGCGTTCACCCTCGTCTTCGCCCTCGGCGGGGCGGCCGCCGCCCTCGGCGGCGCCCTCGGCGGCCTCTACTTCGGTTCGGTCAATCCCGGCCAGGGGACCGGCCTGCTCATCTTCGCCTTCGTCGTCGTGGTCATGGGTGGCATGGGCTCCGTGACCGGAGCCGCCGTCGCCTCGGTGGGCGTCGGCCTCGTCCAGCAGTTCGCCAACTACTACACCGGCGCCGGTCTCGGCGACCTCTCGGTCGTCGTCCTGCTCGCCGTCCTGCTTCTCGTCCGACCCCGTGGACTCACCGGGAGGCTCGCGTGAGCGCCGAAACACCGATCACGAGCACCGGTGGCCCCGCGGCGGGCCGCAGCGCCGCCGCTCCGGCAGGGGGGACTGACACCGGCCCTGCCGTGACCGCCGTGCCGGAAGAGGGGACTGACACCAGCTCCGCCGACACCGCCACTATGGCAAGGGGGACTGACACCGGCCTTGCCGAGACCCATTGTGAACACAGGAGCGGGCCCGGCGCCATCCCTCGAACAGGTGATTCAGTCACTAACCGCTGGACAGGCGTGCACAGAGCGCTACGCTGGTGGCCGATCGCCCTGCTGATCACGTTCCTTGTCGCCCCATACAGTGCGCTTCCCGTCCCGGGACTGCTCGACGGCCCGCTCGGCAGCCCCGGCAGCCTCCAACTGCTCGCCCTGTGCCTGCTCTACGGGGCCCTCGCCACCGGTTACGACCTCCTGCTCGGTCGGACCGGACTGCTCTCCTTCGGCCACGCGCTCTACTTCGCGACCGGCCTGTACGCCACCGATCTCGGCATGCTGGAGCTGCGACTGCCGTTCGCCGCCGCCGCGGTGTTCGGCGTCGCCTGCTCCGTGCTGCTGGCCCTGCTGCTCGGCTCGGTCAGCCTTCGCGTCACGGGCATCGGGTTCTCCATGGTCACCCTCGCCTTCGCCCAGGCCGGCTCGATCCTCGTCCAGCGCAACCCCGGCGGCGTCACCGGCGGCGAGGAGGGCCGCTCCGCCCCGGCCGACCTGCTGCCCGCCGGCCTGCTCGGGATCGAGAACACCGCCAACCTGTACTGGATCGCCGTCGGCTACCTGGTGCTGACCGTCGCCGCGGTCCACTGGGCCGTCAAGTCGCCGATGGGCCGGGTCTGGGAGGGCATCAAGGAGAACGAGCGCCGGGTCGAGGTGCTCGGACTGCGGCCCTACGGCTACAAGCTGGTCGCCTTCGTGCTGGCCGGCGGGCTCGCCGGGCTGGGCGGGGTGGTCTACCTGCTGCTGACCGGTGGCGCCACCCCGCAGGCCGCCACCTCGGACGCCACGCTCGCGCTCCTGGTGATGGTCGTCCTCGGCGGCTCCGGCACCCGCTGGGGACCGCTGCTCGGCGGTGTCCTGTACACCTGGGCGAGCCACCGGCTCGGCGACCTCGCCAACTCCTCGACCGTCGCCGACCTGCCGGCGGTGCTGCGGGTGCCGCTCTCCCAACCCCTGTTCCTGCTGGGCGCCCTGTTCGTCGCCGTGGTCTACCTGCTGCCCGGCGGCCTGGCTAGACTGCCTGCCCGCATCCGCACCGCCCGGTCCGCCCGCTCCGCCTCGGTGCCGGCCGGTCTCGGAACCGCCCACCCCACCGGAGGTACCCCCGCGTGAGCCAGTCGCCGCTGAAGCCCGAGGAGTTGACCGTCCCCGTGCCCGGTGGGGACCTGGCCGTCCTGCGCTGGCCCGCAGACGACCCGCAGGCCCCCACGATCGTGGCGGTGCACGGCATCACCGCCAACGGCCTCGCCTGGTACGAGGTCGCCCGCCGGCTCGCCGGCCGGGTCACCCTGCTCGCGCCCGACCTGCGGGGCCGCGGCGCCAGCCGCTCGGTCGCCGGACCGTACGGGCTGGCCCGGCACGCCGACGACGTGGCCGCGCTGATCGGCGCCCTCGGCCCGGGGCCCGTCACGGTGGTCGGCCACTCGATGGGGGCCTGGGTCACCGCCCTGGCCGCCGTCCGGCACCCCGGCCTGGTCCGCCGCGTCCTGCTGGTCGACGGAGCGGTGACCTTCCCGCTGCCGCAGGGCGTCCGCGAGGAGGACGCCCTGGCCGCGGTGCTCGGCCCCGCGCTGGCCCGGCTGTCCACGACCTTCCCGGACCGGGACGCCTACCGGGAGTTCTGGCGCGGGCACCCCGCCTTCGCCGGCGAGTGGACCGAGGGGATCGACGCCTACACCCAGCGCGACCTCGTCGGCACGGAGCCCGAACTGCGCTCCTCCTGCGTGCTGGAGGCCGTCCAGATCGACGGCGCCCAGGTCCTGCTGGACGAGGAAGCGGCCGGCGCCGTGCACCGGCTGCCCTGCCCGGCCGACCTGCTCTGGGCCGAGCGCGGCCTGCTCGACGAGCCGCAGGGCCTCTACGACCGCGCGCGGCTCGAACTGGCCCGGCTGGACACGGAACGGGTGCCCGCCGTACCGGTGCCCGGCACCAACCACTACTCGATCCTCTGGGGCGGGGCCGGGGCGGACCGCATCGTCCGCATCCTGCTCGCGGACGCCCTCGCCGCCGAGTAGCCGGCCGGGCCCGGGAGCGGGCCGGAACACCAGCGGCCGGCACGCCAACGGCCGGGACGACAGCGGCCGGCGAGGGCTCCGACCCCCGCCGGCCGGTGCCGGTGGCCCGCTCCTGCGCCCTCGGCGCGTCAGCCCGCCGTGCCGAGGAAGCTCTCCCAGCCGCCCGCCGGCGCCTGGCCGACGTTGAGCGAGCGCAGCTTGCGCAGGGTGGACTGGTCCTGCACCTCCAGCCACTCGACCAACTGCTTGAAGGAGACCAGTCGGACGTCGGGCTTGCCCGCGACGGTCTTGAGGGTCTCCTCGACGGCGTCCATGTAGATGCCGCCGTTCCACTGCTCGAAGTGGTTGCCGATGAAGAACGGCGCGCGGTTGCTGTTGTACGCGCGCTCGAAGCCCGCCAGGTAGGAGTTGGTGGCCTGGGTGCGCCAGTCGCCGTACTTGGCCGGGTCGCCCTTGGTGCTGCCGCTGGACTGGTTGGCCAGGATGTTGTAGTCCATCGACAGGACCTGGAAGGTGTGCCCGGGGAACGGGATGGACTGCAGCGGGAAGTCCCAGACCTTGCCGTCCTGCACCTTCTGCGGCCATATCTGCAAGCCGCCCGAGGAACTGGCGTCGTACTTCCAGCCCAGCTTGGCGATGGTCGGCAGCAGCGCCTTCTGGCCCTCCAGGCACGGGGTGCGGCCGCCGATGAGCTCCTTCTTGTAGTCGAAGGGGAGCGGGTCGACGTCGGTGAAGCCGGTGTTGGTCCGCCACTGGGTGACGAAGCCGACCGCCTGGTCGATCTCGCTCTGCCAGTCCTCGGGGGTCCACATGTTGACCCCGTTCTTGTCCGGACGGCTGGAGCAGAAGTGCCCGTTGAAGTGGGTGCCGATCTCGTGCCCGGCCAGCCAGGCCTGGCTGATGAGCTTGAGCGTGCTCTTCACCGCGCCGTCCGACAGGTACGGGATGTCGGAGGCGCCGACCGAGTGCTTCGGCGGGTGGTACAGGTCGGCCTTGCCCTTGGGGAGGGCGTAGATGCCCGAGAGGAAGAAGGTCATGGTGGCCTTGTGCTGCTCCGCCAGCTTCAGGAAGCGGGGGAACTGGCCGTCCTCGGTGCCGCCGGCGCCGTCCCAGGAGAAGACCACGAACTGCGGCGGCCGCTCGCCCGGCTTGAGCTTCTCGGGCTTGGGCTGGTTCGGCTGCGGTCCGGTGTCCGCGTTGGAACCGTCGCCGATCGGGGTGCCCTTGGGCACCGCCTGGGGGTCGGGGCCGCCGCCCTGGGTGGTTCCGGTACCGCCGGGGCCGGGGGAGGTGGCGCCTTGTCCCGAGCCGGATCCGCCGCTGGAGCAGGCCGCGACCGCGCCGAGGGCCGCGGTCGCGGCGGTTGCACTGAGCACCGTCCTGCGCGAGATGCTGGTCATGGTCTCCCCTGGGTGCCGATGCCGGTGGTGAGGGCGGCCCGCAGCCGCACCGGTCAAATCGGGCAATTGATGAGTATTCCGCCGTTAGCATGTCATGTCGCCGCGGCGGCTTCCAAGGTCGCCGAGCGCTGACGACTCCCAACACGCCTGGCGCATCCGGCTGGGCTGCGGGGATGCGCCGACTGTTGCCGTCCTGTGACGCTTCCCACCCCGTGCGGCCCGGTCAGTACGCTACCGCCGGCCGGTCGGCCCGCCGCCGGAGTTCGACGTCGTTCGGCCCGATTGGTCGCCCTTTTGGGAAAACTTTTGCCCCTTGCCGGGGCGGGCGGCCCGAAGCCCGCCAGGGGGAGGGCCGGCCCGGGCGGGCGTGCGGAAAGAGGTGTGCCGGCCCCGGCGGGATCGCGAAAGCCGCGCGGAACCACGGGGAAGGGGTCCGCCGCAGCGGGACCGTCGCAAGGGGCGGAGGGCAGGCCGGGAGCGGCCGCCGGGCGAACCGTCAGAGTGCGGCGAGCCGCCGGGTGCGGCGCACCATGCGCGCGATCGCGGTGCTGATGGCGGTGGCCGCCGCGCAGGAGACCACGAGGCTCAGCCAGGCGGTGTTGAACCAGTGGCTGTTCAGCCAGCCCAGCGTCACGATGTAGGCGGCCCAGACCAGCGCCGCCAGTGCCGACCAGTGCAGGAACCGGTGCGGATGGGCGGGGGAGTGGCCGATGGCCAGGTCGAGGACGGTCCGCCCGGCCGGGACGAACCGCGCGACCACCACCATCGCGGCGGCGGCCCCGTGGGGGCGTTCGATCAGGGCCTCCTGGACCCGGGCCACGCTGGCCGCCAGTTTGGGGCGCCGGGCGAGCCGGCGGTGCAGCACCGGGGCGCCGCGCCGGGCCAGATTGAGCAGCAGCAGGTCGCCCAGGAAGGAGGCCACCGCCACGCCCAGCCCGAGCATCAGGGGCGCACCGTCGATCTGCGCGGTCTTGAGCACGGCCAGGATGACCAGCGTCCCGCTGGGGATGAACGGAAGGAGGGCGTCCCCGAGCACGGCGACGAGCGCCAGCGCGCAGATCCACGAGGATCCGGTCGCCGCCACGAAGTTCAAGGCCCTTTACTCCCTCCACGCCTCCCGAGGGAGCAGGTGGCTGCAGGGGTCAACGCTAGCGCCTCGACTTTTCATGCCATGAAGCACCCCGGTATGGCATGGGTCACGGTCGCTGATTCCGGCCGCGCCCCGGGGCGGGGAACCGCGCGTCCGGGCCGGTCCGAGGGCCGGGGCGCCCGGGTGGCGGACCGCCGCCGAAACCGAACGAGCCCCCGGGGCGGGGTGCCGCGCCGAGGGCTCGCAGTGATCGTCCGGTGCTGGTCCAGCCCGACGATCTTGCTGGTGGAGTGCGGATCCCGCTCCGGCGACCCGCTCCCGGCCCCAGCCTGCCGGACGCCGGCCCCCGGTCGCGAGTCCTGGCGCTGGCGACTTCCGGCGCTGGCGGGAAGTCGCCAGCCGTGTTCGCCCGCTGGCTCTGCGTCAGCCGAACGGTCGGTCGACTTCCGCGCGAAATGGCCGAAACCCGCTCGGACCGTGGCCGGACGACACTCCGGAGGCGGGAACAGCGAGGCCCCGGCCGTGGTTGACCCCCCTCGGCGACAGCGACCGGCGGGCCATCCGGGACCGCGCGGTCACCCACGACGGCCGGCCCGAGGACGGCGGCCAGAAGGGCGGACGGGATGACCACCGAGGACCACCAGGAGCACGGGACCGGGCCGGAGACCGGGCCGGAGACCGGGCCGGCGGCCGGACCGGCGGCCGGCGCGGCGATCCGCGGCACCGCCCGCGGGACGGCGCCCGCGCCGCTCTCGATCCTCGACCTCGCCACCGTCGGCGTCGGCCACACGCCCGCCGAGGCCCTCGCCGCCACCACCGAACTGGCCCGCCGGGCCGAGCAGTGGGGCTACCACCGCTTCTGGGTGGCCGAGCACCACGGCATGCCCGGAGTGGCCAGCTCCACCCCGGCCGTCCTGCTCGCCCACCTCGGGGCCAACACCACGACGCTGCGGCTGGGCTCCGGCGGCGTCATGCTCCCCAACCACGCCCCGCTGGCCGTCGCCGAGCAGTTCGGCCTGCTGGAGGCCCTGCACCCGGGGCGGATCGACCTCGGACTGGGCCGCGCCCCCGGCACCGACCCGGCCACCGCCCGGGCGCTGCGCCGCGGCCTCGCCGAAGGCGCGGACGACTTCCCGCAGCAGCTCGCCGAGCTGACCCACTTCCTCGACGGCGACTTCCCGGACGGCCACCCGTACGCCCGGCTGACCGCCGTCCCCCGGGGCGAGGGCCGACCGCCGGTCTGGCTGCTCGGCTCCTCCGGCTTCAGCGCCCAGCTGGCGGGCCGCCTCGGCCTCCCGTTCGCCTTCGCCCACCACTTCAGCAGCGCCAACACCATCCCGGCGCTGGACCTCTACCGTTCGTCCTTCCGCCCCTCCGCCGTGCTCGCCGAGCCGTACGCGCTGATCGGCGTGAGCGCGGTCGCCGCCGACGACGAGCCCTCGGCCCGGCGACTCGCCCGCTCCGCGGCCCTCGGCATGCTCCGCCTGCGGCGCGGCAATCCCGGCCCGATCCCCACCCCGGAGGAGGCCGAGGACTACCCGTACAGCCCGGTCGAGGCCGACTTCATCGACAGCTGGCTCGACAACGTCGTGCTCGGCGACCCGGGCCGGGTCGCCGACGGGCTGGAGACGCTGCGCAAGCGGACCGGGGTGGACGAGCTGATGGTCACCTCGCACATCCACGGCCACGAGGCCCGGCTCCGCTCGTACGGCCTGATCGCCGAGGCCTACGGCCTGACGGCGACGGCGTGAGCTCGACGGCCTGACGGCACCTGGACCGTCGGCGCCCGGCGTGACCGGGCAGCGTGACCGGGCACCCGGACCGACGGCCCGCCGTCCGCCCCGCAGCGCCCGCCGGTCGCCCGCCCGTCCTGCGGCTACCGGCCGTTCAGGGCGGGGCGGCCCTCGCGGAGTATGGCCGCGACCAGCTCGGCCTCGCCGGGGCGGGCGAAGTACCAGCCCTGGGCGGTGTCGCAGCCGGTCAGCCGCAGGCGCTCGGCCTGGGCGGCGCTCTCGATGCCCTCGGCGGTGACGGTCAGGCCGAGGGTGTGGGCGAGCTGCACCATCGCGCCGACGATCTGCTCGTCCGCGTCGCTGCGCCGGGAGCGGAGCTCCGGGCGGCCCGGACGGTCCGTCGGGGCGGGCTCGCGGAAGCCCTCGATGAAGGTGCCGTCGAGCTTGAGCACGTGCACCGGCAGCCTGGAGAGGTAGGCCAGGTTGGAGTAGCCGGTGCCGAAGTCGTCGATCGCGATCCGCACGCCCATGTCCGCGAGCGCCTGGAGGGCCTGGAGCGGGCGGCCGCCGGGGCCGAGCAGGGCGCTCTCGGTGATCTCCAGCTGGAGGAGCCGGGCCGGCAGGCCGGTGCGTTCGAGCGCCCGGGCGACGTCGGCGACGATGTCGGAGTCCCAGATCTGGCGGGCGGCCAGGTTGACGCTCACGAAGGTCTCGGTGTCGGGGAACTCGGTGAGCCACTGCCGGGCCTGCCGGCAGGACTCCTCCAGCACCCAGGTCCCGAGCGGCACGATCGCGCCGGTCTCCTCGGCGAGCGGGATGAAGCGGTCCGGGGAGAGCGTCCCGTAGCGGGGGTGACGCCAGCGGACCAGCGCCTCCGCGCCGTGCACCGCACCGTCGGCCAGGCCGACCAGCGGCTGGTACTCGATGGTGAACTCACGGCGCTCCAGGGCCGGGCGCAGTGCGGTGGCGAGCAGCTGCCGGGTGAGCTGGTGGGCGCCACGGTCCGGGTCGTAGAGGGTCCAGCGGGCGCGGCCGTCGGCCTTGGACCAGTAGAGCGTGGCGTCGGCGTCCTTGACCAGGTCGGTCGGGGTGGTCTCGTGCACGGACCGCTCGACCACGCCCACGCTGGCGGTGATCACCAGCCGGTGCCCGGAGACGTCGAAGGGACGTTCCAGCACCTCCAGGATCCGGGCGGCCAGCTCGGTCAGCTGCTCGCTGCCCAGGCTGTCGGTGACCAGGACGGCGAACTCGTCGCCGCCCATCCGGGCCACCAGGTGGGTGTCCCGCCCGTCGAACCCGCGCCGCAACCGGGTGGCGACGGCGATCAGCAGCTGGTCGCCGATGTGGTGGCCGAGCGCCTCGTTGATCGCCGCGAAGCCGTCGAGGTCCAGGTAGCAGACCCCCACCCGGCGTTCGTCCGCGGCCTCGGCCGGGCCCGGCCGGTCGTCCGGCGCGAGGCAGGCGGCGTCGAGCCGCTCGAAGAAGTAGGCCCGGTTGGGCAGCCGGGTCAGCGGGTCGTGCAGGGCCTGGTACTCCAGCCGGTCGCCGAGCCGCCGCTGCTCGGTGATGTCCTCCACCAGGGCGAGGGTGTAGAGCGGATCGCCGGCGCCGTCCCGGATCAGCGAGACGGTGACCTTGCTCCAGACGGTGTGGCCCTCGCGGTGCTTGAGCTGCTTCTCCACGCGGAACCGTTCCCGCTCCCCGTGGACGAGCTCGGGGAAGAGCCGGTCCGGCATGCCCTCCGGGTCGATGATCTCGTGCAGGTGGGTGCGGGCCAGTTCGCCGACGCCCCGTCCGATCAGCGTGGCGAAGGCCGGGTTGACCTCGATGATCCGGTCCTCGGCGTCGATCAGGGCCATGCCGATGACGGCGTCGCAGAAGGCGGCCCGGAACCGGGACTCGCTGGCCCGCAGCGCCGCCAGCAGCCGGTCGGTGCCGACGCCCTCCCGGTCGGTGCCCTCGGCCGCCCGGCCGCTGCCGCCGGCGAGCCCCCGGTCCCGGTGGGCGTCGTCGGTGAGCGGGGCCGAACAGGTGGGGCAGAGCAGCAGCTCCGGCTCCGCGAGCGTCCCGCAGGCGCCGAGGGCGGTGGTGGCTCCCGTGGCGGGGGCGGTGGCCGGTCCGCCGGGTCCGATGGTCGGTCCGCCGGGGCCGGCGGCCGGTTCCAGGACAGGCGAGGCGAGGTGGCGGTGGCGCGGTGATTCCTCGTGCCGCACGCCCGGGTGGTGTGCGTCGGCCCCCTCGTTCCGGCCCGGCACGGCATGCTCCCGTCCGCTGCTGACGCTTGACGATGGTCCGGCCGGCCGGCCGGTCGGGACCCGGCGGTCGGCTCCGCACTCTGTCGTGGTCCTCGGAGTCGGCCGCTGCGGGGGCTGCCCGTCGTGGGGCGCCGGCGCGCGGGGACCCGCCTGAAGGACAGGGCGCTGCGGCCGATCATAGGCCGCGACGACAACACGCGGTGACCGCCGCCAGGGTGATTCGCCCGCTTTGTGATCATGAATGGTGGTACGTGCGGACGCCCCCGGTGCACATCACATGATGTGCGCCAGGGGCGCGTGCGCCGAAGCCGCGCCCCTGGGCGCCGGTCGCGCGCCGGATGTGGAGCGGAGCGGGCCGGGAGCCCGGGGGCGGAAGGGGCTGTCGGGGGTGCTGGAGAAGAGGGCGGAAGAGAGAAGAGGGCGGAATGGAGAAGGGGAAGACGGGCGGGCTCAGGCCAGCGAGGCCGTGAGGGTGATGGTGGTGCCGGTCAGGGCCTGGCTGACCGGGCAGTTGGCCTTGGCGTCCTCGGCGGCCTTCACGAAGCCGGCCTCGTCCAGCCCGGAGACCTCGCCGACGACGGTCAGGTGGATGCCGGTGATGCCCGTGCCGGGCTGGAACGTCACGTCGGCCCGGGTGTCCAGCTTGGTCGGCGGGGTGCCGGCACCGGCCAGGCCGTGCGAGAGGGCCATCGAGAAGCACGCCGAGTGGGCGGCTGCGATGAGCTCCTCCGGGCTGGTCCTGCCGTTGGGTGCCTCGGCGCGGGACGGCCAGGAGACGGGGTACTCGCCGATCCCGGAGGAGGCGAAGGTCACCAACCCCTTTCCGTCGAGGAGGTTGCCCTCCCACGCGGTGGTGGCGGTGCGGGTGGTTGCCACGATCGGTTCCTCCAGTACTGAGGGAGTGTTCGAACGGTCACGTCCGGTCATGCACGCCCCAGCCTACGGGCAGAGCCCTCCCGGCCCGGTGCGTCACGCCGCGGGGGCCGGGCGGAGCACCGGGTCACCGTCCGGTCCGGTCCGGTCCGGTTCGGTCCGGCCCGCCGTCCGGATCGTGGACGGTTCCGTCCGACGGTGCGGGGCCGGAGCGGGGGCCCTGTTAGATTTGCCCGGGCCCGAGCCCGGCCGCCGTACGGTCGGGCGCCCACTGCAGACACCGGGAGCCGCCCCGATGACGGACCACTCCACGACCCCCGACGCCGGCCTGACCGAGGGGATCGACGACGCCGTACGGGCCGAGCTGACCGGCCTGCGCGAGAGCATCGACAACATCGACGCCGCGGTGGTCCACATGCTGGCCGAGCGCTTCAAGGCGACCCAGCGCGTCGGCCGGCTCAAGGCCGAGCACAAGCTGCCGCCGGCCGACCCGGCGCGCGAGCGGGACCAGATCAAGCGCCTGCGGGAGCTGGCGGCGGGGGCGAAGCTGGACCCGGTCTTCGCCGAGAAGTTCCTGAACTTCATCATTGCCGAGGTCATCCGCCACCACGAGGCCATCGCCCGCTCCTGAATCCCCGGGTCCGAGCGCCCCCGGGTCCGAGCGGCCCCGGGGCCTCCGGCGATGTCGGCGGCGGCTAAATGACCGATTTCGTCAGGCTCCACGGTTGGCGTAGCGTGCAGGTTTCCCCAGCCGGAGAGGTGGAGCAGCGACGATGGCGGTGAACCTGCCCGAAACGCCGAGCGGAACCGGAGTTCCCGGCGATTCCGCGTCGAACGCCCACGCGGTGCCCGGCGGTCGCGCCGAGGCCCGCCGCCGGGCCCGCGGTTCGCGGGGCCGCAAGGCCGGCGGTTCGGGTCGGCGGCCGCGGCCGTGGTGGATCGAGCTGCCGGTGATGGCGGCGGTCGGCCTGGTGGTCGCACTGCTGATCAAGACCTGCCTGTTCCAGGTGTTCACCATCCCGTCCGGCTCGATGGAGAACACCCTGCGGATCGGCGACCGGGTCGGCGTGAACAAGCTGGCGCCGCTGACCGGCTGGGAGCCGGAGCCGGGGCAGCCGGTGGTGTTCAAGGACCCGGGGGGCTGGCTGCCGCCGCAGCCGACCGATCCGAACCCGGTCACCAACGCCCTGAGCTCGGTGCTCAGCTTCGTCGGCCTGGTCCCGCCGAAGGACGACAACTACCTGGTCAAGCGCGTCATCGCGACCGGTGGGCAGACCGTGCAGTGCGAGGGCAGCACGCTGAGCGTCGACGGACGGAAGGTCGACGAGCCGTACCTGCACCCCGGGGACGACTCCTGCGCGGGGCTGGACTTCGGGCCGGTGAAGGTGCCCTCGGGCTACATCTGGGTCGAGGGCGACCACCGCAGCGACTCCGCGGACTCCCGCTACCACCAGCACGGCCCGGGTGGTGGCGCCGTGCCGGTGGACAACGTGGTCGGCCCGGTGTCGGCCGTCGTGTGGCCGCTCAATCACCTCGACTGGTTCGGCTGGACCGGCCGCTGACCCCACGCTCGGCGGTCACCCGGTCACCCGGTCACCCGGTCGGCAGCCCCGGGCCCGTCGGCCCGTGGACCCGCGAACACCTCGACCGTCCCGGCCGTCCCGGCGCCCGCCCCCGTGCCCGCCCCCGCGCCCGTGCCCGTGCCCGTGCCCGTGCCCGCGCCCGCCTCCGCGGGTTTGCTCGCCTGGGCCGCGAAGGCGCCGGTCAGCACCAGCAGGCCGCCCGTGATCTGCGGCAGCCCGAGGTGTTCGCCGAGCAGCACCCAGGCCGTCACGGTGGCGACCACGGCCTCCAGGTTGGCGACCACCCCGGCGATCGGCGGCGAGAGGTAGCCGACCGAGACCACGCCGGTGACGTAGGCGAGCACGGTCGCGATCAGGACCATCCACGCGGCCGGGAGGAACGCGGGCAGGGTGTACCCGTTCATCACCACCGACCCGCCGAGCCGGCTCCAGTCGGCCTGCCACGGCCGGGTGAGGACGGTGAGCAGCACGGCGCCGATGAGCAGCCCGAACGCGCTGACGGCGAGCGGGTCGACCGGGCGCTCGCCGTGCCGGCCGGCGTCGGCGAGCACGAAGTAGCCGACCTGGCACAGGGCCGCGCCGAGGGCGAAGAGCACGCCCAGCGCGTCGAAGCCCAGGCCGTTCCAGACCTCGACCACGCAGGCCAGCCCGGCCACCGCGACGCCGGCGCCGACGGCCGCGCCGCGGGTGATCGGCTTGCGCTGGACGAACTTGACGTAGCCGATCAGCAGCGGCGGCCCGAGGTACTCGATGAGCAGGGCGACGCCGACCGGGATGCGGGAGATCGCCGCGAAGTAGCAGGCCTGGACGCCGGCCACGGCGAGCAGGCCGAAGCCGAGCAGCAGGCCGGGGCGGCGCAGGACGGCGTCCCGGTGCCGGTAGGCGACCGGGAGGAGCGCCACCGCCGCCCCGGTGACCCGGAGCCACACCACGTGCAGCGGGGAGAGCCCGGCCTCGATCAGCGGTTTGGCCGCGGTGCCGGAGCCGCCGAAGGCGACGGCGGAGACCAGCGCGAGGCCGAGGCCGAGGGTTCTGCCCGAAGGGAGGGTGGGCGAGGCCGTTGATCTGTGCACCGCCGCATTGTGACAGTCATACCGGCGATCGGGTAAGGCGCCATTCCGTCATTCGGTCCTGCCCCCGACTGTGCGCAATGGCGCAATCACCGGCACCGGCACGGCCCCGTGACCGTGCCGGTCCCCGCCGGCCGTCAGTCACCGGCCCTCAGCCACCGGTCACCGGTCGCCGGCCCCGCCGGCCCTCAGCCACCGGCCGAGGCGCCCGCCCCCGTGAGCGCGTCCGCCCCGCCCGTGGGCTGGGTGGTCGGCCGGCTGGTCGGGGGCGCGGTCGGCTGGGTGGTCGGCGTCGTCGGCTTCGAGGTGGGCCGGGGCGGCCGGGTGGGCTGGGTGGTCGGCTGGCTGGTCGGCGGAGCCGTCGGTGCGGTGGTCGCACCGCCGTCGGTGCCGCCCGGCGAGGTCGAGCCGTCGCCCGGCGCCGTGGTGGGGCCGGTGCTCGGGGCGCCGGTGGGGGCGCTCGTCGACGGGGTGCCGCTCGGCGTGCTCGGGGCGGTCGGCAGGTCGATGGCGCCCGAGGAGTCGCCGCCGGCCGGGGTCGGGAAGTCGCCGACCGGCTGACCCTTGAGCGCGGCCTTCATGTAGCTGGTCCAGATCTGGGCCGGGAACTGGCCGCCGGCCGCGCCGTCGATGCCGCCGACGCCGCTCAGGCTGACCTGGGCGCCGGTGCCCGGATCCTGGCCGAACAGGGCGACCGAGGTGACCAGTTCGGGGGTGTAGCCCACGAACCAGACCGACTTCTGGTCGTCGGTGGTGCCGGTCTTGCCGGCCACCGGGCGGCCGAGCGCCTTCGCCCGCCAGCCGGTGCCGCCCGGGTCGCTCACCACGCCCTGGAGCATCGAGGTGACCTGGTTGGCGGTGTCCTCGCTGATCGCCTGGGTGGTCTTGTGCGCGGGCAGTGCCACGTTCTCGCCCTCGCGGTCCACCGACTGCACCAGCCACGGGGTGATCTGCTTGCCGCCGTTGTCCAGCGTGGCGTACACGCCCGCCATGTCGAGCACGCTCGGGGTGGCCGCGCCCAGCGGGATGGACGGCACTGGGTCGAGCCCCGGGATGTTGCCGGGCAGGCCCATCGCGACGGCGGTGTCCTTGACCTTCTGGAGCCCGGTGTCCTGCGCGAGCTGCGCGAACGCCGAGTTGACCGACCAGTCGGTGGCCTGCTGGAGGCTGATCTGGCCGTAGCTCTTGTCGCCCTCGTTCGGCGGCGCGTACGGGGTGCCCTTGCCGCCGCGGACCTTCCGGCCGCTGGTGCCGTCGTAGACCGTGCGCGGGGTGATGGTGCGGCCGTCCTGGGTCTTGGCCTCGTTCTCGAACGCGGCGGCCAGCGCGATCGCCTTGAAGGTCGAGCCGGCCTGGTAGTCGCGCCGGGTGGCGTTGTCGACGTAGTGCTTCACGTAGTCGACGCCGCCGTACAGGGCGACGACCGCGCCGGTCTTCGGGTCCACCGAGGCGGCGCCGGCCTGGGCGGCCGCGTCCTTCTTCCGCTTGTCCGGGTTCAGGCTGTCGTGCAACTGGGCCTGGACGGAGTCCTGGAGGGCCTGCTGGCGGGCCGGGTCGATGCTCAGCTTGATCGTGTAGCCGCCCTTGGCCAGCTCGGTCTCGCTGATCACCCCGCTGGAGGTGAGGTACTGGGTGGCGGCGTCGACCAGGTAGCCGGCCTGGCCGGACAGGCCCGGGTTGGGCTGCGGGTCCCGGACGTCCGGGAAGGTGGTCGCGGCCCGCTCGTCCGCGGAGAGCCAGCCCTCCTTGACCATGCCGTCGAGCACGTAGTTCCAGCGGTTGACGGCGTTCTGCTTGCCCGCCGCGGTCGCGGTGGCGACGTCGTACGCGCTCGGGGCGTTCAGCAGGGTGGCCAGGTAGGCGCCCTGGGCGGCGTTGAGGGCCGACGCGTCGATGCCGAAGTACGCCTGGGCGGCGGCCTGGATGCCGTAGGCGCCGCGGCCGTAGTAGGAGGTGTTCAGGTAGCCGGAGAGGATGTCGTTCTTGCTCTCGGTGGCGTCCACCTTGATGGCGATGAACAGTTCCTTCACCTTGCGGGTGATCGACTGCTTCTGGTTCAGGTACGTGTTCTTCACGTACTGCTGGGTGATGGTGGAGCCGCCCTGGGTCCCCTGGCCCTTGGCGGTCTTGATCGCGGCCCGGGCCAGGCCCTGGACGTTGACCGCGCCCTCGTTGTAGAAGTTCCGGTCCTCGGCGGCCAGCGCGGCGTGCTGGGCGGCGGGGGAGACCTTGTCCAGGGAGACGTTCTGCCGGTTGGTCTGACCGGTGCGGGTGAGCACCGAACCGTCCGAGTAGAGCCAGGTGTTGCTCTGGGCGGTCGCGGCGGCGTGCGCGTCCGGCACCTTCACCAGGGTGATCCCCAGCGCGAACAGGCCGATGCCGAGCAGCAGCGCCGTGCCGAAGCCGAGCAGGGTCATCCGCCAGGTGGGTATCAGCCGGCGGATGCCGGTGCGCTTCGGGCGACGCGACTTCCTGCCGCCGGATCCGTCGGACCCGCCGGTGCGGCCCGACCCGCCGGCCGGGCCGGTGGAGCGCTTGAACCGCTTGACCGGGCGGAGGCTGATCGACGGCGTGCTACGGCCGCTCTGGGCGTTTCTGGACAATGCGCGGCCTTTCCTGCGGGCGCATCGAGGCAGCCGGCACGGACGGGGACATCGGCGGTTGGGGACCTTTGTCCCGATTCAGGTTCTACTGCCCTGGACGAGCAGAATGGGCCGGATGGCTCCGGTGAATCGCCGATCGAGACCGACATCACACGCAAAACGGACGTCGGAGGCCAAAAAATCGGGGAGCCCCTCGCTGCTGCGAGAGGCTCCCCAACTGTCTGTGCGCCGCCAGGGACTCGAACCCCGGACCCGCTGATTAAGAGTCAGCTGCTCTAACCAACTGAGCTAGCGGCGCCTGCTGACCTGGAAAACAATACACGCTTCCGGGGGGTGTCTCGAACCGGCTGCGGGTCACCCCCGGGCCACTCGGACGGCTGCTGCCCGACCTGCCCCTTTCCTTCCGGTTGGTCCGGAGTTCGCCGCTGGTTAGGGTGGAACGGTGCCCCGCCTCCAGCCCGGCCACCGGACCGCACGGACGGCGGTCGCCACCCTGCTGCTGCTCAGCGCCGTGGCGTACACCGCCTGGGTGCTGGAGGTGCGCCGGTTCGGGCCCCGGACCGCCGGCCGGGCGCGCTTCCTGCGCGTCGACGGCGTCCCGCTGCACGTCCGCGTCGAGGGCAGTGGACCGGTCTGCCTGCTCTCCGGCGGCCTCGGCATCAGCTGGTTCGACTGGGACCTGGTCGTCCCCTTCCTCACCCCGTACCGCACCGTGGTCCGCTTCGACCGGCCCGGCTACGGGCTGAGCGCCCCCGAGCCCGCCACCGGACGGCCCGCGCCGACGGCGGCCGGCGAGGCCGGACGCATCCGGGCGGTGCTGGACGGCCTGGGGCTGCGGGAGCCGTGCACCGTGGTCGGGCACTCGCTCGCGGGCTTCCACGTGGAGGCCTTCGCCCGGCTGCACCCCGAGCGGACCGCCGGGCTGGTGCTGGTGGACGGCAGCGTGGAGGCGGCGGCCCGGCCGTACCCGGCGCCCGGCGCGCGCGACCTGGCGGCCCGGGCGGTGGCCGGCGCCGCCACCGCCCTCGCCGTGCCCTACCTGCTGGGCCCGTCCGTCCGCCGGGCCACGGCGCGGCTGTCCACCGTCCGCCGTGAGGACCTCGCCCCGGCGCCGCTGGTGCGGCACTGCTACCGCACCGGGCGGGCCCTGCGCGCGCTGCTGCGGGAGAACGGCCGCTACCTCGACACGGCCGCCGAGCTGGACGGGCTGCGGAGCACCCGGCCGCTGGCGGAGGACCTGCCGATCACCGTGCTGGCCGCCGACGACGGCTGCCGGACCCGCCGCACCGAGGAGTGGCTGGCCCGGCAGCGGGAGCTGGCGGCGCTGCTCGGGGCGGACTTCCGCATCACCGCCCCGGCCGGGCACCTGGTGATGTTCGACCGCCCGGACGCGGTGGCCTCGGCCGTGCTCGACACCCGCTGAGCCGCCACCGGGGCGTCCCGTCGGCTCGTTGCAGGGCCGGAAACGCCTCAGGCCGCCCACCGGAGTGGACGGCCTGAGACCTTGCCATGTGCGCCGCCAGGGACTCGAACCCCGGACCCGCTGATTAAGAGTCAGCTGCTCTAACCAACTGAGCTAGCGGCGCCCGCTGACGTCGAAGACTTTACACGGCGCCGACCGGATCCACCGAATCGTGTTCGAGTGATCACCCTGTGTCGTTTCCTCCGGGGTCCGGGTGGTGGCAGGCCGCACTGTGGTCTGTCCCCGGCGCGCCCTCGACCAGGGCCGGCCGTTCCCGCTCGCAGCGGGCCCGGTCCGCCGGGGACGTCAGTCCGGCGTAGCGCGGGCAGCGGGTGCGGAAGACGCAGCCGGTGCGGCGCTCGGTGGGCGGGGGAGGGTCGCCGGCCAGCAGGACGCGGTCGCGGGCGCGTTCGGCGGCGGGGTCGGGGAGCGGGACGGCCGAGAGCAGGGCGCGGGTGTAGGGGTGGCGGGGGCGGTCGAAGACGGCGGTCACCTCGCCCTGCTCGACCGTCCGGCCGAGGTACATCACGCTGACCCGGTCGGCGAGGTGCCGGATGACCGAGAGGTCGTGCGAGACGAACAGGTAGGACAGGCCCAGCTCGGCCTTGAGCGCCTGGAGCAGGTTGAGCACGCCGGCCTGGATGGAGACGTCCAGCGCGGAGACCGGTTCGTCCAGCACCAGCAGGCCGGGCCGGACGGCGAGCGCCCGG
The DNA here is from genome assembly GCF_055589745.1 of Kitasatospora sp. NPDC041917. Classification (NCBI taxonomy): domain Bacteria; kingdom Bacillati; phylum Actinomycetota; class Actinomycetes; order Kitasatosporales; family Streptomycetaceae; genus Kitasatospora; species Kitasatospora sp. NPDC041917. Next base: position 25,220 of record NZ_JBVJBI010000013.1, on the reverse strand, counting down.
GCGATGGAGACGCGCTGGCGCTGGCCGCCGGAGAACTGGTGCGGGTAGCGGACGGCGTGCTCCGGGTCGAGGCCGACCTGGCGCAGCAGCTCGGGCACCCGGCGGGCGATCTCCTCGCGCGGGGTGCGCTGGGCGAGCAGCGGTTCGGCGACGATGTCGCCGATCGGCATTCGGGGGTCCAGGCTGGCCATCGGGTCCTGGAAGACGATCTGCACCCGGGCGCGGAGCCGGTGGGTCTCGGCCCGGGTGAGGGCGGCGGTGTCCCGGCCGAACAGTTCGATCCGGCCGGTCTCCGGGGCGCCGAGCCGCAGCAACTCGAACAGGGTGGTGGACTTGCCGGAGCCGGACTCGCCGACCAGGCCGAGGGTCTCGCCCTCCCGCAGGTCCAGGTCGACGCCGTCCACCGCGTACACCTCGCCGACCTTGCGCTTGAACACGGTGCCCTTGAGCAGGGGAAACGTTTTTCCGAGGTCGGTCACCGACAGCACCGGCGTCCGTGCGGAGCGGTCGCGGGGGCCGACGGCGGTGGAGGGCAGCTCCGGGACGGGATAGACCTCGGCCGGCGCGGGCCGCCGATCGGCGAGCTCCGCCGAGCGCACGCACGCCGACAGGTGGCCGTCCGCCCCCTCCAGGGCGGGCTCGGCCGTGGCGCAGCGCTCCTGCGCCAGCGGGCAGCGCGCCGCGAACGGGCAGCCCGGGGGCAGTTCGGCCATCGGTGCCGGGGTGCCGGGGATCGGCACGAGCGGACCGCCGCGCCCGTCCAGCCGGGGCAGTGCGCCGATCAGGCCGAGCGAGTAGGGGTGGTGGGGGGCCGCGAACAGTTCGTCGACCCCGGCCGTCTCGACCACCCGTCCGGCGTACATCACCGCGACCCGGTCGGCCGTTCCGGCGATCACCCCGAGGTCGTGGCTGACCAGGACGAGGGCCGCGCCGGTCTCCTGCCGGGCGGTGCGCAGCACGTCCAGCACCTGGGCCTGGATGGTGACGTCGAGCGCGGTGGTGGGCTCGTCGGCGAGCAGGATGTCGGGTTCGTTGGCGACCGCCATGGCGATCATCGCGCGTTGGCGCATGCCGCCGGAGAACTCGTGCGGGAAGCTGTCCAGGGCCCGGTCGGGCGCCGGGATGCCGACCAGGTCGAGGAGTTCGGCGGCCCGGCGGCGCGCGGCGGCCTTGTCCACCCGCTGGTGGATGCGGACCGCCTCGGCGATCTGGTCGCCGATCCGGTAGACCGGGGTGAAGGCGGAGAGCGGGTCCTGGAAGACCATGGCGATCCGGCGGCCGCGGATCGCGGCGAGCTCCCGGCCCGGCAGCCCGACCAGTTCCCGTCCGTCCAGCCGCACCGAGCCGCTGACGCTCGCCGTGCCGGGCAGCAGCCCGAGCACGGACAGCGCGGTGACGGACTTGCCGGAGCCGGACTCGCCGACGATGCCGAGGGTTTCGCCGCGCCGCAGGGTGAGGTCCACCCCGCGGACGGCGGGGACCGGGCCGTCGGGCCCGGCGAAGTCCACCCGCAGGTCCCGGACGGCGAGCAGCGGGGTTTCGACGGTGGTGGTCACGGGTGCTTCCTACGGCCGGCGGAACGACGGGTACGGGGCGAACGGCGGGGCGCGGCCCCGGAGGTGGGGTCGAGCGCGTCGCGCAGCCCGTCCCCGATCAGGTTGACGGCGAGGACGAACAGCACCAGCAGGGCGGCGGCGAAGTAGAACAGCCAGGGGAACACCGGGGCCTCACCGGTTCCGGCGGCGAGCAGGGTGCCGAGCGAGACGTCCGGCGGCTTGACCCCGAAGCCGAAGTAGGAGAGCGCCGTCTCGCTCATCACGGCGCCGCCGACCGCGATGGTGGCGTCGATGATGAGGAAGGAGGCGACGTTCGGCAGGATGTGCCGGCTGATGATCCGCAGCGGCCGCACCCCCATGAAGCGTGCGGCGCGGACGAATTCGCGCTCGCGCAGCGAGATGGTCATCGAGCGGACCACCCGGGCGGTGATCATCCAGTTGAACAGGGCGAGCAGCAGGACGAAGGCGATCCAGCCGGCGCCCTTCAGCCGGGCCGAGACGATGGTGATGATCAGGAAGGCGGGGAAGACCAGCAGCAGGTCCACCAGGAACATCAGCGCCCGGTCGGCCCAGCCGCCGAAGTAGCCGGCGCAGGCGCCGACCACGGAGGCCAGCACGGTGGAGAACAGTGCCACCAGCAGGCCGATGACCAGCGACTTCTGCAGGCCGCGGACGGTCTGCGCGAAGACGTCCTGACCGACCCCGTTGGTGCCGAACCAGTGCTCGGCGGAGGGGGGTTGGTGCAGTGCGGAGAAGTCGGGAGTGGCGTAGTCCCAGGGTGTGAGGTACGGGCCGCCGAAGGCGAGCAGGAACAGCAGCAGGACGACGACGGTCCCGGCGACGGCGCCGCGGGCGGCGAGCAGCCGGTTGAGCACGAGCCGTCCGCGACCGGTGGTCCGGGGACCGGTGGCCGGGGCGGAGGGATCGGCGACGGTGGTGGTCATCTCAGGTCACCTCCGGTCAGGACCGCACGCGCGGGTCGAGGGCGGCGTGCAGGGTGTCGGCGAGGAAGCCGGAGGCGAGGACGACGACGGCGGTGAACAGGTTGACGGCCACCACGGAGTTGACGTCCTGTTCGTTGATCGACTGGATCAGCCACTCGCCCATGCCGTGCCAGCCGAAGATCGTCTCGGTGAAGATCGCGCCGGTGAAGATGCCCAGGAAGCTGTAGGCGAACATGGTCGACATCGGGATCACCGCGGTGCGCAGTCCGTGCTTGAGCAGCGCCCGGCCGCGGGTCAGACCCTTGGCCTCGGCGGTGCGCAGGTAGTCCGAGCCGAGCACGTCGAGCATGGTGCCGCGCTGGTAGCGGCTGTACGTGGCGAGGCCGCCGAGGGCCAGCGAGATCGTGGGCAGCAGCAGGTGCAGCGCCCAGTCGGCGAGGTGGGTGCCGAGGCCGCCGGTGAGCCCGGGGGTCTCGTAGCCGGTGAACGGGATCACCTCGTGGCCGACCGCGTCCTTGGCGGTGATCGCGCCGTTCTTGAGGAACAGCGCGACCAGGAAGACCGGGGTGGAGAGCAGTACGAAGGACAGCACGGTGAGCAGCCGGTCGGAGACCCGGTACTGGCGCACCGCGCTCCAGGCCCCGGCCGCGACGCCCAGGACCATGCCGAGCAGGCTGCCGATCAGCAGCAGGCGCAGCGAGACCCAGACCCGGCGGCCGAAGTCGTCGGTGACCGGGGTGTCGTGGATGGTCCGGCCGAGGTCGCCGTGGAGCAGCCCGCCGGCCCAGTGGCCGAAGCGCTCGACGACCGGGGTGCGGTCGTTCAGGTTGAGCGCGGTGAGCTGGCGTTCGACCGATTCGGCGGCCGGGCGGGGGACCTTGGCGTCGAAGTAGGTGCGCGGCTGCAGGGCGGTCGCGGAGATCGCGTACGCCAGGAAGACGGCGGCGATCAGCAGCACCGCGTAGTAGCCCAGGCGTTTCGCCAGGTAGCGGAGCATCAACGGCCGCCCGCTGCGGTGCGGGTGGGGCCGACGCGTCTGGTGGGCATCGGTTGGCCTTCGGTCCAGGCCCGTTCGGGCGTCAGTCGGGTGGTTTGGCAAGGGAGTTGGGAAAGCGCAGGTCAGAGTGAAGCACCGGCGCACTGAGGTGGTGTTGCGTCCGTGTTGCCGTGTGTGACTTTTGGATCAGACGTGCGCTCCTCCCCCTGGTGGTCGGTCTGATCCGCTGTTACGTTCTGCTCGCTCGATGCCGAATTGGCTGCCCACGCTCAAGCCTCGTCACACCTCGCGCGCCCCACATCCCGTCATCGATCCCAGGGGACCCTCATGGACGCTTCCACCACGGCCGGCCGTCTCGGCCGGGCGGCCGCCCTCGCCGTCGCCGTCGCGCTCGCGGTCACCGCGTGCACCTCGGGCGGGGGTGGCTCCGTCGACGGCGCGGCCAGGAGCGAGCCGCCGGGACAGGGCTCCAACGACCTCAACCCCAAGCCGCTGGACCAGATCAAGGACGGCGGCGAGGTGCGCTTCCCGCTGTACCAGTGGATCACCCAGTGGAATCCGCTGCAGGTGGACGGCTACTACGGTTCCACGGTCTCGATCATGCGCAACCTGGAGCCTTCGCTCTTCACCACGGACGCCGCCGGCACCTTCCTGCCCGACCCGGACTACCTGGTGGACGCCAAGGTCACCTCGACCTCGCCGCAGGTGGTCACCTACAAGCTCAACCCCAAGGCCAAGTGGTCGGACGGCAAGCCGCTGAGCTACCTGGACTTCAAGGCCGACTGGCAGGCCGCGAGCGGCAAGGACCCGGCGTACAACCTCTCCGACCCGTCCGGCTACGAGCAGATCTCCGCGGTCGAGCAGGGCGCCGACCCGAGCGAGGTCAAGGTCACCTTCGCCGAGCCGTACGCCGACTGGCAGAACCTGTTCCGCCCGCTGATGCCGGCGGCCGGCATCTCCACCCCGGACGACTTCAACAAGGGCTGGGTGGAGAAGATCCCGATCACCGCGGGCGCGCTGAAGGTCGGCACGGCGGACAAGACCGCGCAGACCCTGACCCTCGTCCCGGACCCGGCCTGGTGGGGCACCAGGGCCAAGGTCGACAAGGTGACCTTCCGGGTGATGTCCCAGGCGGCGACGACCCAGGCGTACCTCAACAACGAGATCGACTACGCCGCGGCCGGCACCGCCACCGCGTACGGGCAGCTCAAGAGCGCCAAGGACACCGTGATCCGGGCCGCCAGTCCGTGGGACGAGGTGCACATCTCCTTCGGCGGCACCGGCGCGCTGGAGGACCGGAAGGTCCGCCAGGCGCTCGGCAGGGCGCTGGACCGCCCGGCACTGATCAAGATCGCCAACAACGGGGTGCCGGTGGAGTTCAAGCCGCTCGGCAACCACATCTTCATGCCCAACCAGACCGGGTACCAGGACACCTCCGGCGACTGGGCGAAGTTCGACCCGGCCGCGGCCAAGAAGCTGCTGGACGAGGCGGGCTGGAAGGAGTCCGGCGGCCAGCCGCGGACCAAGGACGGCCGGCCGCTGGAACTGCACTGGGTGCTCAACGACTCCACGCCGCAGGCCCAGATCGACCTGGCCACCGCGGCGGTGGCGATGTGGCAGGCGGTCGGGGTCAAGGTCAGCCTGGACAAGGTGGCGGCCAACGACTTCTTCACCAAGTACGTGAACCCGGGCAAGTTCGAGATCGCGAGCTGGCGCAACACCGACTCCTTCCCGCTGTCCAAGAGCCTGACCAACTTCCGGCTGCCGGTGGGTGACAACAGCTTCAGCAACCCCTCGCGCCTGGGCAGCCAGGAGATCGACGACCTGCTGAAGAAGGCGGCCGGGACGGTCGACCCGCAGGAGGCGGCGAAGCTCTACAACCAGGCGGACGCGAAGATCTGGGAACTCGGCCACACCGTCGAGCTCTACCAGCGGCCGGAGGTGGTGGCGACCCGCAAGGGCCTGGCCAACTACGGGGCCTTCGGCCTGGCGGGGGAGGACTACAGCAGGATCGGCTGGGAGAAGTAGCCGGCGCCGGGACGGGACGGGCCGCACGGCAGGCGCTGGCGAGCAGCGCGGTGATCACGAGGCCGGTGGCGCGGACGCGGGAGGATCGGCTCTGCCGCCCCCGCTGTCCCGCCACCCGCCTTGACCTTCCGCGTTGCCCGCAGGCCGCCCGTGTCATGGGGCCCGGCAGGGCCCGCGCTCTTCCAACCGGGGAAGAATCTAGCGGCGCGCCGGTCGCCCGCGGGGCAGCGCGCGGGGCGCGCCCGGAAACCCGCCGCGCTGTCACCCGGTTCGCGCACCGGAGCGTCAACTGGGGCTGACGACAAGGGAAAAAGGGATATTCAGGGCCATCGTGACCGGGGGCGCGCGGGGTTCTCGCTACGCGCCCGAGCGTGCACACCTGCCCTGCCCGAGCGTGCACACTGCCCTGCCGGCGCGTGCACACCTGCCGCGCCGGTGCGTGCACCGGGCCGGAGGCGCTGCCAGGATGCGCGGGACGACCCCCCTCCCGACTCCCGGAGCAGCTCCGATGGTCAGTGACCCCGCAGCCGCGGCACCCCCCGGCCACCCCGTCGACCCGCCGCCGGTGCGCCGGATGGTCCCGCGCGACCGGCACGAGCCGCACCGGGTCGCCACCCCGCTGGAGCTCTTCTTCGACCTCTGCTTCGTGGTCGCGGTGGGCCAGGCCGGGCGCGAACTGGCCCACTCCCTGGCGGCCGGGCACTACGGCGAGGGCCTGCGCGGCTACACGCTGACCTTCTTCGCGATCTGGTGGGCCTGGATGAACTTCACCTGGTTCGCCTCCGCGTACGACGTCGACGACGTGCCGTACCGGGTCACCACGCTGGTGCAGATCGCCGGGGTGCTGATCCTCGCCGCCGGGGTGCCGCGGCTGTTCGCCACCCAGGACCTGACGCTGTCGATCGTCGGCTACGTGGTGATGCGCCTGGCGATGGTCACCCAGTGGCTGCGCGCGGCCGCCGGCGAACAGGGCCCGGCGCGCCGGGTCGCGCTGGGCTACGCGGCGGGGATCACGCTCTGCCAGGTCGGCTGGGTGGTGGTGCTGTTCCTGCCGCCCGGCGTCCGGTCGTACGTCATCCCGGTCGGGGTGCTGTGCGAGCTGGCCGTGCCGGTGATCGCCGAGCTGCGGATGCGGACCTCCTGGCACCCGCACCACATCGCCGAGCGGTACGGGCTGTTCACCCTGATCGTGCTCGGCGAGACGGTGGCGGCCGCGACCGTCGCGGTGCAGTCGGCGGTGGACGGGCACGAGAGCCCGGGGCGGCTGGTACCGGTCGCGGTCGGCGGGCTGCTGATCTGCTTCTCGGCCTGGTGGATCTACTTCGCCCGGTCCGTCCACGAGCACCTGCGGTCCAACCGGCAGGCACTGGTCTGGGGGTACGGGCACTACCTGGTGTTCGGCTCGGCGGCGGCGATCGGCACCGGGCTGGAGGTCGCGGTGGAGTCGGCGGTGCACAAGGCGCACATCTCGGAGACCGCCGCCACCGCGACGGTCACCGTGCCCACCGCGCTCTATCTGTTCACGGTCTGGTTGCTGCACTCCCGGCACACCAAGCGGGGCGCGGTGGCCCAGGCGGTGGCGCCGACGGGGGCCGTGCTGGTGCTGGCCTGCACCGCGCTCGGCGGCTCCGGGGTGCTCGCGGCGGGCCTGGTCTGCGCGCTGATGGTCGCGGTGGGCGTGCTGATCCACGGCCGGGAGAGCAGGCGGGCGGGTGCCGGCGGGCCGGGTGCCGGCAGCGCGGGTGCCCGCTAGCCCCGTCCCTCACACCTCACTCGGGAGAGTGAGGACCGGGCGCCTGAACCGGCAGAGTTCGGAGGAGGGCCGGACCCCGCCCGACCTCCGCATCGTGAGATTCCGAGGCCATCGCCAGTCGGCTGTCGATCGTCACGTCCAGGTGCGGAGCCTCCGGCCAGCCGCTCACCACCTCCCGGACCATCGCGAGGAAGTCCCCCGTCCGGGGATGGACGGGGTGAGCGGGGTGGGCGAGGTAGACGGTGGCGCCGGGGGCGTCCGAGACCGGGAGGAAGCGGACGCCCGGATGGCCGTGGCTCTCCGCGGTGCCTGCCGCGCCGAGGCCGAACGCACCGCCGGTGGCGATGAGGTTCAGCCACTCGTCCACGTTGCCCACCTCGACCGTCCCGACCGGGCGCTGCTCCGGGGGCCACAGGTCCGGTGAGGCGGTACCGACGCCCGGCCACAGGGCCAGCGGGAGGTCCTGGCGGACGGTGAGTTCGGCCAGCAGCACCCGGTCCCGGTCGGCAAGGGGGTGGTCGTCGGACACGGCCGCGACCTGGCCTTCCGTGTAGAGGGCCTCGGTACGGATGCGCGGATCGGCGGGGACGGTGCGGAGCACTGCCACGTCGGTGTCCCCGGTGGCGAGGCCTGCGGTGCTGTTGTCCCGCCGGACCACCTCGAGCGGGGCGTGCGGGTACGTGCGGCGCCACGACCGGAGCAGCGGGACGGTCTGCTGTCCGAGCACCGCGCAGGTGTAGCCCAGCCGTAGGGGGCGGGAGATCGTCCGGGCCTCCGCGAGGGCCGCATCCAGGTGGGCGAGGATCGCCCGGGCGTGTTCGAGGAGGGTGGTGCCGGCCTGGGTGAGGGCCAGGTGCCGGGAGGAGCGGTCGACGAGCCGGACGCCGACGCGGGTCTCCATCTGGGCAAGCGTGCGGGAGAGGGCGGGTTGCGTCATGTGCAGCCGGGCTGCGGCGGCGGTGACGGTGCCCGCCTCTGCCAGCGCGTCCAGGGCCCTGAGGTGACGCAGTTCCACATCATCCATGCCCGCAGAGCATAGTCCCTGCCCAAGCGGCATTTCCGGGGACCGGGCGTGATCCGTAGTGTCACAGGTACCCGGGGCCGTTCCCGGGATTCGGTCCCGAGATGTGATGGACGGTGTGGGTCATGAGGATTCTTCTGGTCGGTGCGAGCGGAACGCTGGGCAGTGCGGTGCGCCGGGCGCTCGCGGAGCGCGGCCACGAGGTGATCGGCGTGGGCCGCACGGGCGGGGACCTGGTGGCCGACGTCACCGACCCGGAAGCGGTGGCCAGGCTGTACGCGCAGGCGGGCCCGCTGGACGCGGTCGCGGTCGCGGCGGGCGAGGCCGTGTTCAAACCGCTCGGCGAGCTGACCGCCGGCGATGTCGCGGCGACGTTCCGCGGCAAGGCGCTGAGCCAGTTGGAGCTGGTCCGCCAGGGCGCCTCCCAGGTGGCCAGGACCGGCTCGTTCACGCTGGTCAGCGGGATCCTCACCGAGGAGCCGATCGTGGCCGGGGCTGCCGCATCCGCGGCGAACGGTGCCGTCGAGGCGTTCGTACGAGCCGCCGCGATCGAACTCCCGCCCCAGCGGATCAACGCGGTGAGCCCGACCGTGGTCGAGGAGTCCCTGCCCGCCTACGGGCCCTTCTTCCCCGGCATGGAGGCGGTGCCCGCCGCCCGGGTGGCGACAGCGTACGTCCGCTCGATCGATGGCTCGCAGACCGGCCAGATCTACCGGGTCCGCTAGAAGAAGCCGGGCCAGGTCCGCGATTCGGTCACCGCGAAGTGCGGGACTGGCCGACCCGCTCCAGCAGTACCGGCTCGTGCCGGGCCAGCCAGTCCAGGTAGGCGGGGTTCACCTTGGCCAGATCCAGGTAGGCGGCCCGCAGTTCGCCGTAGAGCGCGTCCAGCGCGGGCGGGCTGAGCACGCGCGGACGCCAGGTGAACAGCAGCCGGACGGTCAGCGGGTCCCCGTGCACCGGGCGGACCACCGTGCCGGGCCCGGGCAGCGAGGTCGGCTGGCAGGGGCGGACGGCCTCGCCGGAGGCGACCAGCTCGGCGGCGGTGGCGTTGTCCCGCACCTGTACCACCCGGGGGTTGAGCCCGGCCTCGCTGAACACCCGGCGCATCGCCGCGTACTCGTGGTCGGCGGTCGGGTCGACCATCCAGGTGTCCTCGGCGAGGTCGGCCAGGTGGACGACCGGCCGGGCGGCGGCCGGGTGTCCGGCCGCGAGCGCGACGAACTGCGGCTCCCGGGCCATCAGCACCCGCTGCTCGGCGTCCGGCGGCACCCGCAGCGGGAAGCCCTCGCTCTCGTACACGAAGGCCACGTCCAGCTGGTCGGCGGCGACCATCCGCAGCAGCGCGCTGGCCGAGACGTCCACGTGGATGGTGGTGTCGGTGTCCGGCAGCCGCTCGTGCACCCGGCGCAGCCAGGCCGCGACCGCCCGGCTGCCGACGCTGCCGATCCGCAGCCGCCGTTGCCGGCCGGGCCCGGCCGCGTCCCGGGCCTCCTGGCGGGCGGCGGTCACCAGGGCGGCCATCTCGGTGATCACCGGCCGGGCCCGGGAGAGCACCGAGTGACCGAGCGCGGTCGGCCTGCTGCCGGTCTGCTCGCGGGTGAACAGGGCGCCGCCGATGGCCCGTTCGATCCGGTGCAGCTGGGTGGTGAGGGAGGGCTGGGTCATGCCGAGCTGGAGCGCGGCCTTGCGGAGGCTGCCGCTGTCGGCGATCGCGCACAGCACCCGGAGGTGTCTCACGTCGAGCTCCACGTCCGGAGCATAGACGCCGCCGCACCGCCTCGCCAAGGACATGACAGGCATTCAAGGGCGTGCCGAAGGGCCGGTCGGCGGACCGACCGGCGGACCGACCCGACGCGGCGGCGTGGCGGACCCGGCCGCTATGCGGCCGAGCTATCGCCGGTTGGCATCATCCGCGAGGGCCCCGGGCGGGTCGAAGCTCGGGGACAGCAACCCGCCCCGGTCACCGCCGGGACGGCCCCCACCGTGCACCGCCCCCGGGCCCGGCCCCCACCGGCCCCGGTGCGGCGGCGCACCGCGAAACCGGAGCCCCCGCATGAAGCGATCCGTGCTGTCCGCCGCCCTGGGCCTGGCCCTCGCGGCCGGCCTCGCGACCCTGCCCGCCACCGTGGCCGCCGCGGCCCCGGCCGCCCCGGCCGCCCCGGCCGCCGTCCAGGGCTACACCCCCTCGACGTACGCCGGCTCGGCCGCGGAGACCGCGGACAACCAGGCCTTCTTCCACGCCGTGATGGCCTCGGCCAAGGCCCGGCAGGCCGCGAACCCGTGGCTGCTGACCGTCACCGTCACCTACGACACCGCGAACGCGCCCTCCTTCACCGGCCAGATATCCCAGGCCGCGCAGATCTGGAACAGCTCGGTGCGCAACGTGCGGCTCCAGGAGACCGGCGGCAGCGGCGACTTCTCGTACGACGAGGGCAGCGACAGCCGCGGCTCCTACGCCAGCACCGACGGCCACGGCCACGGCTACGTCTTCCTCGACTACCAGCAGAACCAGCAGTACAGCTCGGTGCGCGTGGTGGCGCACGAGACCGGGCACGTGCTCGGCCTGCCCGACGACTACTCCGGTCCGTGCAGCGAGCTGATGTCGGGCGGCGGCCCCGGCCCGTCCTGCACCAACCCGTACCCCGACGGCGACGAGCGCGGCCAGGTCGACTCCCTCTGGGAGAACGGACTCGCGGCGCGGAACTGACCCGGCCCGCAGGCGGGTTCGGAGCGGCGGGCCGCCCGGCCGGAATCGGGCGGCCCGCCGCACCGGGTACTTCCCCGAACGGGAGCCTAGTCGCCGCCGGAACGGAATGCCAGGGGAACGATTGAGTCAAGGCCAGGAAAAGGCGACTCAATTCGGCCCCATCACAGGGGTATTGGACGGTGCTATCGCGGGTTGGCATCATCCGCGCACGCACCGGGTTGCCCGAAGCTCTGGGGACACCACCCGTTGACCAGGTGTTCCCCCGGGCCGGCCCCCAACCGGCCACGTCACCTCAGGAATCGGAGCCCCCACATGAAGCGATCCGTGCTGTCCGCCACCCTCGGCCTCGCCCTCGCGGCCGGCCTCGCCGTCCTGCCCACCACGGCCGCCGCCGCGGCCCCGGCCGCCCCGGCCGTGCAGGGCTACACCGCCTCGACGTACGCCGGCTCGGCCGCGGAGGCCGCGAACAACCAGGCCTTCTTCCAGGCCGTGATGGCCTCCGCCAAGGCCAAGCAGGCCGCCAACCCGGGCCTGGCGACCGTCACCGTCACCTACGACGCCAGCTCCGCCCCGTCCTTCCGCAACCAGATATCCCAGGCCGCGCAGATCTGGAACGGTTCGGTCGCCAACGTCCAGTTGCGGTCCGGCTCGGCCGCCGACTTCCGCTACTACGAGGGCAACGACAGCCGCGGCTCCTACGCCAGCACCGACGGCCACGGGCGCGGCTACGTCTTCCTCGACTACCAGCAGAACCAGCAGTACAGCTCGGTGCGTGTGGTGGCGCACGAGACCGGGCACGTGCTCGGCCTGCCGGACCACTACTCCGGTCCGTGCAGCGAGCTGATGTCGGGCGGCGGCCCCGGCACCTCCTGCACCAACCCGTACCCGAACAGCGCCGAGCGCACTCGCGTCAACTCGCTCTGGGTGCGCGGCTGACCCGAGCGGTGAACGCCCCGGACCGGCCGCGCCGAGGCGGCCGGTCCGGGGCGCCGCCGTGTCGGGGAGGCGTCGGGCGCTGCTGCCGGGCGACGCCGGGTGCCGGGCGTCGTCGCTGCCGGGCGTTGTCGGTGCCGGGCGTTGTCGGTGCCGCGTGCGAGCATGCGGGCGAGACCCCTCCGCCCCCGACCGTCAGGAGCCACCGCCATGTCCCGTGCCGTCCCCGACCGGCTCGCCGACCTCCCGTACGCCGAGCTGCTGCGCCCGCACACCGGGCCGCTGCGCAGCGACGAGCGGTACGACACCGCGCACTTCGACGGGGGCGAGCACACCGACGAGTCGGGTGCCGGGGCGGCCTTCCTGGAGTGCGCCTTCACCGGTGTCGCGCTCAGCGGGGTCAAGCTGCGCCAGGCCCGGTTCAACGAGGTGTGGGTGCAGGCCGGCCGCTGGGTCGCCTGCGACCTGAGCGACTCCGAGTGGCAGGACAGCTCCTTCGCGGGCGGGGTGCTCGCCGGGGTCGCCGGGTACGGCGCGGCGCTGCGCCGGGTGGTGTTCCGGGGCTGCAAGCTGGAGGCGGTCAACCTGCGCTCGGCGGTCCTGCGGGACGTCGTGTTCGAGGACTGCCTGCTGCGCGACGTGGACTTCGGCGGGGCGAAGCTGACCGGGGTGTCCTTCCCCGGCTCGACCCTGGAGGAGGTCCGGTTGCGCGGCGCGACGCTGAGCCGGACGGACCTGCGCGGAGCCGTCCGGCTCGGCCTGGCCGACGGCCACCAGGGGCTGCGCGGCGCGGTCATCAGCTCCCTCCAACTGATGGAGCTGGCACCGCAGTTCGCTCACGCGCTGGGGATCGAGGTCAAGGACCGCTGAGCACCCGGCCCCCTTCGCCCGTTCAGCCGGGCGTCGCTCGGTGACGCCCCGACGAACAGTCCGCCAATCCTGTCGCACGCATCTGGTGGGCCGCTTCGCGCGCGGTGGAGACTGCTGCGCGATCGAGTGAGCTCCGACTTGTGTGCACAACATCGCCAGCGAAGGGACGGGCCGGGCTGATGGCCGAGTTGAGTCGTAGGAAGTTCGTCACGCTGTCCGGTGCCGCCGCGGCGGGCCTCGCGGTGGCCGGCACCGGTGCCGCCGCGGGGGCCGCCCCGGGCGGCACGGCCGCGACCGCCGCCACCACCGCGCTCGGCACGACCGGCACCATCACCGACGCCCAGCACGTGGTGATCCTGATGCAGGAGAACCGCAGCTTCGACCACTACTTCGGCACGCTGCGCGGCGTGCGCGGCTTCGCCGACCGCAGCGCGATCCAGATATCCGGCGGCTACAGCGTCTTCAACCAGCCCAACGGCCTGTTCGGCCGCCAGTACCCGTGGCAGTTCAGCCAGACCAAGCCGGCCGGCGGTGCCGACCCCGAGCGCCTCGCCCAGTGCAACGGGGACCTCAGCCACGGCTGGTCCGACCAGCACAAGGCCTGGAACGGCGGAAAGCTGGACTCCTGGGTCGCCGCCAAGGGCAACGTCCGCACGCTCGGCTTCCTGACCCGCCAGGACATCCCGTTCCACTACGCGCTGGCCGAGAACTGGACCATCTGCGACGCCTACCACTGCTCCGTGCTGAGCGCGACCGGCCCCAACCGCACCTACCACTGGTCCGGACAGATCGACCCGTCCGGCGCCGCGGGCGGCCCGGCCTACGACGGCGGCGACGAGAAGGGCCTGCGCTGGCAGACCTACGCCGAGGCGCTGGAGACGGCGGGCGTCAGCTGGAAGGTCTACCAGAACGCCGCCGACAACTACGGCGACAACGCCCTGGCGTACTTCACCAACTTCACCGGCGCCCCGGCCGGCAGCCCGCTGGCGGTCAAGGGCATGGGCTCGGTGCCCAAGGTCACCGGGAGGACCCCGGACGACATCGCCGCCGCGATCAAGGCCGATGTGCTGGCCGGCACCCTCCCGCAGGTCTCCTGGATCGTCGCCGACCAGGCCTCCTCCGAGCACCCGTACGCCACCCCGGCCGACGGCGCGCACTTCGTCCACATGGTGATAGACGCGCTCAACGCGGACCCGAACGTCTTCAACTCCACCGTGCTGTTCCTCAACTACGACGAGAACGACGGCTTCTTCGACCACGTCCCGCCGCCGGCCGCCCCGGCCGGCACCCCGGGCGAGTTCTACAACGGCACCAACATCGGCCTCGGCTTCCGCGTCCCGCTGATCGCCGTCTCGCCCTGGACCCGCGGCGGCTGGGTCAACTCCGAGACCTTCGACCACACCTCGGTGCTGCGCTTCCTGGAGGTCTGGACGGCCGCCCTCGGCAAGCCCGCCACCTGTCCCAGCATCAGCGACTGGCGCCGCCGCGTCTGCGGCGACCTGACCAGCGTGTTCGACTTCGCCCACCCGGTGTACGGCCTGCCCGCGCTGCCCGACACCTCGCAGACCATCGGCCTGTCCGCCTGCGGCCCGCTGCCCAACCCGGCCCCGGTGAACAACCAGCTGCCGGTGCAGGAGTCCGGTACCCGGCCCGCGCGCGCCCTGCCGTACCAGCCGAACGCCAACCTGGACCACTGGGACGCCGACGCCGGCGGCGTCATGCACGTCTGGGTGAAGATGACCAACGACGGCGCCGCCCGGGCCTCCCACTTCGCCGCCTACGCCAACGCCTACCGCAGCGGCGGCCCCTGGCAGTACACCGTCGACTCCGGCAGCCCCGTCACCGACTTCTTCAACTGCGGCACCAACGGCTTCGGCAACGGCAAGTACGACCTGACCGTCGTCGGCCCGAACCGCTTCCTGCGCCGCTTCACCGGCGACCTCACCAAGGCGGGCAGGAACGCGGCCGTCACCGCCTCGTACGCGGTCGAGCCGGGGACGGGGAAGCTCGCGCTCCGGTTCGAGCTGGCCAACTCCGGCAGCACGGCGGTGACCTTCACCATCGCCTCGAACAACTACCGGACGGACGGCCCCTGGACGTACCAGGTCCCGGCCGGCGGCAGCGTCAGCGACTTCTTCAACGCGGTCGCGTACAACAACGGCTGGTACGACTTCACCGTCACGGTGGACGCCGACAGCAGCTGGTCCCAGCGCTTCACCGGCCACCTGGAGACGGGTGCGGCGAGCGTCACCGGCTGACGGCCGAACGCACCGGGCGCGGCGCGCGAACGCCGCCGGGCGGCGTCGTCCGAGGACGGCGCCGCCCGGCGGTCCGGTCCCCGCTGCTCAGTTCCCGCGGGCGTAGCCGGAGTCGACGATCCGCTTCGCGCCCTCGGCGTAGTAGCCCGGGTCCTCGGGAAGGTCGGTGGCCAGGCCGTCGACGTACCGGTTGTACATGCAGAACGCGGCGGCGATCAGCACGGTGTCGTGGATCTCGGTGTCACCGGCGCCGGCCGCGCGGGCGGCGGCCACCGCCTCCTTCGAAACCGGCGCGGCCTGCTTCTGCACCTCCGCCGCGATCCGCAGCAGGGCCCGCATCCGCTCCGTGAGCGGCGCGGCCGAGGGATCGGTCAGGGCCGCCTTCACCAGGTCCTCGCCGCCGTCCAACTGCGCCGCGGCGAAGGCACTGTGGGAGCCCTCGCAGAAGCGGGTGCCGTTGAGCCGGGAGACGTAGGCGGCGACCAGCTCGCGCTCGCCCCGGCTCATCGGGGCCGGGTCCCGCAGCAGCGCGTTGGCGAGCATCCCCAGCGGGGCCGCGGTGTCCGGGCGCAGCGCCAGCAGCCCGCTGATTCCCGGCTGTCCGTTGTCGATGGTGATGTGCGGCACGGGGCAACTCCCTTGTCCGGGACGGTCGGAGGACGCTCCATCGTCCCGGGTGCCGCGCCCTCGCGCCAACTCCGAGATTGCCCCGGCCCCGGCGGGAGCCGCCCGACCGGTCCGGCCGCTCAGACGAACGGGCCCCGGGGGAACCACGGGTCACGGACCTCGCGGGGGCCGTCCGGGGTGAGCAGGGTGAGGCTGTGGGCGCCGGAGGCGTACTCGGCCAGCTGGACCGAGCCGTGCCGGGTCTCCAGCTCGGCCTGCACGGGGACCGGCAGCTTGGTCAGCGCCCGCCGCAGCTGCAGGGCGTCGCGCCGGCTGATCGGCTGCGGGCAGCGCAGCACCAGCCGCAGCGGGCTGAGCGGTCCGCTCACCGGCACCCCGCTGCCCAGCTCGTAGCCGACCGCGCCGATCGGGCCCCAGGGCAGCCGGTGGTCCGCCACCAGCCGGCCGACCTCCGGCAGCAGGGCCAGCGCCGGAATGCCGGCCAGCCGTTCGGGGGCCAGCCGTTCGCGCCGTTCGACCAGCTGCTCGGGCCGCAGCGTCCGGGCCACCGCCGCCCAGGGGGCCAGCGCGTCCATCCGCTGTCCGGGGCGCGGGCCGCGCACGGTGACCGGGAACCACAGTTCGGGCGCCGCCTCCGGGTCCCGGGTGCAGCGCTGCGGGTGCGGGAGGTCCACCGGGTTGCCGACCACGGCGGGTGCCCGGCCGACCGTCACCCAGGGGTGCGCCCGCAGCACCGCCCGCGCCCACGGCGGCAGCTCGCCGCCGGCGAGGGGCCGCAGCGAGCTGGGGCACTGCATCAGCAGCAGGTCGTGCGCGCCGGGCAGCCGGCCGTCCAGCGCGGCCAGCGGGCCGACCCGCCGGCGCGGTCCGTCGTGCGGGTCCTCGGCGGTGCGCCGGGCGTGGCTTCCGGGATGTGCGACGGTCACAGCGGGCTCCAGAGGGTGGCGTCGATTTCGCCGACGGCCCCAATCTGCGCCCGGCCGAGGGCCCGCGGCTACGGTCCTTGGGCGCGTCCACCAGGGACCAAAGGCTCAAGGTGCGCCCGTGGGCACCCGGTGTGAGAGTGGGGGCAGCCCGGTCTTCCGACCTCCCGTCCACCCCGTTTGGAGGAGTCATGGGCATCTTCGACAGGTTGTTCCACCGGCCGCAGCACGAGTCCACCGGGCAGGAGGCCGCCCAGCGCGCCGCCCTCGCCCACGACGAGGCCGCCGACGCGTACGGCAACGACGTCGAGCGGACCCGGGAGCAGCAGGAACGGCTCGCCCAGGAGGAGGACGACCGGCGCGCCGCCGAGAACATGACCGCCGAGGGCGACCCCTGGGGCTGAGCCCGGGGATCACCCCGCACGCGGCGGCAGCGGCGGTCGCCGCAGGTCCGGCCGGGGCGTGGACTCCGGCGGGGGCGCCGCGGCGGGCGCGTCCTCCAGCAGCTCCAGGGCCAGCTGGACGGCCGCGACCAGCTCCGGATGGCGCCCCCGGGCCCAGTCGCGCGGGGTGCGCAGCACGTGCACGTCGGGCTCGACGCCCCGGTTCTCCACCGACCAGCCCAGCCCGCCGCCGAACCAGGAGGCGTTCTTCGGCACCGAGATCTGGGTGCCGTCGCCGAGGGTGTGGCGCCCGCTCATCCCGACCACCCCGCCCCAGGTGCGGGTGCCGATCACCGGGCCGAGCCCGAGCAGCTTGATCGCCGCGATGATCACGTCGCCGTCCGAGCTGGTGGCCTCGTCGGCCAGTGCCACCAGCGGTCCGCGCGGTGCGTGCCGGGGCCAGCGCACCGGTCGGCGGTCCCGGCTGAAGTCCCAGGCCAGGACGTGCCGGGAGAGTTTCTCCAGCACCAGTTCGGAGACGTTGCCGCCGGCGTTGCCGCGGACGTCCAGGACCAGCGCGGGCTTGTCCAGCTCGCGCCGCAGGTCCCGGTTGAACTGTGCCCAGCCGGAGCCGCCGAGGTCCGGGATGTGCAGGTAGCCGCACCGCCCGTCGCTGAACTCCCGCACCAGGGCGCGTCGTCTGGTCACCCAGTCCTGGTAGCGGATGGGCCGCTCGTCGGTCAGCGGGGTGATCACGATCCGCCGCACCGGGCCGTCCGGGCCGCTGCGCAGGGCCAGTTCGAGCGTGCTGCCGCCGGTGCCGGCCAGCAGCGGCAGCGGTCCGCGCAGCGGGTCCACCGGGCGGCCGCCGATCTCCAGGAACTCGTCGCCGTCCCGGACGCCCTGGGCGGCCAGTGGGGCGCGGGCGCGCGGGTCGGAGGTCTCGCCGGGCAGCACCCGGTCGACCAGCCAGCGGCCGTCGGGGGCGTGGCGGGCGTTGGCGCCGAGCAGGCCGAGCGGCTGCTGGGCGAGCGTGGGGCCCTCGGCGCGCCGGGACGGGGTGACGTAGGCGTGCGAGGTGCCGAGTTCGCCGAGGAGTTCGCGCAGCAGGTCGGCGAAGTCGTCGGGGGAGCAGACCCGGTCCAGCAGCGGCTCGTACTGGGCGACCAGCGCGGGCCAGTCCAGGCCGGACATCCGCTCGTCCCAGAACTGGTCCCGGACGATCCGGGCCGCCTCGTGGTAGGCCTGGCGCCACTCGGCGGCCGGGTGCACGGTGTGGGTGATCCGGCGCAGGTCGACGGTGGTCCCGGCGGAGGGGGCGCCGACCGGGATCACCCGCAGCGTCCCGGCCGAGTAGACCGCGATCGAGCCGCCGTCCCCGGAGACCGCGTAGCCGTCCAGCTTGTCGACCACGGTGCTGCGGGTGCCCCGGGCCAGGTCGAAGTGCTCCAGCGAGGGGCGGCCCGAGGTGTCCTCCGGGCTGGCGAAGGTCTGGCCGAGGGTGCCGGAGATCGGCCAGCGCAGCCAGACCAGGCCGCCGCGCACCGCGTCGGTGGCCGAGTACTTGGAGGCGATCACCGGGAACTGGAGCAGCCGCTCGCCGATGCCGTCCGGGTCGACCCGGACGGTGCCGTCGCCGTCGTGGTGCGGGGCGCCGTCCTCGGCCGGGGCGGAGAACGGCGAGGGGGTGTCGGCGGCGAGCGGGACGAGGTACGGGCGGCAGCCGAGCGGGAAGGAGAGGTCGCCGGTGTGCACGTCGTGGACCGGGTCGAAGCCGCGCCAGGACAGGAAGGCCAGGTAGCGGCCGTCCCGGGTGAACACCGGCTGCTCGTCCTCGAACCGGCCGTCGGTGACGTCGGTGGTCGAGGACGGCGCGTCGGTGCGGGTGAGCCGGATGCGGCGCAGTGAACGCCCGGCGACCGGCTCGGACCAGGCGATCCAGTGCGAGTCGGGAGAGAAGCGGGCGCTGGAGACCGGCCCGTAGCCGGAGGCGGCCAGTTCGCGCACCTCGCCGTCGGCGGCGCGGACCAGCAGCAGTCGTCCGTCCGAGGTGGTGGCGGCGAGCCGGCTGCCGTCGGGGGAGGCGGTGAGCTCCAGGACGCGGCCGATCCGTCCGGCGGCGAGCACCCGGTGGTGGTGCTTCCGCGGCCCGGCGTGGCCCGGAGGTTCGGCGTGGCCGGGCAGCGGCATCACCTCGATCGCGTCGGCGCCCTCGGCGTCGGTGATCCAGGCCGCCTCGCCGGTGTGTCCGAGCACCACCGGCAGCCGGGTGCGCACTCCGGGGGTGTCGGCGAGCGCGCGGGCCGGGCCGTCCTTGTGGGTGAGCCAGTACTGGCTGCCGCGTACGGTGATCACCCCGGCCCGGCCGGTCTGGTCGCAGGCGAGGTCCTTGACCTGGCTCGCGGCGCCGACCTGGTACGGGCGGCGGCCGGCCCGGGCGCCGCCGAGCGGGACGCGCAGCCGGTGCGGGGCGGGAGCGTCCAGGCCGTCCAGCAGCCAGAGGTCGCCGGCGTGCTGGTAGACGATCCGGGTGCCGTCGGTGGCGGCCTCGCGGGCGTAGTAGGAGGCGTGGTCGGTGTGGCGGCGCAGGTCGGTGCCGTCGGGGCGGCAGGAGTAGAGGTTGCCGATGCCCTCGTGGTCGGAGAGGAAGGCGACCCGGCCGGCGACCGGCATGGGGGCGGCGAGGTGCCCGGTGTGCTCGGGCAGGATCCGCTCGCCGTCCACCCAGAGCCGGCCGGTGGCGCCGCCCCGGTAGCGCTTCCAGGCGGCGGGCGCGTGCGGGGCGGCGCCGGTGAGCAGCACGGTCCGTTCGTGGTTCATCTGGGCGTCGCCGACCGGCCCCCAGGGCATCCGGCGACCGGGGGAGCCGTCCGGCGGCAGGGCGTGCGCCCAGGTGTAGTGGCCGAAGGGCTCGTGGTAGGAGGTGACGGCCAGGACCTCGCCGTTCGGCAGCCAGCCGCGCACCCGGGTGTCCTGGCTGCCCCAGAAGCTGAGCCGGCTCGCCTGGCCGCCGTCGACCGGGGCGGTCCACACCTCGGGGGTGAGGCCGAGCCAGCTGGTCCAGGCGAGGGTGGTGCCGTCGGGGGAGATGCGGGGGTCGCTGACCCGGGTGCGGTCGCAGCCGACCCGCCAGGCCCGGCCGGTGCCGGCGCCGTCGGCGTCCAGCGGGGCGATCCAGACGTCGTCCTCGGCGGTGAAGGTGAGCAGGCCGCCGTGCAGGTGGGGGTGGCGGAGGTAGCCGGGCGGGGTCACCCCTCCATCCTTCGACGGGGTGTCACCCCCGGCAACCGGAGAAGCCGGGAACCGGTCTGGACCATTGACACCGCCCGGTCGAATCCACTTCAGTGGTCTAGTCCAACTTGGGTGCCAGGCCGGGCCGTTCCCCCCACTGGCGCGTGCTCCGGCGTGCCCTCGGACGTCCCCCACGACCGCGCCATCGCAGGAGCGCCCGCATGCGCAGAACACCCGTCCCCGGAACCCCGGTCACGAGCCGCCGCGCGGCCCTCGCCGCCGGTACCGCCTCCGCCGTCGCCGCAGCCGCCCTGGTCGGCGCCACACTGGGCCTGGCCCCCGCCGCCTCGGCCGGCGAATTCCTGGCCAACGGCGGCTTCGAGTCCGGCTCGCTCGGTCCCTGGAGCTGCACCGGCAACTCCGGCAGCGTCGTCACCGGCCCGGTGCACGGCGGCAGCCGCGCGCTCGCCGCGGCCGCCACGGCCGGCGACACCGCCCAGTGCGGCCAGACCGTCACCGTCGCCCCGAACACCACCTACACACTCAGCGCCTTCGTCAACGGCTCGTACGTCTACCTGGGCGTGGACGGCGGCGGCCCGAGCACCTGGACGCCCGGCACCGGCGGCGCGTACCAGAAGCTCAGCCTCAGCTTCACCACCGGTGCGAGCCAGACCAGCGCCACCGTCTACACCCACGGCTGGTACGGCCAGGGCACCTACTACGCGGACGACATCTCGCTGGACGGCCCCGGCGCGCCCAGCCCGACGCCCACGCCGACACCCACCGCGACCGCCTCGCCGACCGCGACCCCGACGGGCACCCCGACCGGAACGCCCACCGGAACGCCCACCGGGACCCCGACCGGGACCCCGACCGGGACCCCCACGGGCACGCCCACCAGCCCGCCCGCCGGCAGCCACACCCTGGTCGGCTACCTGCACGCGAGCTTCGCCAACGGCGCCGGCTACACCCGGATGGCCGACGTCCCGAACTCCTGGGACTTCATCAACCTCTCCTTCGGCGAGCCCACCTCCGTCACCTCCGGCGACATCCGCTTCAACCGCTGCCCGGCCACCGAGTGCCCGGGCGTCGAGTCGGACGACGAGTTCAAGGCCGCCATCGCCGCCAAGCGGGCCCAGGGCAAGAAGGTGCTGATCTCGATCGGCGGCCAGAACGGCCAGGTCCAGCTGACCAGCACCGCCGCCCGGGACACCTTCGTCGGCTCCGTCTCGGCGATCATCGACAAGTGGGGCCTGGACGGCCTGGACATCGACTTCGAGGGGCACTCGCTCTCCCTCAACACCGGTGACACCGACTTCAAGAACCCGACCAGCCCGGTCATCGTCAACCTGATCTCCGCGCTGAAGACCCTCAAGGCCAAGTACGGTCCGGGCTTCGTGCTGACCATGGCGCCGGAGACCTTCTTCGTCCAACTCGGCTACCAGTACTACGGATCGGGCCCCTGGGGTGGCCAGGACCCGCGGGCCGGGGCGTACCTGCCGGTCATCCACGCGCTGCGCGACGACCTCACCCTGTTGCACGTCCAGGACTACAACTCCGGCTCCATCATGGGCCTGGACAACCAGTACCACTCGATGGGCGGCGCCGACTTCCACGTCGCGATGACCGACATGCTGCTCAAGGGCTTCCCGGTGGCGGGCAACACCAACAACGTGTTCCCGGCGCTGCCCGCCTCCAAGGTCGCCATCGGCATGCCGGCCACCACCAACGCGGGCAACGGCTACGTCGCTCCGGCCGAGGTGAACAAGGCGCTCGACTGCCTGACCAAGCTGGCCAACTGCGGGACGTACGTGCCGCGTTCGGGCGCGCAGCCGAACCTGCGCGGACTGATGACCTGGTCGATCAACTGGGACCGGTTCGGCGGCCAGGAGTTCTCCAAGAACTTCAACGGCTACTTCGGGCGCTGACCCGGACGCTCCGCCGGCCCGGACGCCCCCGCGAGTCGACGCCTTCGGGGCCATGCTTGAACCTGACACCGGTGTGAGGTCCGAGCATGGTCCCCATGGCGACCACACAGCTCACAACCCCGTTACCCCGCAAGCCCTTTCCCCTGTCCGCCCTGCTCGCCCTGGCCACCGCCGTCTTCGTCACCGGTCTCACCGAGAACCTGCCCGCCGGCGTGCTGCCCGGGATGAGCGAGGCGCTCGGGGTCGGCGAGTCCGCGGCCGGGCAGACCGTCACCGTCTACGCGATCGGCTCCGCCGTCACCGCGATCCCGCTCAGCGCGGCCACCGCCGGCTGGGGCCGCAAGCGGCTGCTGCTCTCCGCGATGGCGGGCTTCGCGGTCGCCAACACCGTCACCGCGGTCTCCACCAGCTATCCGCTCACGCTGGCCGCCCGCTTCCTCGCGGGCGTCGCGGCCGGCCTGGCCTGGGCCCTGCTCGCGGGGTACGCGCGCCGGCTGGTGCCGGTCGAGCAGCAGGGGCGGGCCATGGCGGTGGCGATGGCGGGCGTGCCGGTGGCGCTGTCGCTGGGAGTGCCGGTCGGCACCTTCCTGGGGCAGGTGCTCGCCTGGTGGGTGCCCTTCCTGGCCATGACGGCCCTGGCGGTCGGCGTGATCGGCTGGATCGCGGCGCTGCTGCCGGACCAGCCCGGGCAGCCGGCCGGTGAGCGGGCGCCGGTCCGCGGGGCGCTCGCCGTGCCCGGCGTGCGGCCGGTGCTCACCGTGACCGTGCTCTTCGTGCTCGCGCACACCATCCTGTTCACCTACATCGCGCCCTTCCTGGACCGGGCCGGCCTCGGCGGCGCCACCGGCACCGTGCTGCTGGTCTTCGGGCTGGCCTCGCTGGCGAGCGTCTGGCTGATCGGCGCGCACATCCACCGCCGGCTGCGGCAGCTGACGATCGGCGCCGCGCTGCTGGTCGCGCTGACGGCGGCCGTCCTCGCGGTGCGGTCCGGCGGCGCGCCGCCGGTGTACGTCGCGGCGCTGTTCTGGGGCCTGGGCTGGGGCGGCGTCCCGACCCTGCTCCAGACCGCGCTCGGCGACGCGGGCGGGGAGCGGGCGGACGCCGCCCAGGCCGTCCTGGTGACCCTGTGGAACGCCGCGATGGCGGGCGGCGGCGTGGTCGGCGGCCTGGTCCTGAGCGGCCTGGGCACCGGCGCCCTGCCCTGGACGGTGCTCGCGCTGATGCTCCCCGTCCTCGCCGTGGCCGCCGCCGCCCGCCGCCACGCCTTCCCGCCCCGGCGGGACGCGGCCGTCGGCTCTAGCGCACCATCAGCCGGTTGACCGCCTCGACCACCTCGGGGGACGCCTTCGCCAGGGAGCCCGACGCGTACGGCGGCTGCGGGTCGTACTCGATCAGCAGCTGGATCGCCTGCGCGGTCGTGTCCCCGCTGATCACGCCGGCCAGCGTCAGGGCGAGGTCGATCCCGGCCGAGACCCCGGCGGCGACGGCGTACTTGCCGTCGATGACGACCCGCTCCGTCCCGGTCGGCTCCGCCCCGTAGCGGGGCAGCCGGTCCAGGACGCCCCAGTGGCTGGTGGCCCGGCGGCCCTTGAGCAGCCCGGCGGCGCCCAGGATCAGCGAGCCGGAGCAGACCGAGGTGGTCCAGGTGGTGGTCGCGTCCACCCGGCGCACCCAGTCGAGCACGGCCCGGTCCGTCAGCTGGGCCTCCGTCCCGGGCCCGCCGGGCACCAGCAGCAGGTCGGCCGAGTCCACCTCGTCCAGGGCGGCGTCCGCGACGAGCGCCAGGCTGCCGAGGTCGTTGCGCACCGGCCCCCGTTCGGCGGCGGTGAACACCACCTCGGCGCCGGGGATCCGGGACAGCACCTCGTACGGGCCGACCGCGTCCAGGGTGGTGAACTCGGGGTAGAGCAGGATGGCGATGCGCATCAGTGACCTCCGGTGGGTTCGGGTCGGAAGCGGCGTCGGTACTCGGCGGGCGGGGCGGCCAGGGCCCGGACGAAGGCGCGCCGCATCGCCTCCGGGGTGCCGTAGCCGCAGGAGCGCGCGATCTCCTCGATGCCGTCGTCGGTGTCCTCCAGCAGCCGCCGGGCGGCCTCCAGCCGGACCCCGTCCACGTACCGGCCGGGGGTCACCCCCACCTCGGCGGCGAAGGCCCGGGCGAAGTGCCGCGGCGACAGCGCCGACCGGCCGGCCAGCGCCTCGACCGAGAGGTCGGCCTCCGGGTGCTCGGCGATCCACCGCTGTACCTCGCGCAGCGGCCGCCGGGCCGCCACCTGGGCGGCCAGCTGGGTGCTGAACTGGGCCTGGTTGCCCGGCCGGCGCAGGAAGACCACCAGGTGGCGGGCGACCAGCAGGGCCGTTTCGCGCCCGAGGTCCTCCTCCACCAGGGCCAGCGCCAGGTCGATCCCGGCGGTGACCCCGGCCGAGGTGGCGATCCGCCCGTCCCGGACGTGGATCGGGTCCGGGTCCACCTCGACGTCCGGGAACCGCCGGGCCAGTTCCTCGCCGTAGGCCCAGTGGGTGGTCGCCCGGCGTCCGGCCAGCAGCCCGGCCTCGGCGAGCAGGAAGGCGCCGGTGCACACCGACACCACCCGCTCGGCCCGTCCGGCCAGCTCCCGGATCCGTGCCACCAGGGCCGGGTCCGGGCGCTCGGTGTCCATCCCGCCGGGAACCAGCAGGGTGTGCACCGCCCCGACCTCGGTCAGGTCCGCGTCCGGCAGCAGCCGCAGTCCGCTGTGGCTGCGCACCGGACCGCCGCCGGGGGAGGCGGTGGTCACCCGGTAGGCCGGGGGCTGCCCGGACGCCCGGCCCGCCCCCGCGAACACCTCCAGGGGACCGGTCACATCGAGGCTCTGCACGCCCTCGAAGAGGACGATGACCACGCTGTGCGCTCTCATACGGCCAGCCTCCCAACGGGGAGCGGTGGCAGCAATGACCTGCTTCCCACCTTTCCTGCCATCCGGCGCGTGCGGGGGGGGGGGGGGGGGGGGGAAAGGGGGGGGGGGGGAAGGGGGGGGGGGGGGGGGGGGGGCGGAAAAAAAGGGGGACGAAAAGGGGGCAA